>JBAQFX010000101.1:0-25103 GCA_049287485.1 Anaerolineales bacterium
GGGTCCCATTGAATGGTGATAATCCATCCATCTCTACAGTAGAAGGTGTTTATCAGGGAGCCAACTGGCACGAACGTGAAGTATGGGATATGTTCGGCATCAAATTTGATGGTCATTCTGATCTCCGCCGTGTCCTGATGCCGTATGATTGGGAGGGGCATCCATTACGAAAAGATTATCCGTTGGGATATGAAGAGCCGCAATTTACCTTTAATTTTGATGAGATAGATAAGCGGAAGCATCATGGTCGCTATGAAGAGGCTTAAGAGTTATGGCAGAGCCTATCGAAATTAATTATCCTGAACTCAAGCAGCTGGTTTCAGAACGGGCTTTAAAAGGGGAGACAGTGCTGCTGAATATGGGTCCACAACACCCCAGCACGCATGGTGTGCTTCGTCTATTACTCGAGCTGGATGGTGAAGTAATTATCAACTGTGTTCCAGACATCGGCTACTTGCATACCGGGATTGAGAAAAACATGGAAGCCAAGCGCTGGTTGCAGGCAGAAGTGATGACAGACCGTACGGATTACCTCAACAATACCGGTAACAACCTGGCTTATTGTCTGGCAATCGAAAAGTTGGTAGGGTTGGATGTGCCTCCACGTGCCCAGGCTGTGCGAGTCATCCTGGTTGAATTAGAACGCCTCTCCAATCACCTGGTATGGCTGGGAACACAAGCCCTGGATCTGGCGGCCCAATCGGTATTCCTTTATTGTTTCCGCGAGCGTGAGACCATCCTGGATATTAAAGAAATGTGTTCAGGACAGCGCATGATGACCACTTATTTCCGCCCAGGAGGTTTGTGGCGGGATATCCCTGCGGGTTTTGAGATCGCCGTTCGCCGTTTCTTACGTATGTTTCCAGAACGGATCAAGCAATATGAGACGATATTGACCAAGAATCCTATCTGGCTCGAGCGTACGCGGAATATTGGCAAAATCTCCCTTGATAAAGCTATCGCTTTATCTCAAACTGGTCCGATTATACGGGGTTCCGGGCTGGCATATGACGTACGCAAAGCCCAACCCTACTCGGGTTATGAACAATACGATTTCATCATCCCCACAGGTACCCATGGGGATGTGTACGATCGCTACCTGGTACGCATGGAAGAAATGCGCCAATCGCTGCGAATAATTCAGCAGGCATTAGATAAACTGCCATATGGCCCATTCCGCTCCAATGACCGCAAATATATTCCGCCACCTCGGGCTGAGCTTGGGACTAGTATGGAAGCTGTCATCCATCACTTTAAATTATGGACAGAAGGTTTCAATGTTCCCAAAGGGGCAGTTTACCAACCCGTGGAATCGCCCAAAGGTGAGCTGGGTTATTATCTTGAAAGTAACGGCGGGAACCAACCTTATCGGGTACACATGCGTACGCCTTCATTCCTCGCCGTTCAAGCCTTGCCAATAATGGCCAAAGGTCACCTGTTGCCTGACCTGGTTGCGATTATTGGTAGCATCGATATCGTCCTTGGAGATTGTGACCGGTGAATACATTGCTCGAAAAATATCCCAATGAAATTCAGACTATCCTTTCTAAATATCCTGCCAATAAGGCTGGTAAACGCTCAGCAGTCATGCCGTTGATGTATCTTGCCCAGCGTGAATACGGTTATATAACCAAGGAAGCGATAGCACAAATTGCTGAAATTTGTGAAATAAGCACAACCGATGTTGCCTCATTGATTGGTTTTTATACCCTCTACCATGATCAGCCATCTGGTCAATATCAGATTCAGGTATGTACTGATTTACCCTGTGCAATGCGAGGAGCAGAGCAATTCCTGGAAAAATTATGTGAAAATCTGGGGATCAAGGTAGGTGAGGTCACTCCCGACGGAAAAATCAAGGTTGAAGCGGTGAAATGCCTGGCAGGCTGTGATAAAGCTCCGCTGTTCCAGGTGGAAGGTCCGGATGGGCTTGAATATCATGAGAACCAGACAGTCGAGAGTGCGTTAGAAGTGATCAATAAGCTAAGACAAGGATGACCAACATGGCAG
Source organism: Anaerolineales bacterium (assembly GCA_049287485.1). Taxonomy (GTDB): domain Bacteria; phylum Chloroflexota; class Anaerolineae; order Anaerolineales; family UBA4823; genus FEB-25. The sequence continues at coordinate 2,011 of JBAQFX010000101.1, forward strand.
AATACATCCTCCTTCGTCATCGCGATATCCCTGGACTGGACCAGCTCGAAACTTACCGAAAAAACGGGGGTTTCAGCGCGCTTCAAAAAGCCATTACCAGCATGGACCCAGATGACGTAACCAAGGAGGTAAAAGAAGCTGGTTTACGTGGACGTGGTGGTGCTGGCTTCCCCACCGGGATGAAGTGGTCCTTCATCGATGGTCACAATTGGCCTCATTATGTCATTGCCAACGCTGATGAATCTGAACCTGGTACCTTCAAAGACCGAGAGATCATGGAAGGCAACCCCTACCAATTCCTGGAAGGGGTAGCAATCTGCGCTTATGCGGTTAAAGCCAACAATGCCTATATTTACCTGCGGGGAGAATTTTGGCCCATTGCCCATAGACTGGACCAATGTATTGCTGAAATGGAAACGGCAGGTCTGCTGGGAGATAAGTTGTTTGGCAGAGACATTTCCATCCGCTTACATACCCACCTGGGAGCTGGGGCTTATATCTGCGGAGAAGAATCTGCCTTACTCGATTCATTGGAGGGCAAGTTGGGTCAACCGCGTTTACGCCCACCGTTCCCTCCATCGGTGGGTGTCTATAATAAGCCAACCATTGTCAATAACGTTGAGACACTTTCCAATGTGCCGATCATCATCGACCGCGGTGCTGTCTGGTATAAGAGCATCGGCACCGAAAAAAGCCCAGGCCCGAAAATATTCAGTCTTTCGGGGTGCGTCAATCGCCCTGGAAATTACGAGCTGCCCCTTGGGACAACCTTCCGCGAGCTGATCATGGATCATGGCCGGGGCATTATCGGTGGGCATAAAATCAAAGCCATCATGGCTGCTGGGGCTTCATCATCTTTGATCGTTGCCAACGATGAAGCGTTGAATACTCCCATGGATTATGAGAGCCTGCAGAAGCTGGGTGCACAACTGGGATCGGCCTCGGTTATCGTGATAGATGATACCTTCGATATTCCCTGGGTGATCAATAAAACCGTCCATTTCTTCCAGCATGAATCGTGTGGTAAATGTACACCATGTCGAGAAGGTACTTATTGGATGATGCACTTAACCGAGCGCATCAGTCATGGTGAAGCTACAATGCAAGATGTGGAACTTCTACACGACGTCGCAAACCAGATGAAAGGGAAATGCCTGTGCGCATTAGGAGAATTCTCTATAGAAGCCCCACTATCAGGGATTGAACGTTTCCAGGCAGATTTTGAGGCCAGCACTGCCAAGACCAAAGCATAGGATTTTATTGTCGATATGCCTACGAAAAATATGGTTAGCCTAACGATTGATGGAAAACAAGTGACCGTGCCTGAAGGCACGCTGATCGTGAATGCCGCCAAGCAAATCGGCATCGATATACCTGTCTTTTGTTATCACCCCAAAATGGAACCAGTGGGGATGTGCCGGCAATGCCTGGTGGAGATCGGACGCCCGGTAGTTGACCGAACTACAGGGAAAGTAGTCTTGGAAGAAGATGGATCGCCCAAGCTTCAATTTGGACCCAAGCTTGAAACTGCCTGTTCCACCCTTGTTTCTGAGGGTATGGTGGTACTTGGCACGACGCCCAAGCCTGTAGAAGGACGTAAAAATATCCTGGAATTCCTACTAACTTCTCATCCATTGGATTGCCCCGTATGTGATAAAGGAGGCGAATGCTCCCTGCAAAACCTGACCATGCGTCATGGCCCCGGGCAATCGCGCTTTATCTACGATGAAAAATGCCACCTGGCGAAAAAATTTCCCTTGGGAGATTTAATTTATCTGGACCGTGAGCGCTGCATCCAGTGTGGGCGATGTGTACGCTTCCAGGAAAATATCGTGGATGATCCGGTAATTGCTTTCAAAAACCGGGGGCGTAATATCCAGATCTTCACCTCCTCTGAGCCGGGATTTGCCTCCTATTTTTCTGGCAATACCACCGATATTTGCCCGGTAGGTGCTCTCACCACCACGGACTTCCGCTTTGGCGCCCGACCCTGGGAGCTTTGCACCACCGCATCTATTTGCTCTCACTGCCCAGTGGGTTGTAACCTGAGTATAAATCTGCGTCGCGAAGCCAGGTCGGATGGCGAGATCGCCATTAAGCGTATCATGCCGCGCCAAAATGAATCGGTCAATGAGATTTGGATATGCGATAAGGGTCGCTTTGCTTATCACTACACAGAGAGCAAGGACAGGCTGACTCAGCCTTTGGTACGACGCGACGGAGAGCTGGTATCGATAGGCTGGGATGAAGTCTTGAGCTATGTTGCAGAAAACTTCCTCCATGCTGGGAAGAGCTTGCTGGCTCTCGCCAGTGGGCGACTTTCTAATGAAGATCTGTTCAACCTGAGAGAACTTGCCAATGGAGTGGGTGGCACATCCACCCTTTACACTCACATGGCAGGTGGGGATCTGGTCGCTCAGTTGGGTGTTAGAAAAGGCACCAATCTATCCGACCTTGGCAAAGGCTCTGTGATCCTGGTAGTAGCTTCCGATTTACAGGAAGAAGCGCCCATCTGGTTTTTGCGGGTTAAACAGGCAACTGAACGCGGTGCTACATTGATTGTCGCCAACCCCCGTCACACTAAACTTGAACGGTATACCAGCCAGGTGATACGCTACCCCTATGGTTCGGAAGCCATTACCATCCTGGCAATCATCAATGCCTTGTCAGCCAAACAGAATTTCCCCAAGGCACCCAAGCTACAAACTGGTGGTGAATCGGTGAAAGCCGCGGCAGAGGTGATTTCATCTGCTGAAAACCTGATCGTATTTTATGGCAGTGAAGGGATCGATCTGCAGGCTTCTCAAGCCCTGGCCCAGGCCTGTGCCAATTTGCTGATTGTCACCAATCACGTCGCCAAGACCAATAATGGACTGATCGGGGTTTGGCCACGCGCGAATGACCAGGGTGCCTGGGAAATGGGTTACCAACCTTTATCTGAAATTAAGGAAGCCCTGCAACAATATGAAGCCGTCTATATTGCCGGGGCTGATCCAGTCGGTGATATTCCCTCGATAGCAGATGCGGTCCGTGAGGCTGGATTTGTGGTTGTGCAGGATCTGTTCCTGACAGAAACGGCGAAATTGGCAGATGTCGTGTTACCTACCCAGCCATTTACCGAGCGTGAGGGCACCTTTACCAACGGCGAGCGTCGTGTGCAACGATTTTACCCGGGAGTGTTGCATCCCGAATATAAAGCAGACTATGCCATTACCGCTTCCATTGGGGAACTGATTGGGGTGAAGCTGGAATCAACTCCTCTGCGCATCTTCAATCGCCTGGCAGCTAAAGTGCCTGCATTTAATGGTTTGAATTACCGTCTGTTAGCACAAGTCACCGAGCAGTGGCCGATCATCGGACGCGAGGATGTGTATTATGGAGGCACCTCCTATGCCAATGCTCAGGGGTTGGGTGTACAGCTATCTCTGCCTTCACAAATTCCACCGCTTACCTGGCCTCAGCTGCCAGAAGCGAACCAAACTGAAGGTATGCTGTTGGCAGTGCCGGTCACCATACTATATGATCGTGGAGAAACAGTATCTCGCAGCATGCTGTTGCATCGGCACATTCCCCAGGCGTATATTGCATTGCATCCGCAGGATGCCCAGCGATTGAACCTCTTTGCAGGAACACAGCTGCAATTCACCCTGGATACGATGCAGGTTAAGGCTGAGTTGCATATCAATGAAAAAGTTCCTGTGGGTGTGGGGCTCATCCCCCGCAGCCTGGGGATACCTCTTATGTCACCCACCGCGATTGAAATCAGGATTGTTGAACAGGAAAACTAAGAAAACTGGCATAGAAACGATTATATAACGAGGTCTGCATGACGGTTGCCTTACTTATTGAATACATCATCAAATCAGTGCTCATTTTAGCCGTTATGACTGCCGGATTTGCCTATGTGACATATTATGAGCGTAGAGTGCTGGCGCGCATGCAGACCCGCATTGGTCCAAACCGTGCCGGACCTCTGGGGCTTTTGCAACCGGTGGCAGATGGCGTTAAATTAATTTTCAAAGAAGAATTCTCGCCGATTAATGCAGATCGATTACTTTTCATGTTAGCTCCTGTGATCACAGTTATCCCTGCCCTGATCATCACTGCAGTCGTGCCATGGGGAGGGATGATAACCCTGTTCGGTTATCAAATACCCCTGTATCTGGCCAATGTGAATGTTGCCATCCTATATCTTGGTGCGGTTGCGTCTATTTCGGTGTATGGTATTGTGCTGGCAGGTTGGTCGTCCAATAACAAATATGCCATGATGGGAGGTATACGCTCGACCGCCCAGATGATTTCCTACGAATTAGCACTTGGATTATCTTTTGTTTCTGTAACGTTGCTCGCTGGCTCGATGAGTCTGGTGGATATTGTCCAGGCTCAGGGAACCCATGGCATCCTCGGCTGGATTGTTTGGAACCTTTCGCAGCCTTTAGGATTTATCCTCTTTCTCATCGCCAGTTTAGCAGAGACCAATCGTTCTCCCTTCGATCTGCCCGAAGCCGAACATGAACTAACAGCGGGTTACCACACAGAATATTCTGGGATGAAATTTGCCATGTTCTACATGGCTGAATATATCAAGATCATCGCCATGAGTATGATTGCGTCCACGCTATTCTTAGGTGGCTATATTGGGCCTTTTGTAAATCAAATCCCCTGGTTAGGTCCGATCTACCTGTTTATAAAAACTATATTTATGTTATTCCTATTCATTTGGATTCGAGCAACCCTTCCTCGCTTCAGATATGACCGCTTAATGGCCTTTGGCTGGAAAGTGCTGCTCCCCTTAGGATTTCTCAATATACTAATCGCCGCAATAATCACCGTGCTGAGGGGAGGTTAATGGTATGTTTATTGTGCAATTAAGCCGTGGTTTGTGGACTGTTTTCCGGCAGATGTTTGAAAGGCCGGTGACGATCCAGTATCCTGAAACCAAACGTCCGGTTCATACCCGTTTTAAAGGACGGCATACCTTAAACCGCTATGAGAATGGATTGGAAAAATGCATTGGTTGTTCCTTATGTGCAGCTGCTTGCCCTTCTGATGCGATTTTCGTCGAATCTGCTGAAAACACGGATGAAGAACGTTACTCTCCGGGTGAACGTTATGCCAGCACATATGAGATCAATATGTTGCGTTGTATCTTTTGTGGTTACTGTGAAGATGCCTGTCCCACAGAGGCAATCACATTAGGTGATAACTATGAGCTGTCGTTTACTGACCGCCGCCAGGCGATTTATACCAAGGAAATGCTGATCGACCCTGTTCCGGCGGGTGGGAAACCTACACCTCAAAAAGTGCCACCCCATTCATTCGACCGTTCAATACCGGTGATGGAAAATCCGCAGGATTGACTCCCGGAGAGTAATTAGAGATTATGACACCACAACTGCTTCCTTTTCTCATCTTTCTCATCTTGGCTCTTGTCGCTATCGTTTCTGCTCTGGGGATGCTCATCAGCCGCAATGCGATTTATTCAGCTTTATTCCTGGTGATGAATTTTATGACCATCGCCATATTTTTCCTGTTGCTGGATGCTCCTTTTATCGCCGTGGCTCAGGTGAGCGTATATACCGGAGCGATCATGGTGTTGTTTTTGTTTGTGATCATGCTCCTTGGAGCTGAGAGGGCTGGTCAGACTCAGACGATCCAATGGCAACGACCGTTAGCAATTGCACTGGCTGTCATCCTCTTATTGGAAGCCACATATGTCCTTTTAGGTCAACGAGGAGTGCTTCCCCCAGTCACGGCTCAGTTACCTCAAGGTTTTGGTAGCCCCAGCCTGGTTGGCACTGAGTTGTTCAGCAGTTATTTACTACCATTTGAAGTTACCTCGGTTTTATTGCTGGTAGCCATGATTGGTGCAATCGTGTTGACTAAAAGCGAAAAAAAGTAACGGAGAGAGATTATGCTTCCCATTTATTATTACCTTGGTCTTGCAATTATCCTGTTTATTATAGGAGCTTTGGGCGTGCTTGTTCGGCGTAATGCAATTGTCATTTTCATGTCGGTGGAGCTGATGCTCAATGCAGCCAACCTGGCATTCGTAGCCTACGCCCGTTATTGGCAGGCGATGAGTGGGCAGATTTTTGTCTTTTTTATCATGACCGTAGCAGCAGCGGAAGTTGCCATCGGCTTGGCACTGATTATGACCATCTTCCGCACCAAAGATAGTATTGATGTAGACCAGATCAACACATTAAAAGGTTAACCAGGGTAACGGAGATACACCATGTTATTAAATGCAGCCAATACGGGAGGATTTTTCTACCTCGTGCCCTTTGTGGTCCTCTTCCCAGTCATCGGTTTGTTGATCAATATCATTTTTGGTGGTCGGATGGGTGAAAAGGCCATCGGGGCAATTGCTTGCCTGGCGTCTGGACTTTCATTTGGAGTGGCGGTGTTGCTCGGATTGGCTTTGATTGGTCGACCTGAGGGGGTGCTCGTACCCTATCTTGACTGGATCACCGCAGGCAACCTGCAGTTAGCATGGGGTTTCCGGGTGGATACGCTTTCAGTAACCATGATGCTGGTGGTTGGTGGAGTTGGCACATTGATCCATATCTACGCAGTTGGTTATATGCACAATGATGTGCGACTCAATGCTGATCCTGGTCGTTTCCGCCGCTTTTTTGTGTTTTTCAATCTCTTCATCGCCACCATGATGATTCTGGTCAGTGCTGACAATTACATGATGATGTTCATTGGCTGGGAAGGTGTAGGGTTGTGTTCTTACCTGTTGATTGGTTTTTGGTACGAAAAGGGCAAAGATGGCATTGGCAACGCCCTGGCAGGTAAAAAAGCTTTCATCACCAACCGGATTGGTGATTTTGGCTTCATGATTGCTGCCTTCCTGATGTTCAAATACCTCCAACCACTGGCAGCCAATGGGGTCTTTTCCTTTGACTTTGATACAGTGGCAACTCTAGCCAAACAGGCACCTCCTGGGGTTATCCTGGCGATTACCCTCTTTTTGTTACTGGGTGTGACCGGTAAATCAGCCCAGCTACCACTTTACGTATGGCTGCCAGATGCGATGGCAGGTCCTACCCCTGTTTCAGCACTGATCCATGCTGCCACTATGGTCACTGCGGGTGTCTATCTGATTGCCCGATCGCATGCCATTTACTCCCTGGTTCCGGTGGCCCAAAACTGGGTTGCAATCGTAGGTGGGGCAACGGCTTTGTTCGCCGCCACCATTGCAGTTGCCCAGTTTGATATCAAGAAGGTGCTGGCTTATTCCACCATCAGCCAGCTGGGCTACATGGTGGCCGCGGTGGGTATGGGAGCATTTACCGCCGGCATGTTCCACCTGGTGATGCATTCCTTTTTCAAAGCCCTGCTCTTTCTTGGTGCTGGCTCAGTCATCCAGGGAGTTGAACGTGGAGAGCACATCGTGGAAAATGACCCCGCCCTGAAAAAGCGTATGAAACACGAAGCGCATTTCGACCCGCAGGATATGCGCAACATGGGTGGTCTGCGTAACCGTATGAAAACTACTTTTTGGGTTTATCTGGTGGCCGCATTGGCACTTTCAGGGCTTGTACCGCTGGCAGGTTTCTGGTCGAAGGATGAGATTTTAGCAGAGGCAAGCATTTTGAATCCTGCCGTGTATTGGTTATTGTTGATCGCGGCATTCTTCACTGCTTTCTACATGGGTCGTCAGATTTTGATGGTGTTTTTCGGAAAAGCCCGCACTGAACCTGCTGCTCATGCGAGTGAGAGTCCGGCAGTGATGACCATTCCGTTAATCATTTTGGCAATCCTCTCCTTCGCAGGTGGCTTTATTAATTTCCCAACTTTCCATGCTTTCACCACCTGGCTTGAACACACCATTCAGGCTGTTACTGAGGGCGTTTCTGCTGGTGAAGCTGCTGGAGGTTTTAATATAACCGTCTCCATCCTCTCCACCGTACTGGTGATGGCAGCCCTCAGCCTGTCCTGGTATGTATATATGATGCGGACAAAAGAGATGGAAAGGTTACCTATAATCAAGCGCGCTGATGACCCGCTTCGTCCTACCCTGGGACCAGTCTTCACATTACTTGAAAATAAATACTGGGTGGATGAGATCTACGGGTATATTGTGGTCAAGCCATATCAATGGCTTTCCACCTTCCTGGCCGAGAAAGTGGACTGGGATTTCTGGCATGATTTCTTCCACGATAAAATCCTGGCCGCTGGTTTCAAAGGGGTCACCCGCCTGCTTTCCGGCCCGATTGATTTGGGATTCATTGATGGCATTGCCAATTTCCTCGGCGATGGTTTCAAAGAGCTGGCAGCCCAGATGCGGAAAATTCAATCTGGATTCGTACGAAATTATGCACTGTCTATTTTTATCGGTGTGATCTTTATAATTGGTTATTTGATCATTCGTTTAGGATAAATCGCGGGCATTTTCAAACCGCGAAATGTTACTTTGCTACCGAGGAACCGATATGTACTTATTACTCCATCCACTTACCCTGACAACTTTTTTGCCCATTATTGGCGTCCTGGTGATCCTGTTCTTGAAACCTGAATGGAAGAATGCCATTCGTTGGGTTGCCTTGCTGACCTCAATCGCCACCTTCGCTATATCCGTGGTCATGTTGACCTATTTCAAAACCAGCAACCCAGACATCCAAATGGAAATTGATGTCCCGTGGTTCCAGTTTGTTAATTGGGATATCCATTATCACCTGGGTGTGGATGGCTTGAGTGTTCTTTTGGTCATGCTCACCACTCTTTTAACTCCACTTTCGATCCTTTCCACCTGGGATGCAATTGAAGACCGGGTGAAAGAATTCATGATTTTCTTCCTCTTATTAGAATTGGGTATGGTGGGCGTTTTTGTGGCCATGGATTTATTCCTGTTCTATATTTTCTGGGAATTCAGCCTGGTTCCGATGTATTTCATTATTGGCATGTGGGGTGGCCCACGGCGGATGTATGCGGCCATAAAATTCTTCTTATACACGATGGCGGGCTCCATCCTCATGTTACTGGCGATTCTGTGGCTGGGGATCAATCAAGGTACTTTTTCGGTTACCGAGCTTATCGCCAAAGGCAGCATTCCGGCTAATATCCAGTTCTGGCTATTCCTGGCGTTTGCCGCAGCTTTTGCCATCAAGGTCCCCATGTGGCCTTTACATTCCTGGCTACCGGATGCGCATACTGAAGCTCCAACCGCTGGTTCTGTGATTCTGGCAGGTGTATTGCTTAAACTTGGTACGTATGGTTTTCTGAGGTTTAACTTAGCCTTATTTCCCAATGCTGCGATTAAGCTGGCTCCCTGGATGGCGGGCCTGGCGACCATCGGTATCCTGTATGGAGCAGCTGTCTCCTATGCTCAGAAAGACGTAAAAAGACTTGTGGCTTATTCCTCGGTGAGCCACCTGGGATTTGTTATGTTAGGTTTGTTTGCGTTGAATGCCCAGGGAATTCAAGGTGGCATCCTGCAAATGGTTAACCACGGGTTGAGCACGGGAGCCTTATTCCTTATTGTAGGCATGGTTTACGAACGACGCCACACCCGTGAGATGGATGCCTTTGGTGGCTTGTGGAAAGTGATGGCAGTTTATGCTGCCCTCACCCTGGTGGTTACCTTATCCTCAATGGGGTTGCCAGGTCTGAATGGTTTCGTCGGTGAATTCACCATCTTGCTTGGTGCATTCGGCTCAACGTATATCTCTCCATGGTTTGCTGGTTTTGCTGCAGCTGGTATTATCTTGGCTGCTATTTACCTGTTGTTTATGTTCCAAAAATTATTCTTGGGATCTCTGGACAAGGAAGAAAACAAGAAGTTAAAAGACATCAGCTGGCGTGAAATCCTCACCATAGCTCCCATATTGATCTTTATCTTCTGGATTGGGCTATATCCAAAACCATTCTTTACCATCATGGGTCCGGCAGTAGATAAGCTGGTAAATATCATCCAGACCGCTGCTACGGCAGGTTTGCCGTGAGTATAGTTTCACTGTATTGGCAATGTGGGTTCATTGAGCTAATCTGCCTTTATTCAGGAAAGGGTTTTTGTGCAGACGGATGGCAGGAGACTGAGGAATGACATTATCTGATCTATTCCAAAACATGGCTGTAATCCTTCCCCTCGCAGTATTAATTGCCTGGGCATGTGTTTTGGTCCTGGTGGACCTGTTCATTCCTAAAGGTCACAAGGGATGGACAGCCTTGCTGGCTGCCTTGGGATTGCTCTTCAGTATTGGGTTATCGGTGACCCATTTCGGGAAGGCTTCTTCTGGCTTTAGTGGTATGGTGATCTACGACGGTTTCTCGTCTTTCTTGAATATACTATTCTTGAGTAGTGGCCTGGTCGGGATTGCCCTGGCATATGATTACATCAAGCGAGTGGGGATTGAACGCGGTGAGTATTACACTCTGATGCTTTTCTCAATCAGTGGCATGATGTTAATGTCTCAAGCCAATGATCTGATCGTGGTTTTCCTGGCCTTGGAGCTCCTTTCCATCCCATTGTATGTATTAGCTGGTTTTGCCCGCCCAAAGGTGGAATCAGAAGAAGCCTCGCTCAAGTATTTCCTGATTGGTGCCTTTGCAGGCAGTTTTGTGGTGTTTGGGATAGCACTGGTATTCGGTGCAACAGGAACAACCAACCTGTCTGCTATCGTTAGTGCCATTAGCTCACAAATGGCGGATATCCCTTTGCTTACGATCGGGGCAGCCCTTATTTTGGTTGGGTTGGGTTTTAAAGTCGCCGTGGTGCCTTTCCACATGTGGGCTCCTGATGTATATCAAGGTGCACCATCTGCTGTTACAGCATTCATGTCTGTTGGTGCGAAAGCGGGTGGCTTTGCAGCGTTATTACGCATCTTCGTCTCAGCTTTTCCAAGCCTCTCAACTAACTTAACCATGATCCTGTGGGTGGTTTCCGCTCTGACCATGTTCCTTGGCAACGTGGTGGCGATCGCTCAAAGCAACATCAAACGTCTGTTGGCATATTCAAGCATTGCCAATGCGGGTTATATCTTAATGGCATTGGTGCCTTACGGGAATAGTGCGGTAAGCTCAAACACTATCAGTGCTGCCCTATTCTACCTGGTGGCATATGCTTTAACCAGCTTCGGAGCCTGGGCAGTGGTCATTGCGCTTGAGAAAGCGGAAGGTCAGGGATTAGCACTGGATGATTATGCCGGATTGGCGCGCAAATATCCATTACTGGCTGCTTCAATGGTGGTCTTTATGCTCTCATTCACAGGTATCCCACCGACCCTGGGTTTCATGGGAAAGTTCTACCTATTCCGTACGGTGATCGAAGGAGGCTATCTGGGTTTGGCTTTGATCGGCGTGTTCACCACATTGATCTCTGCATACTACTATCTGCGTGTGATCGTCATCATGTATATGCGCGAGGGTGAGCCAGTTGCCCGAACCGAATTCTGGGTGCAATTCACTGCCGCTGCGACCGCAGTGCTGTTGATACTCCTGACCCTCATCGCTGGTCCGTTGATGAATCTGGCCTCGAAAGCGGTGCTTCTTACCTTCTGAAGTTACCAGAGCGTAAACAGCTTAAATCTGGCTGGTTCTATATCAGCCAGATTTTTTATTCACTCTTGCTCATCCATGGCTAACCTAGATCGAGAGTTAATGCGGTATAATAATTAGACAATATTGGTATTAATTGCTTTATATTTTAGGGGTTTGACAGAATCATGATTAGTTTGGTCATAAAACCAAAACACTTCTGGTAAATGAATAATACAATTGATCGTTTAATTATCAAGATACGCCCTGATTTGAAGAATATGAGCGGGCAGCAACGCATGAGTGGAATCGCGGACATGCTAACACTGCTCTATACCTTGCCCATGGCAATCATCGGATTAATCTGGCTGGTGAGGTTATCAGATTGGGAATCCATCCGCAGACAATGGTCGGTCTACCTGTTAATGGCGTTAATTTTGTACATATTCAACCGCTTACGCTTCTTCTTTATTACTGAGATCAGGACAGGGGGATATGCCAATTCCGATGGTGCCATGGATGGGATTGCTGTGTGGGCTTCTGTCCTGCTGTTGGGTCCTACCGCCTTATGGCTAAAGGTTCTCTGGGATGCAGTCATTTTTTCCCGTTCCATCATTCGTGATCGCTCGGCTCAGTCTTATTGGAATCGGGGCAGGATGTTTATGGCAGATGTATCTTCAGATCTGCTGGCAACCCTGGTAGCTTTGGTGGTTTATCGCTGGGCGGGAGGGGTAATCCCTATCATGGATTATTCAATTAACTCCATTATTCCTGCTTTCCTGGCGATTATCGTCCAATTTCTAGGAATCATTGTGGTTTATTCAGGGTATGTCGCTTACGTGGTGTGGGCGCTTAAGCATGTATTGCATTCACCTACCCAACCTGCCATTTCTTTCTTTTCTCTGGCACTTTCCTTGCCAGCCCTGGCGAACCCCTTTGGGATTTTAGCTGCTGGGATCTATGCTCAGCAAGGTTTCTGGGAGTTTATCTATATTATCCTTGGGTTAATATTGGTGGCCATCTTAGCTCAGAGGCTGAGTCAGGCGGCGGAGTATTCTCGCCAGCAATCCCGCCAGATTGAACAATTGGAGAAACTGGGAAGAGCCATCCTGGACAGTGCGCCGGATGGATCCGAGCTGCCTGCAGTGCTTCAAAAAAATGTCCCTACCATGTTCTCTTCACGTGAGATTTTGATCTGGACTGAGTCTAATGGCATCCTGCTACAAGAGCCTGCCACGCTGTCACTTGAACAAGAAAAAGCCTGGAAATGGTTGCAGTTGAAAACAGAAGCAACAATTGTGATGCCAAGAGAGCGTGTTCCTTGGAGCCCTTCTATTTATACTGCTAGCCCCATCATTTTATGCCCCATCATAGATGTGGTTAGTGGTGGGCTAATCGGTGAGATTTATGTGGAATTACAAATGATGACGATTCCATGGGATTCTCGCGCACTTCAGAGGCAACTTCCCGCGGTGCAATCATTGGCTGCGCAGGTTGCTTCAGCAATCAACCAATCGCATGAGTATGCCAGAACTCTTGCTATGCAAAAAACACTACAAGAGCTTGCTCTCGCCCGTTCTATCCAGGCTAGTTTCTTGCCTGAAATCATCCCAAGCATTCCAGGCTGGCAGCTTACAGCCACGTTGGAACCTGCCCGGCAAATTGCGGGTGATTTTTATGATTTTATCCATTTACCTGAGGGCAAGTTAGGTATCCTGATTGCTGATGTCGCGGATAAGGGTCTCGGATCAGCGTTATATATGGCGTTAAGTGGCACGTTGATTCGTACCTTTGCCAGTGATCATCACCAGGAGCCAGCTCTGGTGATGAAAACCGTGAACCAGCATATCCTGCGTAATGCGCGTGCTAATCTCTTCGTCACTGTGTTTTTCGCCGTGCTAAACCCTGACAATGGATTGCTACGCTTTTGTAATGCCGGGCACAACCCACCATTTTTGATTAGCACGGATAACGGGATTAGAAAACTTGCGAATACCGGAATGCCATTGGGCATCGATGAGGAAAATGAGTGGAGTCAAGGCGAGGTTATGATCTCACCGGGTGAGATCATGTTGATGTACACAGATGGGGTGACAGATGCGCAAAATAATGCGGGAGAATTTATCGATCGTAAAATGATTTTGAGCACTTTTCAGAAAAATATCGGCAAGTCTGTCGAGGAAGTCCAAAAGGGTATCCTGGATAAAGTACATCATTTTGTGGGAGATGCGCCACGCTTCGATGACCTTACGCTGGTTATCGTGGGAAGGGAGAATGGTATAAAATAAATTGCCCGCCAGATCTAAATTAGCGGGCACTTTTCTTGTATTGCAGGGTTTCACTTGGTGTGATGCTTGATCATGGTCAGGGTGTTTCCTGTATCCGGATTGGACTGATATTGCACCTCGTCCATCATCTTACGCATTAAGTACATTCCCAACCCACGCGGTTTAATTTCATCCAATGACACATTTATCTCTGGTTCTGGAACCGATGATGGATTAAAAGGTCTTGCATCATCATAAATAACCACCTTCAATCCATCCTCGATTTTTTCACAGGTGATAACTATCCGGCTGGGGCATTCTTCCCCGTAACCATGTTCGATAATGTTCGTGGATGCCTCATCTACGGCCAGCTGAACCGCGTAAACTTCTGCTTCATTAAGACCAGCGTCTTCAGCACATTTCGTGATGTAATCGCAAATCTTCTCCAGATTATTTAGACTACTTGAAAACCGTTGGGTGGGCATTTTTTTAGCTAAAAATCTCCTACGGCAGCGGTCACATCATCGTATGTTCGGAAATATGATCCCATTCCGACCAGGTTGAGCGAATCTTTGATGCTTTTTTCAACCTTTACCAATACCAGCTCACCGCTGGGTTTGCAGGTTTTTTGGGTATCGATTAAAACCCACCAACCCGCACTGGCTACAAATGACACTTCACTCATATCAAAAACTATATTATGCACCCCTCTGCCAGTAATTCCCTTTAGTGTTTCCGCCAGGATAGGTGCGTTCGAACCATCAATCCGTCCACTGGTTTTCACCAGTGTGCAGCGTTTGAAATCAGTGGCCTGTATTTCCATAAACTCCTCCTAGGATGATTTAATGTCTCATAAAATGTTTAAATAACCGACTAGGTTACTCGTAAACAGCCTATTAATTTTACCAGATTGCATCATACCCTCAATATTTCGGTGGCGCGCCTCCAGCTAATACAAGGTCATCATTCATGATACAATCCAACCCGGTTTTTTACCATGGAAAATCCAAACAGCCTTTCTTCAATTCACCATAGTGGTTCTTCTCGCTATGTGTTTCCAATCCTGCCTCGTTTAGGTGATGTGGTGACCATCCGTCTGCGTACTTCCGTGACTGCTGTTATCCAGCAGATATTATTGCGTACCTGCCCGGATGGTGAGCAACTTTATATACCACTCCAGCCTGAAAAGTCTGACCAGTCTGATGTCTGTTGCTGGTGGCGTGCTTCGCTGCAAATCAACAATCCAGTGACAGCTTACCGCTTCCTGATCATAAGCGATAACGGCACACATTGGTATAACGGAAGTGGCTTGCATGCATTCAATCCAACCGATGCAGAAGATTTCCGCCTGCTGGCAGATTTCCAGGCACCAGATTGGCTTAAACAGTCGGTGTTTTACCAGATTTTTCCTGACCGTTTTGCTGATGGAGATCCCACCAATAACGTGAAAGATGGTGAATACGAGTATTTCGGATACAAGGCTAGAGCTCGTCACTGGGGCGAGCCTCCTGCCATAGGTAGCCGCGCAGCTATGGTCGAATTCTACGGAGGAGATCTGGCTGGTATTATCTCCCATTTGGATTATCTTGAAGACCTTGGTGTGAATGCCCTCTACCTCAACCCGATTTTCACTGCTTTTTCTAACCATCGCTATGATGTAACTGATTATTTCTCCGTGGACCCACACCTGGGAGGTAACCAGGCATTGGTAGCGTTACGCCAGGCACTTACCGAGCGCAGCATGCGATATATTTTGGATATCGTCCCTAACCATTGTGGCATCATGCATCCCTGGTTTCAGGCTGCCCTGAAAGACGCGGCGGCACCGACAGCTGAATACTTCACCTTCCACAAACATCCCGATGACTACGCCACCTGGCTGGGTGTGCGTGCGCTGGTCAAGCTGAATTATCGCTCAGCTGCCCTGCGTGAGGTGATCTATGCTGGTCAGGACTCGGTATTCCGTCACTGGTTGCGTCCACCCTTTTCAGCGGATGGCTGGCGTATCGATGTAGCCAATATGCTTGCCCGCCAGGGGGCAGACCAGCTGGGGATGGAGGTGAGCAGGGGCATTCGCCAGGCAGTTAAAGCTGAGAACCCCCAGGCATACCTGATGGGTGAAAATTTCTTCGATGCCTCGCACCATTTACAAGGTAATAGTTGGGATGGGGTGATGAATTACTCGGGCTTTGCTTTATCTCTTAGAGACTGGCTCAATCCGGTCAGAATCTTTGTGTCTGGCCAAGCCCAATGGATCAACACGGGTAACACGATCACCACGCAAGCACTCATGGATGGCTGGACTGCTTTTAGAGCAGCCATCCCCTGGGCAATCGCAACCCAACAGTTCAATCTGATTGGCAGTCACGATACACCCCGTGCCCTTTCCCTGTTGGGTGGCAATCGTGATATGTTTCGCCTGGTGGTTGTACTGCTATTTACCTATCCCGGTGTTCCTTCCGTCTATTATGGAGATGAGATTGGTCTGGGTGATCAAGATGCGAATCCGCGCCAATGTATGCCCTGGGATCAATCCACTTGGGACCTGGAGTTGCTATCCGTTTATAAAACGCTGATCCACTTGCGCCGCACTTCCCCCGCCCTGGTTGATGGGGGATTTCAGGTCTTGTTGGTTGAAGATGACACATTTGTTTACCAGCGGGACAGCGATGAGGAAACCATCCTGGTCATTGCCAGGAGGGGCAGCCAGAGACGCCCGGCTGGACTCATCCCGGTATGGCACGGAGCCATCCGTGATGGGACAGAGTTTAGTGAGCTATTCACCGGCCAACATAGCCGGGTAAAAGCCGGTAAACTCCCCTTACCAGAAATCCCCCCCGGTGGGCAAGTTTGGATTGCCCGTAATGGCTAAATCTTGAAAATACAAAAAGCCGTAAATGGTTCAGCTATTCTTCAATTTTAGGCAGTCCATCGCGCCTGCTGCTCATGCGGAACATCATGCTGACCATAAAACCCAGAGCAGTCAGTCCGGCAAGGGCGATTTTGGTGATATCCACCACAGGTTCCACCCTTACTCCCTCTGGTGAAGCGATCACTACTGCCACCGGCCGTGAAAGGATACGCCCACCGCCACCACCCCCGCTGCCGGTTCCTGAAGAAGGTTTATCGGCGCCCTCATCCGCATTGGTACCCGTACCGCTGCCGACTCCAAAACCTAAACCACATAACACCTCAGCCGTGGGAATAATAGTGGTGTCCTCGTGCTGAATCGGTTCCCCATAGACCACGCGTACATCGGCAGCAGCTAAGAATTCTTCCATGGTATCTTGAAACATTTCCAACCCGGCTTCTGTGGGTTGTTCCATATTCATTTCATCAGTCATTGTTATCTCTCCTTGATATTGCAATATACTTAGGCACGGCGGTACATCAGCCCGATCATGATTGCACCCAGCAATCCACCCAGCAACATAGACCAGATGGTAAGCCGGGTTACATCTCTTACGGGTAGCAATCTTTCTTCACCATCAGGCGTCCTGACGCTCACCGCTTTGGGTCGGTTCCAGATCAACCCGGCATGGTAGCCGGGGAGTTGTACCTTTAGCACGCGGGTCATGGGTGTGATCTCAAAATCACCCACCTGCCTGCTCTCTCCCGTTCTAATTTCCGTTTCAATGGTTGGCATAGGTCCTCCTTATGCCTGTGGTTTATCAGCTGGTGGAGAGGGTTTTTTGGGGGTGACTTTCTGTAGTTCAGAATTTACTTTACGTAAAGCATCCATGATATCGCTATGTACCTTGGATCGAACTTCACCCGTCCGCCAGCGTTCATGCATATCTATAACATCTTCTTTAAGACTTTGCCCGGCAGGGCTGTTGGAGAAATCCTTGGCAGCTTCGCTCAGAGATTCTCCCAGGTTCGCCAACCCAACCTCGATCTCTTTCTGCAATTTCCGACGCTCTTCACTTTCCCAGGCCGATTGCAGCACCTGGCGCAAGTTTTTTCCCAGTTCATTCAGTTGATCGCTAATGTTATCATTCGTAGATTTGTCATCATTAGTGGTATTGTCAGTCATAATATCCTCCTGATCAGATGATCGTAATTATTATACGCTGTAAGGGTAGAAAAGTAGCTTATTAGAACATTAAGGGCACAGAGAGTATCACCTCAAAATACCCCTGGTAATTATTATTGGTTTTCCTGGTTAATTACCCTGAGAAAGTGCCTTTTCCCTGCCTGCAGCACCCCTGGATGTGGGAAGGCCTGGTTGGAGTCAGTCAAGGTCACTCCATCTAACCGTACGCCATTCTGCTGGATTAATCGCCTGCCTTCGCTCTTGCTAATCGCTAACTTGCCCTCTATGAGCACGTCCAGTACGGTTTGCCCGGCTTGCAATGTGAAAACAGGCAACTCTTCGGGAATGCTACCTTTTTGGAACACGCTGACAAAGTTTTCTTCCGCTCGTTGAGCACTTTCAACTCCATGGAATATCTCGGTCACCTCGCGTGCCAGCTGCATCTTGGCATCTCGCGGGTGGATCTTTCCAGTGGCGATATCCTTTTCAAGTTCAGCCACCTCAGAAGCCGTCCAGCGAGTCACCAGACGGAAGTATTGAGGCATGGCTTTATCCGGCACACTCATCAATTTGCCATACATGTCTTCCGCAGTTGTATCGATGGGAATGTAGTTCCCCATGGTTTTACTCATGCGTACCTCGCCATCCGTACCCGGTAGGATGCCCATGATGATGGCAATATTGGGTTTCTCGCCCAGGTAGGTCATGATCTTACGGGCAGCCGTGACGATATTAAATAACTGGTCGGTGCCACCTACCTGCACGTCAGTGTGCATGGAATAAGCATCGTAACCCTGCATGATGGCATAAAAGAACTCATGTACGTAGATGGGCTTATTCTCTTCCCAACGGAGCTTGAAATTCTCACGCGTAATGAACTGCTGGACGGTGAAGTTAGAGCACAGCTTGATTAAATCCTCAAAGGTCAGCTTGGATAGCCATTCCGCATTGTAACGAATTTTTGTTTTCTCCCGATCCAGCACACGAAAGACTTGATCAGCATAGGTTTGGGAATTGATTGCTACCTCCTCCGGTGATAGGATCGGGCGGATTTTATCCTTATCAGAGGGATCACCAATTAGAGAAGTGTAGTTGCCAATCAGGAAGGTTACTTCATGACCTAGTTTCTGGAATTGAGCCAGCTTGCGCATCGTGATGGTATGACCCAGATGCAGGTCTGGTTTGGTTGGGTCATAACCACAATATACCCTCAATGGTCTACCTTCTTTTTTCGCTTCAATCAGGCGTTGTTTCAGTTCTCCAGCCATGGCTTGCTTTAAAGCGTCGTCACCGTATTCAGTGCCCTGCATCAGGTAAGCGACCTGGTTGTCGATGTTCATCTTCGAATGATCCATTCACACCTCTTTTTCCTATTTCCAGCAATAAGTATTACCCTAAGAAAAAAAAACGCCCTCTGTGGGAGGACGCGTCATACTCACCACAGCTGATAGTCAAACGCTTGTATAATAAGCATAGCTGTATCTGGTATTTTTCATGCGCCGATTATACCATTATTGAGCATCAGGAAAAATGTATGGACCCAAAAATCAATGCCTTAATAAGCAAGCTAGAACAGTCTCGTGCAAGCCTCAATGCTTCCATGGAAAAAGTGACTCCGCAGGCGGAGATTTACCCAACCTGGAAGCTCAAGCAGCTGCTGGATCATATCACCGGCTGGGATGAGCTCACCTCTCAATCACTTCGACAGTATCTACATGGCAAAACGCCCGCACTTGCGGTAAAAGATGGGATCAATCAGTTCAATGCCGACTCGATTTCTGCGCGCAAAGCTCTCACCCTAGAGCAATCACGTCTGGCTTATGAGCAAGCCCGGCAAGACGTACTTCAAGCGCTCAGAGAGATCCCAGCAGAAAAGCTCACCCAAAAATTCCCGGCGCCCTGGGGTGGGAATTGCACAGTCACAAGCGTGGTGAAATTATTTTCTTCGCATGAGCTGGAACATGCCAAACAGCTTGAAGAATTTCTGCAGGAATCCACCAGACGCGATTAATATCACCAACATTTCACTTAATTATTAAAAGTCCCTTTCGGCAATGCTTGAAAACATGTATTAGCGATTGAGTGTGCTATAATTTCTGCCTGATGGCAACTATGCAGGCTCCAGTACTGGTGCTCAATGCGAATTTTGAGCCGATCAACGTTTGTAATACCCGCCGCGCCATTACCCTGGTGATTGATGGGAAAGCCAGCCTGATCCTGAATGGACGCGGTGAGATTAAGACCGTTCGGCAGGTCTTCCCTCGCCCTTCCGTCATCCGCCTGGAAAAGATGATCCACCGCCCGCGACCGCAGGTTAAGCTGACCAAGCGCGAAGTCTTGCGGAGGGATAACTATACCTGCCAGTATTGCAGTCAGCATGTACCTTACCTCACGGTTGACCACGTCATTCCACGCCACCTGGGGGGTGACCATGCCTGGAACAACCTGGTGGCTGCCTGCCCCCATTGCAATCATCGTAAAGGTGGGCGGACGATTGAACAAGCGCAAATGCATCTGTTGCACCAACCGTCCACGCCACCTGCCTCAGCAACATATATATTTGCTCGCCAATTGCATGATAATCAGGAGTGGCTACCCTTTATCACCGGTTGGTAACCTAACCTGTCATCTCCTTTAACCCCCACTCAGCAGCCTGACCATCAGCTGTGGGCTGATGAAAACTTCCAATATTGCAGAACCAATGAACAAAGGGATCACCACTGCCACGGTGATCTTTACCCAATCTGCGATCGAGCTCACCAGACCTTCACCGATCGATTGAGGCTGGTGTGGGGAAATAAATGTGGCACCCACGTGCAAAATGGCTGCTCCCGAAAGGATGATGGCAGGGATCTCCAGGATGCCATGCGGCAATGTGAAAGCTGCCATGACGGTGATGAAACTGAACCCGGTCAGGCTGGTGGCTGCGCTGAAAAATCCAATGATCACCATCGGCAACATCAGGATGAGTGCCCCTGCTACTCCCAGGGTGAATGTCCCCAGGACTACGGCGATGCTTACTGCCCGCAGGTTATGCCATGAGATCGTGATCACATTACTGGGGCTAAAAAAACCAATCTGAGTGAATTGGGCCAGGATATCTGTATTAAGGCTCTTCAAGCGGTCCAATCCTAATGTTCCCGGTGAAATACTCAGGTTTTTCACTTCCATCGCACCAAGAAAAGTGGCGGTGACCAGTAATAGCGTCATCCAGCCGATCGGAATGAGCATACGGTGGATGGTTTGAGGGATTTCGTTGCGATACCATTCCCAGAGCGAGTGAGCATTCCCGCAGAATTCGGTGCGGAATACTTGCCACATCCAACGCAAGTTAAGCACATCCAGCTCTTGCCCTAATAATTCTTCTCGGTTTAAATGGCTGATGCCCATGCGCACCAGTAAGCCTGCCAGCACCACCAATCCCACCACAGCCCACCATAATACCCGGTAATCAGCCCATAGCATCATCACCGATTCAGCCTGGATCAATAAGGCCACCGGGATGATGATAAAGGACGCCAGAAGGTTAGCCGCCCTGACGGAGGTGGTTTGGGTGGATATAACCACTGCACCACTCACCATCACCAGAGCCTGTACCGCGGTGAGCAGGGCGATGAGAACCAGGAACATCGGCTCGGCTCTCCAGCTTGTGGTGCGGTAAATCCCAACCAGATAGACGGTCATCCCAAGGTAAGAAGCAATCAGAGGGGTGAGAAGGGACGCCAGCAATTTGCCCAGGTAAAGCTGTACATCGGTTAACGGGCTGCTCAACAGTGGTTCGATGCTGCGTCGCTCGGTTTCACCCGCAAAGCTCTCCAGGGCAATCACCAGGGAAATGGAAATGGGAAAAAAGCCCACAATCATCAACAGGAAGGGGATGAACCTTTCTGCCAGCAAGATTGCCCCGTATCTTTGTACGAACCCCAATATCTGTCTCGTGGTGAAGTTGGCCAGGAAGGGAAAAAACAAGGTGAGCACAACAATTGGTAAGATAATGCGCCAGTCCCTCAATTGATCTCGTATCTCCCGGCGAGTGATGATGAATGCGGGGCGCAGATTATCCCACATGCTGTGCGCCTCCAGATGTAGCCTGCGCAACCTTTTCCACCTGTTTTCCATCATCAGGATGATTAATGGCTTGCAGGTAGACATTCTCCAGGCTACGTGGCACTTCGGCTAACTCAATGATGGGAATCTGGCGCCTTACAAAGGATTGAACCACCAACGGGTTGGTTTGCAGCGGATCATCCGTCTGGTAACGTAACCAATCTGGTCCTTCTGCAGTTAACCACGCCCCGTCCGGCAATTTACCATTGATCCCTTCCAGGTTGATCCCCAGGTGGATCTCAAATTGTGGTGCACCTAACAGCTGTGTTTTAAGTGCTCTGACTTCACCTGAGATAATGATGCGACCCCGGTTAATGATGGCGATCTTATCCGCCAGCTCTTCTGCCTCAGCCAGGTTATGAGTACACACAATGATTGCCCGGTTGGCGTCGCGTAACCCATGGATGGCATCTCTGACCAGGCGGGCACTTTCAGGATCCATGGCGGAGGTTGGCTCGTCCATTAATAATACGGGTGGGTTATGGTACAAGGCGCGTGCCAGGGCTAGTTTTTGGCGCATACCCTTGGAATATTCACCTATTTTCCGCTTGCGGTCGCCAGCTAGACCAAACTGCTCCAGAAGCTCATCGGTCCGCTTACTACGCTCGTCCGCATTCATGCGATATACCTGACCGAAGAAATCCAGATACTCTTCTGCTGTACTGCGACCATATAAGCCATGCTGTTCTGTCAGGATACCCACCGAAGCCCTTACCTGGGCGGCTTGCCTGACCACGTCAAATCCAGCAACCTGCGCCCAACCTGAAGACGGGCGTAACACGGAAGTCAGCATCCGCAGTGTAGTGGTCTTCCCAGCACCATTTGGACCCAACAGAGCCAGCACCTCCCCCGATTTTATTTCCAGGCTGACCTGGTCTACTGCCAGGAAATCGCTGAATTTTTTACTCAAATTTTCGGTGTGGATCATTAAATACCATTAAGGTAAATTATGGTATACCCTGATAAACAGGGTATCCATTATGAGGTCCCTTCAACATCGGGTGCTTCGGTTTCTGTCTTGGGAGTTGCTCCTTTGCGATGTCGCCAATAGAGTAAAAAAGCGGCAACCACGATCACGATCAGCATAATGGTTTGATTGATGTTGATCGTACCAAAACGGGGCGAGTCCAGGCGCAGGAATTCCAGAAAAAACCTGCCGATTGGGTATCCGACCAGATAAACGAGGAAGAGGTCACCGT
>JBAQFX010000102.1:0-11591 GCA_049287485.1 Anaerolineales bacterium
GTCTTGTGCACTCGGCGATGAAACAGTTTTCTGCGTCCCTCCATGAGTGGGTGCGAGGTTAGTTACACTCAAGTCCGACCCGAGTATACCTTCGATCACCACCAGGCGATTTTTGGGTAAATTTCCGGATAAACCTGGTTTCATGGCCTGTGCTTCGAGTATTAATGATTGGTTTGGCTTTATGACGTTATCAATATTTGATGTGCTGATGAACCAGATTGGATTCCTACCCTGTGTGGTTACGATCGTTCCTGCGGGGATCGTTACATTATGATCGGAAATATTGCTGAACCTCAGTATTCCCATAGCAGGTTTATCGGGGAAAATAACCATACCGGATGAGCTGATCGTATCTTGACCATCAACTACTGCCTCCAGGCTGTAGGTCGGTACACTCCCGCTCGAATAATTGATCATGGTAGTGGATGGGTCAGCAATGATATCGAAGACCATCGATTGGTTTTCCACTTGTGGCGCAATCGTAATCGTTGCACCAGGAAAGATAAAACCTGCCAGGCTGAATAGTGCGACTACACTTAAGCTGAGACATAGCACCCTGATTAGCGGATGTTCCAACCACGCAGGTGTACGTGCACGGAGGTCTCGGCGTAACTTTTCAAGCTTTGCATAATCTGAATTCCGCTGCATCGTGAATTCTTTGGGTCGAGTGCTAATCCAATCAGCGTTCTGAGCTCTATGTAGGTTACCAAACACCGGGATGTCAATTTGGCGCGCAAAAAACCGGGTTTCAGCATCGCGTGTGACTAACGCCAGCTGTGCACCCAGGGAAACAGCATGACGCTTGACCAGATTGAGATCGAGCTTCCGCTGCAGCACGTGACCATGCTTTGGCCAAACCACCAGGATACGCTTGGCCTGGCTCCAATCCATTTTATCTCGCACTGAGATATAATCGTCGCTCGAGTTGAGTTGAATGATCTGGGTTTTCACACCAACCTGTGGTTCGCAAGTAAAAACTATCTATCTGGCATCAATCTGTTAATCGCTTCCGCACCCAAGTCTCAACTCCTGATAGGGCTTCATCTAGTTTAGAAACATCTTTTCCACCGGCCTGTGCTAGACTTGGCTTACCACCACCACCTCCGCCAATGGGTGCTGCGACAAATTTCACCAACTCAATGGCGTTCAAATTACGCTCAATTAAATCTTCTGTGACTGAAGCTACAATCATTGGCCGTCCGTCTTTGACACCACCAAGCACGACCACGCCTTTGGTAGGATATTGCTGGCGAAAACGATCAGCCATTTGTCGTAAAGTCTCTCCATCTGCATTACTCAGCTTTGCCGAAAGTACATGGATGTCTTCAATCAGCTTTGTGTGCAGGATTTTTTGATTGAATTCTAATGAAATTTGAGCTTGTTGAAGTGCAGAAATTTGTTTCCGTGAGTTATTAAGGTTCTCCAGGATGTTGCTTACTTTGTCTGGTAATAACTCCGGGCTGCTATCCAGCAACCCTGCCGCATGATTGAGCAATTCAAAGCGATGTTTGATGAGCTCATACGCCTTTCGACCGGTCACTGCCTCTATCCGCCGCACTCCCGCCGCCACACTGCTCTCACTCGTGATGATACACACTCCGATATCCCCCGTCTCATTGACGTGAGTGCCTCCACACAGCTCATATGAAAAAGGCTTATCTCCACCGATGGTGATGGTGCGGACTGTCTCGCCATATTTCTCACCGAACAGTGCCATGGCACCTTCCGAGATGGCTTGTTGCTGGGATTTGTAGGTTATTTTGAGTGGATAGTCTCCCAGAATTTCCCGGTTCACTCCAGCTTCTATCTCACGCAGTTGCTCTGGCGTGACTGCTTCGGGATGGTTAAAATCGAACCTTAATCTGTCTGGGGCAACTAAGGAGCCAGCCTGGCGGGCATGCTCACCCAGTACGCGACGTAATTCTGCATGTAGCAGATGTGTAGCGGTATGGTTGCGCATAATATCCCTGCGGCGTTGCACATCAACCGAGGCGATGACCTCATCCCCCACTTTCGGCTTTCCTCTGATCACTTTTCCTATATGGGTGATCAATCCAGCTGCTGGTTTGCGCATCTCCGTAATATTAATTTCCCATGATTCATCAACCGCGCGGATGCTTCCTGTATCAGAGACTTGGCCGCCTGATTCGACATAAAAGCAGGTCTCAGGCAGGATGACTTCGATCTCGTCTCCTGGTTCTGCCGTGTCGACAGGAAGCTCTTCACGGATCAACGCCAGCAGCTGACCCGAAACTTCCACCCGGTTATATGGATCATATTCCACGCCATGTTCATCCAATTGTCCCTGTTTTTTTAGGTCTTCAAACAATTGCTGGTAAATCTCCACATCCTCGTCACCTTGGTCACCTAATGCCTTACCAGCACCAGATATGAGGCTGTGATCTTTCATAGCTGATTCGAATCCTGCTTCATCGACATCCAATCCACGTTCTTTGGAAATATCCCGTGTAATTTCAAACGGCAAGCCATAAGTTGTTTTTAAATCAGCTGCCTTTTCACCGGGAAGAACTTTTATGCCAGATTCGATCAACTCATTCAGTAAAGATTCCAGATGCGTGGTTGCACGGTCAAGTGTACGCTGGAATTGCTCCTCCTCGCGTGTTATCGAGATGAGAATTGATTTACGGTTGCGTTTCAGCTCCGGGTAAAAATCTCCGTAATTCTCAATCACTTTTTCTGCTACCTTGGCCATGAATGGCTCGTTTAATCCAATCTTACTGCCGAAGCGGAACGCCCGGCGGATGATCATGCGTGTGACGTAATTGCGTCTCATATTCCCGGGCACTACCCCATCCGCGATCAAAAATGCCGCCGCCCTGGCATGGTCCGCAATCACCCGGTAGGGGGTGAAATTAGCTTCGCGTTCCTCATCACTATGCCCGGTAAGACCTTGCGTGGTCAGGATTAACGGCCACAACAGGTCGGTCCGGTAGTTGGAATCCACATCCTGTAGCACCGAGACGATACGATCAAACCCCATGCCTGTGTCCACATGTTTCGCCGGCAAGGGTTCCAGCTCGGTTTCATTGAGCCGGTTATATTGGATGAAAACCAGGTTCCATAATTCGAGGAAACGTAGGCAGTCTCCATTCACCTGGCAGATGTGCCCAGGGACATCTTGTTTATCGCAATACTTTATCCCTCGGTCCAGGTGTATTTCGCTACACGGTCCGCAAGGACCTGTCTCAGCCATTTCCCAGAAGTTATCTTTACGCCCGAAATATAGTACATGTTCGGGATTGAATCCGGGTCTATGCTTCCAGGCTTCAGCTGCTTCATCATCTGCAGGGATATCACCCTGGTCATCGCGAAATACGGTTGCCCACAGGTTTTCCTTGGGTAGATTCCATACGTCTGTTAACAGCTGCCAGGCCCAGGAGATAGCTTCTTTTTTATAGTAATCACCAAAAGACCAGTTCCCCAACATCTCGAAGAAGGTATGGTGAATGTTGTCTCGCCCAACGTCTTCGAGATCATTATGTTTTCCATGAACTCGCATGCATTTTTGAGAATCGGTGGCGCGTGTGTAGGGTCGTTTATCTACCCCTAAGAAGACATCCTTGAATTGCACCATGCCTGCATTGGTAAACAATAATGTTTGATCTCCACCTGGCACCAGTGGAGCAGAAGGGACGAAGGTGTGGCCGTGTTCTACAAAGAAATCAATAAATGTCTGGCGAATCGCTGCGCCAGTAGGTTTTTTAGATTCCATAAAGTTCCTGAATTGATCAGAGCTCAGACGTACAATTCGGGCAACGTGTGGCCGGGATAGGGATTTGAGTGAAGCAATGAGGGCATTCCTTGGTCGTCGGAGCTGCTGGAGCGGGTGCCCGTTTCATTTTATTAAACTGGTATACCACCAGGAAGATAGCCAGCGCTACCAGGATGAAGTCAATAATAGTATTGATGAATACACCATAATTGATGGTAGCCGCCCCAGCTGCTTGCGCATCTGCAAGTGACGCATACTTTGTGCCATTGAGCGAGATGAACAGATCGGTGAAGTTGACCTTGCCTAATAAGAGACCCAATGGAGGCATGATGATATCATTCACCAGGGAGGTAATGATCTTTCCAAAGGCACCCCCGATAATCACAGCAATCGCCAGGTCAATTACATTTCCCTTCAATGTAAATTCTTTGAATTCTTTTAACATTAGATTTTCCTCCTCTTTCAGATGGATGCGTTGTTCCAATTATACGCAGGATTACGAATTCATGAACAACCAAATATCATTCTTCGCTACCTCATTACCATTCTATCGACCTGAATTTCCTGCGGCCTCCCCTGATCAGCCAATTTAGCTGGTTTGTCTGATTTTAATCTGTGAGATATAATCCCTCCGTTATTATCTCCTCAAATAATCAGAGCATCCTTGATGAAATCTACCTCCGTCACAAGCCACAGGAAAAGGTATCTTTACTTTACTGTGTTTTGCTCTGGGATGACCAGCCTGGCTATTGAGTTTAGCGCCTCTCGTTTGTTGGGCAACACCTTCGGCACCAGTAACCTGGTTTGGGCAAGTATCATCGGTCTGATCCTGATTTATCTAACAATCGGTTATTTTTTAGGTGGTCGTTGGGCCGATCGATCTCCAAAGTTTCAAACCATGTATACCATACTGGCCTGGGGTGGTTTTACCGCCGGGCTGGTACCCTTTGTTGCTCGCCCGGTATTGCGCATGGCAGCCGATGCTTTCGACCAGCTGCAGGTTGGTATCTTATTTGGCTCATTTACCGCCGTTCTCATTCTTTTCATCCTTCCTGTCACCTTGCTTGGAACCATCTCACCTTTTGCCATCCGCCTGGCTATCGTCGATTCCCGTCAGGCTGGTCGCATCTCAGGTCAAATATACGCCATCTCCACCCTGGGCTCATTTATCGGCACCTTTTTACCGGTCTTGGTGCTGATCCCCTTAGTCGGAACAACTTTCACCTTCCTGTTTTTTAGCCTTTTCCTGACCATCATTGCTTTGATCGGCATTTACCAGGCTAAGGGCTGGAAAGCAGCACTGATTTGGGTTTGGATGCCAATCGTGCTATGCGTGCTGGCTGTTCTTTGGGGTCATGGTGCCATCAAGAAAACCACTGGCGAGATATACGAGCAGGAGTCTGCCTATAACTATATCCAGGTCATCGAAATCGATGGTTATCGTTATTTGCGTCTGAATGAAGGTCAGGGCATCCATTCAGAGTGGCATGCCACCGATTTGAATTACGGCGGTCCATGGCAGGAATTTTTGGTTGCTCCTTTTTTCAATCAGCCACCATACTCGCTTAATCAGGTAGATAACCTGACTATTATTGGTCTGGCTGCGGGAACGGTTGCCAGGCAGGCGACTGCCGTATTCGGGAATATTCCCATCGATGGCTTTGAAATCGATCCTGCCATCATCGAGGTTGGCCGTAAATATTTCGGGATGACCATGCCGAACCTGGATGCTGTTGCCGAAGATGGTCGCATTGGCTTGGAACGTAGTGACCGATCCTACTCGATCATTGCTGTAGATGCATATCGCCCACCCTATATCCCTCCCCACCTTACTACGCAAGAATTCTTCCAATTAGCCAAAGATCACCTCACTGATGATGGAGTGCTGGTGGTGAATGTTGGACGTTCACCAACTGATCGGACATTGGTCGACCAGATTGCCAGCACGATTGAGACCCTCTTTCCATCCGTTTTTGTTGTCGATGTCCCGGGATCCTTTAATTCCATGATCTATGCCACCAGGCTTCCCACTCAGTTTGCCAACCTGCAAGCCAATCTGGATCTACTAAAAACCCAACCAGGTATTTCAGATTTATTATTAGACTCAATTCAGGTAGCAATCGACAATGTACAATCCACACCACCCGTGAGCGTGGTATATACTGACGATTGGTCGCCCATCGAGTGGGTTACCAACAACATGGTTTTAAATTATGTCTTATTTGGTGATTTGCAGCAAATTGGTCACTAGGCACTAGAAATCAGCCTTTGAAAGGATCGGAAAATGAAAATTATTTACCAAGGCTTCTCCTGGCTGATCGCACTCATCCTTCCGGTTGTCCTTGTATTGTCGGTTGTCCGCCTGGTCATAAATCCCTGGTATCTGGTATTTGAATATCATACTCCCGGTTTTCCAGCTGACCCTTATGGTTTTACCCCTCAAGATCGCCTGACATATGGGAAGTTGGCGGTGGATTATCTAACGAATTCAGCGGACATATCATTTTTAGGCGATTTACGTTTTCCTGCTGGGCAGCAGGCCCCCCAGCTTTCCTGCCAGTACATGACTGACTGTACCCACCTGTACAACGACCGTGAACTGGAGCACATGCTGGATGTTAAGATTGTGGTTAAAGCGGCCATGCGAGTGCTAGAGGTCAGTGCCTTACTGCTCGTATTATTCCTGATATGGGCTTGGAAAGGAAAATGGCTGAAGGATTATATGAAAGGGTTACAACGCGGAGGGATGTTGACCCTGGTTTTTATAGGACTGATCATCCTGTTTGTACTCGTCGCATTCAATTATTTATTCGTCATTTTCCACGAAATCTTTTTCAAAGCCGGCACCTGGACGTTTCTATATAGTGACACTTTGATCCGTTTATTCCCTGAACGCTTCTGGCAGGATACCTTCTTGATGGTGGGTGGTCTTAGCGCTCTTTTAGGGCTGCTATTCTATTTTGGTTTCAGGAGCCTCCTCCGTAAATATCAATCCTGAATCGAATAACTAAAAAGCCCCACCAGAGATCAACAGCTCCGGTGGAACTTTTTTATTTTTGCCTCATTAACTAAGGCTCTATAAAATCCCACATTGTCTAGATAAGTAATTTCTAGCCATCAGCAAGTTTTTTATGGTCTCTGCATGCTCTATAAATTGCGTGCCTTAAAATACAGTTTCAGCCATTTACTTGACTTTCGCCTGGTTGGCAACTGCTTCAGCTGCCTTACGCGCAGCTTCAGGGTCTCCCAGGTAATAGTGTTTCAACGGACGTAATTCCTGATCTAGCTCATACACTAATGGTATCCCGGTAGGAATATTTAGCCCAGGGATTTCCTTATCAGAGATTTTATCCAGATATTTCACCAGTGCCCGCAGGCTGTTTCCATGGGCGCAGATGATCAATCGCTTTCCAGCATTAACCTCTGGAGCAATCGTGCTGTGCCAATAAGGAAGCATCCGGTTCACCGTGTCTTTCAGGCATTCCGTACAAGGGGTTTCATCTTCGCTGAGGCCGGCATACCGTCGGTCAAAGCGAGGGTGGCGTGGGTCATCTAGGTCAAGAGCGGGTGGTTGTACGTCATAACTTCTGCGCCAGGTATGTACCTGAGCCTCACCAAATTTCTCGGTCATCTCAGCCTTATTTAAACCCTGTAAGGCACCATAATGGCGTTCATTCAGCTGCCATGCATTGATCACGGGTATCCATTCCAGGTCCATCTCTTCCATCACGATCCATAGGGTTTTGATGGCGCGTTTAAGCACCGAGGTATACGCCACGTCAAATGTGTACCCACCTTCACGCAATAACTTTCCTGACTGGTGGGCTTCTTCATCACCTTGCGGCGTCAGGCCGACATCAGTCCATCCTGTAAAGCGGTTTTCCAGGTTCCAGGTGCTTTGTCCGTGACGTAATAATACGAGTTTATAGTGTTCTGACATTCTTATTCCTTTTTAAATTGGCTTAATAAACGTTCCCTGCAAATATCCATTCCCATTGGGAAGGGTCTGTGCAGGGAACCGTTAATTATTAATGATCTATAAATCGATCAGTTAATTACCGAATAGCCTGCTCAGTTTCGGCATCGAACAGGTGCATATTACCCATATTGAACATGACCTGCATGCTATCACCCATCCTGGCTTTTGTTCGGGGGTCTACTCTGGCAACAAAATTATGCTCACCACTCGTAATATACATTTGAATCTCATTGCCCATTAACTCGGTTACATCCACCTTACCATCAACGGGTTGTGGGATGATTTCTGGTGGCAGGTATTGGGGATCGTTGATGTCTTCTGGTCGAATGCCCATGATAACCGAACGATCAATATATTTCGAATACACATCCGTTCTGTCTGCAGGTACCTCAAGCTTAAAGCTCTCACCATCGATATATAGCTTACCATCTCCACGAACCAGTTTGGTCTTGAAGAAATTCATCGCGGGTGACCCGATGAACCCGGCTACAAACAGATTATTCGGTACATCGTACAGTTTTTTCGGTGTATCCACCTGCTGTAACACACCTTTGTTGACCACTGCAATACGCGTAGCCATGGTCATGGCTTCGATCTGATCATGGGTGACGTAGATGAATGTAGTCTGCAATTGTTGATGAAGCTTGCTTAAGTTGGCACGTGTTTCCACGCGCAGTTTAGCATCCAGGTTTGAAAGGGGCTCATCAAATAAGAAAACCTTAGGCTCGCGTACGATTGCTCGACCGACTGCCACACGCTGGCGTTGTCCACCGGATAGCTGGCGAGGTTTTCGGTCCAGCAGGGTTTGGATGCCCAGGGTCTCTGCTGCCTGGTTCACCCTTTTACGGATTTCTTCCTTGGGAGTTTTACGTAATTTTAAACCGAAAGCCATATTATCATACACGCTCATGTGCGGATAAAGCGCATACGATTGGAATACCATGGCGATATCCCGGTCTTTTGGTGCCACATCGTTCACCACCCGATCCGCGATGAGGATTCTGCCTTCGGTGATCTCTTCCAGGCCTGCGAGCAGCCGTAGTGCGGTCGTTTTACCACACCCGGATGGACCAACCAGCACCAAAAATTCCTTGTCGGGAATATTGAGGTTTAAGTTGCCGACTGCAGTTACATCACCGAAACGCTTTGTTACATTTTCATACGTTACACTAGCCATAAGATTTTCTCCTTTCGATCAAGTATAGTGATTTAATTATAACTTTTGTGACTAAAAAATACAATCTTTTGCGAAATATTGTGCAGGTTAATCCTTGCCTAATTCCTACCCTCATACTAGAATGAGGGCCGGAGACAGAATGGCGAAAACTGAGGACATCACCCCCATCCGAAAACAATACCTTGAGATCAAGCGCCAGTACCCCAATGCCATTCTCTTTTTTAGGTTAGGGGATTTTTATGAGACGTTTGACCAGGATGCCGAGATTGCCGCCCGTGAGCTCGATATTGTCCTGACTTCGCGGCCGGTCGGAAAGGGCGTCAGAGTACCCCTGGCTGGAATTCCACATCATGCTGCCGAGAACTACCTTTCTCGTTTGATAGAGCGTGGCTTTCATGTTGCCATTTGCGAGCAAGTTGGTGATCAGCCCAACAAGGGGATTTTCCCTCGTGAGGTTGTGCGTGTGGTTACACCCGGCACCCTCCTCGAAGCGGGATTGTTGCCTTCAGATGCCAATAATTATCTCGCTTGCGTGCAGGTTCAGGCTAACCAGGCGGGTGTAGCTTATGTGGATATCTCCACTGGAGAATTTGCTGTCACCGAGCTTTCTGGTGATGATCTTCATGTTTCTTTACGCGCTGAACTGACTCGCCTCCACCCCGCCGAAATTTTATTTCCAGATAGTTTACCCCTACCAGATGGCCTGTTAGGTCATCTTACCGCCTGGCAACCCTGGCATTTTGATTTTGATCGCTGTCAGCAGGCGTTGATGACCCATTTCAATGTCGCCTCATTGGATGGCTTCGGTTTGCGTGGCAAAACCCTGGCGATACAGGCAGCAGGAGCGATCCTGCAGTATTTGAGTGAGACCCAGGCAGCTTCACTCAAACTCTTAACCAGCTTGAGCACCTATTCCACTGCTGAATTTATGAATTTGGATGCCTCCACCAGGCGTAACCTTGAGCTGACTGAGACCATCCGCGATGGCAGTGTCCAGGGCAGTCTGTTGGGTGAGCTTGATCGAGCCATCACCCCCATGGGCAAGCGTCTGATCCGCCAATGGGTCAGCAAGCCGTTATTGGATGTAGAGCTCATCCACCAACGCCAGCAGGGGGTATCCTTCTTTTTTAATCATGGCATGCTACGGGCAGAATTGCGTGCAGCCTGCAAACCCCTGAGTGACCTCGAGCGGCTTACCACCCGCATCGTCAGCGGGTCTGCCCAGCCTCGCGATTTGGCGGGCTTGCGCAGCACCCTGCAACGCCTGCCGGGTATCCGCCAACTCTTTACGGAGCTACTGGAAGCCCAGGACCCCAGCGAACCGGAAGTCAGACGAAATGCCTTAGCATTCATATTACAAGATTTTGATGTTTGCGATGAACAATTGCTTTTATTGGAAGCTGCCATTGCCGATGACCCTCCCTCCACGCTGCAAAACACCGGTGTGATCAGGAGTGGTTTTTCCGCTGAGCTGGATGGGGTGATTGAGCGATCCCGTCATGCCAGGGAATGGATCGCCAACCTCGAATCAGTCGAACGCGCACGTCTTGGCATCAAGACCCTCAAGGTCGGCTATAACAAGGTCTTCGGTTATTACATCGAGATGACCCGGGCCAATGCCGGGTTGGCTCCCGCGGAATATATCCGCAAGCAAACCCTGGTCAATGCTGAGCGTTTCATCACGCCGGAAATGAAGGAATATGAATCCCTGGTCTTGAACGCCGAAGAATCGATCCACGAGATCGAGACGCGCATCTTCCACCAGGTATGCGAACAGCTTGGCACAGCCTCCAATCGTTTGTTGAATACCGCCCATAGCATTGCCACACTGGATGTGCTGGCTGCCCTTGCCGAGGTGGCTGCCTTGAGCAGTTACGTCTTGCCGGAGGTGGTGGCTGAGGACACCCTTGAAATCCACGAAGGCCGGCATCCGGTCGTCGAACACTACATGAAGGGTGAGCGTTTCGTTTCCAATGATGCCATTTTCGAAGAAGGCGAGCGCATTCGCATCCTCACCGGGCCCAACATGTCGGGCAAGAGCACATTTTTACGCCAGGTAGCTTTGATCGTGCTGATGGCCCAGATGGGGAGCTTCGTGCCAGCAGCATCCACCCGCATCGGTGTCGTAGACCGCATCTTCACCCGCATTGGCGCCCAGGATGAGATCTATTCGGGGCAGTCCACCTTCATGGTGGAGATGGTCGAGACCGCCAATATCCTGCACCATGCCACCAGCCGCTCATTGCTCATCCTGGACGAGATTGGCCGCGGCACCAGTACCTATGACGGCGTGTCCATCGCCTGGGCGGTGGTGGAATACATCCACAATCACCCATCCCTGCGCGCCAAGACCCTGTTTGCCACCCACTACCACGAGCTGATCCAGCTGGCAGATTTGTTGCCCGGTGTGCGTAATTACAACGTGGCAGTGAATGAAAGCGGTGGTCAGGTGGTGTTCCTGCACAAGATCATTCCCGGCGGGTCGGACCGGTCATACGGCATCCACGTGGGGCAGCTGGCAGGTTTACCCTCGCCGGTAGTGCAACGAGCGGAACAGATCCTGCTCCAGCTGGAGAAATCTTCGGGTAAAGCCATCAAGATCAACCCGGAGCTGCCTCATCAGATGGCTCTCTTCCCTGAAACCAACCCATTATTGGATGAGCTGAGCAGTTTGGATATCAACGGACTCTCACCCATTGAAG
>JBAQFX010000103.1:0-8184 GCA_049287485.1 Anaerolineales bacterium
ACGCAGGGTGGATACGCATATCCTGGCTATCCACGCCCTAGGCGCTCAAGCGGAATTTGACCGAGCTAATAGGGCTTTCGTATTCTCCGCCAATAAACTAGTTGGGGCAGATATCCTTTTAGATGAAGCCAGCGTAACCGCGACCGAAAATGCCATCATGGCAGCAGTGATGGCGGAGGGAACAACAATATTAAGGAATGCCACCTCGGAACCGCACGTCCAGGAGCTGTGCCATTTCCTCAACATCCTGGGAGCGAAGATCGAAAATATCAGCTCCAACACATTAAATATCCAGGGGGTGAGTAAATTGCACGGGGGTGAATTTACCATCGGACCAGATTATCTGGAGGTGGTGAGCTTTATTGGCGCGGCAGCACTGACAGGCGGGACGGTCACGATCAACAATGCAGGCGTCAATTATTTAGGGATGATCCGCCTGGTCTTTGGCAGGTTGGGGGTGGATTGGCAGGTGGAGGGAGACAAGGTCCACATCGGCATACCCCAAAGGCTGGAGGTGGAACCCGACCTGGGCGATGCCATCCCGGTGATCAGCGTGATGCCCTGGCCATCCTTCCCGACCGACCTGATGAGCATTGCCATCGTGGTGGGAACCCAATCCAAGGGGAGCGTTTTATTCCATGACTGGATGTACCCCAGCCGCATGTTCTTTACGGATAAACTGGTGAGCATGGGGGCGCAGATCGTGCTGTGCGACCCGCACCGCTGCATCGTGCAGGGTCCAACCCAGCTGTATGGCGAGGTGATGGAAAGCCCCGACATCCGGGCAGGTATGGCCCTGGTGCTGGCAGCGCTAACAGCGGAAGGGCAATCCATCATCCGAAATGTAGGCCAGATCGACCGGGGTTATGAGCGGATCGACGAAAAATTGCGCCTTTTGGGGGCGCAAATAGAAAGAATTACAGAATTATAAGATGGGTAGGTAGCTAGTTCTTGGAAGGCTGAGCGATCACATCCAGGAATTGGGTGACGATGGTGCGTAAGACCGGTTCGGGTAATGCACCAATCTGACGGTGAATGATCTTTCCACCAGCGACAAACAACATGGTTGGGATGCCTTGAATACCGTATTTCATGGCCCATTGGGGATTTTCATCTGTATTAACTTTGGCCACGATAACTTTACCTGCATTTTCTTTGGCAATTTTCTCCAAAGTTGGAGCAACCATCTTGCATGGTCCGCACCAAGGAGCCCAAAAATCAACAATCACTGGCACAGAGGAATTTAATACTGTTTTTTCAAACGCAGCATCGGTCACGTGAATCGGTTCGTCTATCATTTATATATCTCCAATTTAATTATATGGATTAGATGCAATCTGGCGTATATAGTGACAAAAATATCTTATGAATTCACTGCATCAACGGTGGCGAATATCTGGTAGGTCGAGCTGATATCCGCTACGGATTGTAACATGGCACTTACAGAACAATATTTCTCCTCTGATAACTGGATTGCCCGTTCTACAGCTTTGGGATCGAGGCCATCTCCCCATAATAGATAAGTTATCTCTATCTGTTTATATATTTTGGGGTAATCTTCCGCACGCTTCCCTCGCACCTGAACTTTACAAGCATTTAAAGGCTGGCGCATTTTGCCGAGGATATCAACCACATCCACGCCGGTGCAACCAGCCAATCCTACCAGGATCAGCTCCATGGGTGAAACACCCGGCCGATGATCCAGCTTACCCATCTGAACAGTTCCACCCGAGTTGTTCCTACCAATAAATGCAGCCTCACCCTGCCACTCAGCTTCAATCTCTCTCCATTGATCCGTCATTCCAATCATCCCAATAAGAATTTTAATAAGTATAGCACGAGCAGCATACCTTGTCAGGTATAATCACAATCGAGGGAGTGTTCAAGCCATGTACCACAGCCATGAAGAAGTCATCGAACGCACCATACGGGAGTTTGAGCTGCTGAGGGCACTCAAAACAGTGCCAGAAAAATGGTTCAGCGGCAGGGAGCGCCGTGCAGAATGGCCATACGACCTTGACGGTCATTCCTCCTATCACCGCACCAGGGATATCGAACAGTCGCTGGCCTCCAGAATAAAGGATTGAGGGATAAAACCAGGCATAAGGAAAAGTAATCGAGACAAAATTACAGGTTTTCACATCATAATGATCCGTACGGTTTCCTGTAAGCTAAATTCTGCCTTGATGAAGCCAGGGTATCAGGTATAATCTCGCAGTAATGTTCGACACCACCCACCAACAAATATCCAGTTATTCCATCGCCACTCCGGTATATGAGGGGCCCTTGGATTTACTCCTACAGCTGATTGAACGCGCTGAGCTGGATATCACGAAGTTATCCCTGGCCCAGGTAACGGACCAATACCTGGAACATATACATTCATTAACCCAACTGGCAGCAGATGAAGTCTCTGCCTTTCTGGTCATCGCGGCAAAGCTGTTGCAAATAAAATCGGAAGCACTGCTACCACGCCCACCACAGCGAGAACCCGGTGAGGAAGACCCAGGAGAAGCCTTAGCACGGCAGTTGATCATTTACAAACGCTTTCGTGAGATTACAAACATCCTTAGCCAACGCGAAGAAGCGGGACTGCGAACTTATCTACGGGTAGCCACTCCGCCAAAAGTAGAGGGCAGTTTTGAGCTCAATGGAATTACGATTGAGGATATTACCGCGGCAGCCGAGGAGATTTTTTTTGATCTCAATCGAGCGGAGGCTGTGATCACTGCGGTACCACCTGCACGAGTCTCAATTCGAGAAAAAATCACGTTAATTACCGATTCACTGCACCGGCAAAAATACGTTTCTTTTCGATCACTGATCAACCATAATCATTCTCGTCTGGAAATCGTGGTGACGTTCTTAGCCATGCTGGAATTAATCAAGCGCCACCTGGTACGGGTCTCTCAAGCAGGATTATTTGGGGATATCTCCCTGGAGATATCCGAGGCCTGGGATGGGTTGATTGAGCTGGATACAGAATTTGGGGAGTAACAAGGATAATAAGGAGGTACTGGCTACGCTGAGAGCTGCGCTTAAAGAGTGGTTCATTGGTTTGGATCGCAATTCACAGCGGCTTTTCAACCTGGACGTCCACTTTGCCCATCACAGAAGCAGAGATAACAAACGGGAAGTGAATACCGAAACAAATTGTTGGGCGGTAAATCGAACATTACCCTAATTTTTTCCTAATTATTGTGGAACTTATTTCTTGTATACTTCATCACATAACACTGAGACGTGCGATAAATACACCGCACCATCATGTTATTCCCATTCAGAATGAAGGAAAATGATTATCGAAACAAACGAAGCTATCCAGGGGCAGCGGCAAAGCTGGAACCTGATTAAAAAATTAGGGGAAGGGGATGCTGGTGAAGTCTACCTGGTTGAATCTATATCGGATAACCAGCCAGCGATCTGTAAACGCCCACGTAAAAGCTCGTTTTTCAGCGATATTATGCGGCAGGCAAGCCAGATAAAAACAGAAGGCAGCATCTTGCTCAGGCTGCCAAAAGCAGTGCTTACAAGCCAGGATCTTCAGCTGAGCGTCCCTGTCCTGATTGATCAGAATCGTTCGGAATACGAACTGGGCGAGAAAACTTTCATTATCATCGATCAAGCCAAAGGGCTGGACGTGAAACTGCTCAGTCAGGTCATCCGCTTCGGTGCAGCCAGTATCGAGGGATTGCCTACTGATCCAGAGAATACCTCCACCATCGAGCAATGGTCGCAATTCACTGAATTTCCAGCGCAGTTATTGGTGCGCATCTTGTTAGGTGTGCTCAATCTGCTTGAGAATATCCATGGCGCGAAAATGCTCAACGAACAGGGTATATTTTCTGGGGTGATATGGAACGATATCAAACCGGAACATCTCTTTTGGGATGCTCTAAATGTGCGCTTAACAGTCATCGATTGGGGCAACAGCCAATTCCTGGAAAGCGATAACGTCACCAAAGATCGCCAATACTCTGCCATGGATGACTTCCGACAGTTTATCCAGGAAATGGGCAGTTTTATATCAGAAGTCAACATGGAGCTATATACACGTCTGGAATGGCCGGAAAGCTCAGCCAGCGATGACCTTTATGAGCATACCATCCAACCGCTGAAGGAAAGGCTGGAAAACCTGTACCAGATTGATTCCGAGCAGTTACGAGCGCTTCGGGGGCAGGAAGCGGAATTATACGGAATATCCAGGCCTGAATTAGAGCATATCGCTCAATATGAAAGGTTGCAGCAGCAGCTAGCAGCTTATGGTGAATTGCCGGAAAATTTTGGGGCAAACAATTTCTTGATCAAAGCCGCCTATCAAATGGCTGCAGATTACAACCTGGTTGAGCTTCAACAAGTTTGCGAAAATGGGGCCAGGCTGCCATCAACCTCTGCCGACAGATGGAGATTATTGAATGTGATCATAGACGTTGCCAGGAAGGCTGTGGAAGCGGATGAGCCTACCCAGACCGCCTTCTCAAATGCCCTGTTAGCAGGCGTGGCAGAGAACTGGACGGCAACATTATGGGAACTATTTGTTCACCTGGGAAACGAACCCAGACCAGATTGGTGGGAAATAATCAGCAATGAGGTACGTAAAGTCTCCCTGGGTCTTGAAGCGGATGCGATATCCCCTTACACCATGTTCGCTCGCTTGTATTATACGCTGCAAGCCGAAATTACCAGGAAAGGCGACCAACGCCTGCGAACGCCTGCTGAACGGAAGGGCAACAACGACCATAGACCGGAAGGATTTCATTGGCAGGCCAGTGAAGAGATTGTTGCGAAAGTACGTGAGGAGATTATTGATAAGTGGAAACAAGTCGAGCCTAACCCACCCAACTCCGGCATCGGCTATACGGCGATAGACAGTTTGATCGATCCAATCGAAGAGCTTTTATCGGGATCTCGTGAGAAGATTGAGAGAGAGTTAAAGCAACTAAAGATGGAGGTTGACCTGGTTTTAAAAGCCTGGGAACAGAAGGATTTCGAGCTGGCCCGTCGTGGGCTGCGATCGATCCTGATGTGGGACCCTGACCGCGCTCGCCTGTTCAGCGCGGAAAGGGCAATTGAGGCAGCTCCGCAGTGGCTGGCACGTGTGCATAGAGGTGCGAGTAAGGATGAGCCATTCTATGATTACCTCACCTCTGTTGAGCTGGCTGGCCGGACCCTGCGCAATCAGGTTGGGCCATCGAAATGGCTGGATGAGACGCTTGAGGCATTAAAACGCTTGCGCAACGGCACGCGATCGGTTGACCTGATGATTGAGTACCCCGAGATCATGCACGAGATCCCCTGGTTGAAGGAATATCAATCGCGCGAGATTTTATCGCTACCACACACCCATCCCATCAGCCTGGAAAGAGATGACATCAGGAGCACTTCATATTATATATCTCAAGGGGTGGTGGAGGGTAAATTCGGCTCCAACCAAAACATGGTGCTGGCAGAAGCATTGGATACCTGGATACCGGAAGCGCGAGGCTCATCTGCCCGCGTCTTTACCGGGAATCTCCTAAATCAGGCTAAAACGAATGTATCATTGGCGTTTAAAATCATGCGCCCAGATCAAGTGGATTATGCCCTGCCATTATTCATCGAAGAAATCCAGGTGCTTAATATACTGCGCGATGTGCCTGGTATCACGCCCTACGTGGAATGTGGATTTATCAAGATTGATGAAGGTCAGGCTCTTCCCAGCGACGAGAGCCATGCATCAGCAGAGCAATTGTCAGGGAATGTGATTCATTATGGCGTCGAACAGACTCAAAATTTCCTGGCTTCCATGGACAGGCAGCTATCACTTGGCTGGATCCCATATCTAGCATTGGTGAGACGCAACCCAGAGCACAATTTATTACGTTATTGTGACGCGAGTTATACCCATGGCTGGTTCCTATCGCTGAAGGTTAGCTTAGTCCTAGCCATGCAGATTTGCGATATCTTGCAATTTGCTCACGATCGCAATATTGTCTATCGGGATCATAAAATCCTGCATTATTATTGGGATGTTGGCACGCATGGT
Source organism: Anaerolineales bacterium (assembly GCA_049287485.1). Lineage (GTDB taxonomy): Bacteria > Chloroflexota > Anaerolineae > Anaerolineales > UBA4823 > FEB-25. Next base: position 6,026 of record JBAQFX010000103.1, read on the forward strand.
GTGACGATCATTGATTGGAATATCGCCAAGAGACAGCCACAAGGGTTGTCTGAGACGGAGAAACAATTCGACCTGGTTCAGTTCGGTGCACGCGGCCTCCACCATATATTTTCCGGTCGACCTGCCCAGGGTAGCTTGCCACTGGGACCCAATCAGCCAGAAGACATCGAGAAAGCCTCCACCCATTACCCGGTCAAATGGACCTATGATGACGAACGCTTACCCAATCAACTGCGAACCATCTTAGAAAAAACCCTGAATCAAGGGTATACTGAGGTCCGCGATATTCGTCAGGACCTGCTGGACATCTACCAACAAATCCCTGGAACAGAAACGAATTAGAAAAGCATCCTAGCTTATGGACACTGAAAATACGATGAATTTATTTGATTCAATAGAAAAGCGGTATGAGGAGCTCAAAGACGCACCGACAGCCAGTGTGATTGAATTACGGCGCCTGCTGCTTGATATTGAGGATCTGCTCAGCTCATCTGAATATCAGAATATGGCAACCGACAAGCGAAATACTCTCCAAGCAGCACGTAAAGAATTAATGCGCCTGATCCAGCAGCAGGAAAATGGAAACACAGCATTGGAAAGTAAAACAAATGGCCAGGGCTGGGAAGTCACTTCCCAATCAGAAGTTATAGCCAGAACGGCAATTGCAAACGCAAAACCTGAGCCAGACCACAACCCGGTGGCTGAATCGCAGATGGAAGTGGCTGAGAAACTTTTTTACAGCGGTCGTTATGCTGAAGCGGTGCAGATCTTTGATCGAATTTTACAGGTGGAGCCAAGCTGGGAACGAGCCCGTCAGCACCGCACCGAGGCCGAAAATTACCTGCGTACTGGTTACATCCCGGTGGTAGCCTTACCGGCGGAGGCGGCTTCTGCTTATGGTAAAGCCCAGTCAGCAGCACGGGTTGGACGTTTCGCCGATGCTCTGGCGCTGTTGGAGAAAGCGCAAAATGCCTTACATGAGCTGGGGATTCAACGTTGGCAGGAGGGCCAGGATTTCGCTCAAAAGCTCCAGGAAAATATAGACGCCGAAAAAGCCTTTGAAGAAGGTATTCAACTATTTAAGCAAGGAAACATCGACGATGCCATTGAAAGGGTACAGGCTGCGGTAGGTGCTACTGGCATGCCAAACTACTCTGAGCGAGCCCAGAGCTATAGAAAAGTTAAGGAGAGCTTGCGTTCGATCTACGATAGCCTGAACCAGTCTGAGCTTGCACCACAAACTGCCTCCCAGGCCAAGGCTAACCTGGACGCGCTGGTGGTCGAATACGGCGAAAACCCGGCTTTTGAACGCCTGATCGAACGATTTAAAACCATCACACCGCGAGTGATTGAACCACTGAAAGAACAGACGCGCGCCCTGATGAACCAGGCTGAACACGCGACCACACTCGAGCAAGGCCTGTATCTCAATACGCAGGCACGCCAGAGCCTGACACAAATCCGTAACCTGGAGGGGGTGGACGAAAGCCTGGATCGCCTTCAGAACGAGATCGAGCGCCAGCAACGCTCTTACCAGAAATTCGATAACGATTTACAGGTCGCCAACCAGGCATATGAAAAGAATCCAACCTGGCCAGCAGAAGCCTCACGTTTGAGTAGTGAGGTGGCAAAACGTTTTCCAGTCGACCCAGGCGTGAAGGATCTAAAGCGGAAATTAAATAATTTTCGTCTTAAAGTCTTGGGGATAAAGGCAGGTGCAGTCATTACAGGGATATTGGTATTGGCTGTTATTGGCAGCTTATTACATAACAAATATCAGGCTTACCTGCTGGCCCAGACCCCCACCATGACCCCGACCGCCAGCTCAACGGCCACGTTTACCCCATCGCCGTCCGTGACACCCACGATTACCCCCACGACAACTCCCAGCCCGACCCCCACGTTTACTCCAACCCCGATTGTGGCTTTTACCCAAAGGGAGGTCTATGCACGTAATGGATGCTACGAAAAATTCACCGCCATCGGGCAGATTCCATCCGGTGCAAGCGTACGCTTTCTACCAGCCGAAAGGCGCTTTGACGAATTCAACCGTGAATGTGTGCTGGTGGAATACCTGACCGATAACGGCGCAGCCATCACCGGCTGGATACTAACACTGGATGTGGGAGCAGAGCTGCCGCCCACGGCGACCCCTGACT
>JBAQFX010000104.1:0-21686 GCA_049287485.1 Anaerolineales bacterium
GCTCACCTTCAGTACGAACTGACCATTGAAAATTAGTATGTAAGAATTCTACTACTGAACTGGCTAAGGCATTTAACATGCGATCGCTTGTTCCAGAGCAGATAATAAAGTAATCAGCAAATACTGCCAGGTTTTTTATATCGATTAAGACAAGATTTTCGCCTTTTTTCTCCTCTAAATGATTAATCACCTCACGAGCAACTTCTAATGCTTCCAGATTTCACCTCTCAAATTAAGATTTATGCTTATTTTATCAAGGAAGATGAAAATATTTGAGTATATACAGCACCTGTAGGTTGAAGATCACTTCGATATAAATGAACTTTGTCCACACATGTGATCCCTAAAAAACCAACCCTGGTTGATTCAAGAGCTTTTGAAATTAATTTCATATCCTGTGAGTTAACATTCCGTGATATTCTTCCCAAGGTCAGATGTGGAGAAAATGCCCTTTCTTCGCGAGTGTAACCTAACCTGGCTGTAGTCGTTTCAATCCCATTTTGAATGGTAGCAAGTTCTGGTGGAGCTTCAACTCCAATCCAAATGACTCGCGGTTGACGATTATTCGGAAAAGCTCCAGAACCTCCCACACTGATATCAAATTGATGGTGGCTTGAAATTTCTGTTTGGATCATATCGGTAAGGATATTTAGATTTGATAATGATACATCTCCCAAAAATCTCAAGGTAAGATGGATATTTGATGCTGCTACCCAACGAATGGGTATATTGCTCAATTGAGCTTTATAATCCCTCTGGACATCATCCAGTCGGTGTTGGATATCTATAGAAAGATCAATGGCGATAAATGCGCGGATGACCGACATGCTCAATATTCCCGCTTGAGTGATAGCTTAACCAGGCTGTTGTTAAGATTTATAGACTTAGTATCTTTAAATATTATCTTCAATTTCGAGAAATCACTAAATTAAATAAGCCATTATCCAGTCGCTATTTTATTAGTTATCCGGTGATTAAAACCATAGCACAAGTTTAATAAGATTGCAAGGGTAAAAATCCTTCACCTGGATCAAGGTTTGTATTGTGTATAATCGTTTGGAGTATCAAGATCCTGCAGTACACTGGGTGTCTCCACAATTAGGTAATCTATCATGTCATGATATGAGTTTAAGAAATCCCTCAACGTATTGGGGGCATTTAATTCGAGAAGTTTATTCCAAAGAGATCTTCCAATTAATATGGGATGCCCTCTTTTCATCTCATAACTGGGTACAATAATTTGATGCTGAGTTGACTGATAAAACTTAATGATGGCTTCGATAACGCGTGATTCTATTTGTGGTTGATCACCAAGAACCAACAAAGCAGCTTCCGTTTCTATGCCTAATCCTCTTATTCCAACCTGTACCGAGGTGAGCATTTCGCCATTAAGATAATTTCGATTCATAACATAATTAACCTGATATCCATCTAGTTCCTCTTCCAATCGTTCCTGCAACGCCCCAACAACAATGAGAATGTCACTCACCCCACCATCTAATAATGTTGCGACGACTTTTCCAATCACCGTGCTATTGCCCCATGGTAACAGCATTTTTTGTTGACCCATCCGCTTAGATTGTCCAGCAGCCAATACCACTGCTGAAATCATGTCTCCACCTTGTCCTGTGGATATATTGCTAGAAGTTTCTCATAATCTTCTGGAGTATCAATATCTATTAATAAATTCGCATCATGCCAATTCAACCATTGAACCGGAAAATGAGTAAATAACACCCTTCCGCCCATGTCTCCCTCTAGAGAAATTAAATCGATAAAGGTACTCTTATCAAATAACACCGGATTTCCACGTTGACCATCAACAAGCGGAGCAATGATTGGGTTTAGACTTGTTTGATGTACCTCCACTAGCCCCCTGAAAAGTGAATCTGGAATTTGTGGTTGGTCTGCCTGCAAAAACACCGCACCACCAATCTCCTGTGGTAAGGATTGTATACCCACTTTTATTGAGGAGCTCAAACCTGTTATCCATTCTGGATTGTTGACTATGCGCAAAGGCAAATCTTTGATCGCAGAGGTCACCTCAGATGCAGCAGCTCCTACCACGACCACCACTGGCATAAGTCCTGCTTTCAGTGCAGTTTTTGCGATGTGCCTGATTAAAGGTTGCCCATTCCAGCTTAATAGCTGTTTCGGTTGACCAAATCGACGTGAGCCTCCCGCTGCAAGTATGATCGCTCCGATGGGCTCAACCACGGCATAAATATCTGTTTTTAGCTGTTGCTTTTGATCTACTGGAGAAGATATCCTCTGGTTTTCGATTAAAAGTGATGTAATAATACTGGCATGGTAACTCGGGATCAGTTGTTCAGCAATCGTTTTTGCCTGAGATTGAAGTTCCGGTGTGTCTGCCTGGTTCAATAATGAAACCCTTCGGGCGCACGATGGGATACCCTTTAAACCTCCTTGTTTATGCAATAAAACATTTAGTATTGCATCTGCTTTAATCTCATCCCCTAAGTGAAGTTCAGATAGTTCTGCAAAGATTTCTGGTCGGTGAACCCAATTCGCGGTCAAAGGCTTTCTAAGTCCTTGTAAACCTGCCACAACAATTACATTTTGAACAAATTCGGGAATAACCGGTTCTTCTCGAGCGGGTGCTTTGAGAGAATGTAAATGTGATCCATCGGCTTCGATTAATAATGATATATTCCGTTTTTTAGTGAGCTGATGCAGGGTATCAATTTGCCGGTAGGTTAATCCTTTCAACCGGTCATTCTTTTCTTCACCCGTGAGCAGTACAATCCCGTCAGGTATTTGCTTTTCGAGCTTTTTAATATCGGATAGTGAGTCAATGAATATAAAATGATCGGCTAAATCCGATTGCCATGCACCAAAATGAGTCGTCGTTGTGACGAATACAGTTTGCTTAACAGACTCCTCAACAGATGTTTCTAATATTTCCCTGGCAATCAGGAACAATGCGGTTGTTTTTCCTCCCGCACCCACCAAAGCCAGGCTTGATCCTCGCTTATATCTAAGTGCATCAATTAAGTGCATGGATGCATCAATAATGAAACGAATTTCATCGAAAAATTATTTTGCATACCAAAGAAGGCCGTTTAAGTCCATAAATGAGGCCGGAGCTCAGGTTTTGATAGGATAGCCTCCAGCACACCTCCTCCGATAGCAAGCGCTTTATCCGAGACATGGTTACACAGATCGGGATCATTCCTGGGATCCAGATCACCAATTTTCATACCCACATGCACATCAACATCTGGATGAATCAATCCTCGTAATATGCCGTTAAAAGCCGCAACGACCGATTTACCGTTAATTTCAGCGATTACGTCACCTTGCTTGATCGAATCACCAATGGATTTATGAGTGATAACCCGGCCCTCGTCAGGAGCATGTAACATCCGCTCAGCTTGTTTATTTTCTACTATCTCTGGAAGCCCACTATCAGGTTGGGTTGGTCCTTCCCACAGTACCCTACCCAGCCAGGGTCCCCGTTTGGTCTCGATCGCAGCATGGCAATTCACCCCACCAATAAACCCCGGTCCGAGGCCAACATATAATTTCGCCGTATGCCGTAAAGCTTCAGGAGCTGATTTTAACATACGTGCATCCACAATCACAGAAGGATGGATTGCCTGTATAGACTTCCCCTCCGGATCGATGATCACCGGGATGCGTGCCTTGGACAATATTTGTAAGATGCGTAAAGGGTCATCGACCTCATTGACTCGCCTGGCTACGATGCCTTCCAAAGTCATTTCACCGTTGTAAATTGCTTCGCTAAAGCTTGCCATCCTTCTCACTGCTAATGGCTTGGGTAATTCCGTAATCACCACCTTGAACCCAGATCGGTGCAGGCGAAGTGCCACACCGCTGGCCAAATCCCCACCACCACGGATCAAGACAATCATAGTCTGCCAAGACCTCTCAGGATGCGTTCGGGTGTGAGGGGAAATTCATAAAACCACACCCCAATTGCCTGGTGAACAGCATCAATGACCGCTGGGGCTAATGGCAGAAAAGGCATTTCCGCCATACCCCGGGCACCATAGGGTCCGAGCGGATCTGCATATTCCAGGATGACTGGTTTCACCTGGTCTGGTATATCTTGCACAGAAGGTATCAAATATGTAGATAGCAAAGGTGTTAACACATAGCCATCTTTTTGAATGAAATTCTCAAGGAGAGCATATCCTGAGGCCTGTACCACCCCACCTTCTATTTGCCCACGAACATTTAGTGGATTGACCGCTTTCCCCACATCATTCACAGAAATCACTTCTAAAATATGGATTAATCCCGTTTCAACATCCACTTCAAGTGTCACGCCCTGTGCAACGTATCCATAGGCAAAATTTGGCTCAGATTTGCCAGTTTGTGGATCGAGGGGAGTGGTTTTTGGTGGTCTGTACTGGTATGTCACCATAGTCGGACGTTCTTCTGCTTTCCATTTCTCCAGGGCTAACTCACAGGCACCTTTGATTGAATTTCCAGCCATAAAGGTCATCCTTGAGGCTGATGAGCTGCCCGAATCACCTGTGGTCGCAGTATCCGATGCAACCAGGCGGATTTTATTGGTTGGCACACCCAACGTTTCTGCAGCCATTTGAACCATGACCGTGTGTGCACCCTGGCCAACATCTGCTCCGGCATGATGCAAAATTACCCGCTCAATTTCAGACCCTCCAAATAATTCCACTGTCGCAATAGCCTGCTCTGGTGCCCCGAAGGAAAAACCAATGTTCTTAAACGCACAGGCTATACCTGTGCCATGCAACAGGTGTGGCTGTTGGGTTGCCTGATGAGCTATATTCGAATGGTTGACTTCAATCCCACATTGATCCACCACTTTCCCGATGGTCACTCCCTTAGGAAGTGGCGTGCCAACGGATAGAAAAGCACCTTCAGTTAAAACATTCTTCTTCCGTATCTCCACCCGATCCATTCCCAGTTTTTCCGCCAGGCGATTCATCTGGGTTTCTGCTGCAAAAGCACCTTGTGGGCCACCAAATCCCCTGAAAGCACCATTGGGTAAGTTATTGGTATAGATGGCGTAAGAGTCTACGTTCACATTGGGAATTTCATATGGTCCAGTGCACATCAACGTGGCATTGCCCAAGACTTTGGTGGAAGTATAGGCATACGCGCCTCCATCGGCTATGACTTCAACCTCAGCGGCAAGGATTTTGCCTTCCTTATTGGCTCCCCAACGTGTTTTGATAATATAAGGGTGCCGTTTGTGATGACCAATGATTGATTCTTCCCTGCTCCAGATAATTTTTACCGGTCTGTTTATGCCTCTTTGATGCAACCGCCAGGTTGCCAACGCCAGGACAATCTGGATTGACATGTCCTCTCGACCACCAAAAGCACCTCCTATAGCAGGATATATCACCCGTACTTGCTCAATGGGTATATTCAGCGCGTGGGCTATTTGCTGTTGGTCTTCATGTGTCCATTGCCCCGCTACCTGAACAGTGACACGACCTTCGTTATCGATATAGCCTAACCCGGCTTCTGGCTGTAAATAGGCATGTTCCTGGGAAGGAGTATGATATTCTCCCTCAACAATGACATCTGCCTTGTCGAATCCCTCTTCGATATTGCCTTTGCGTATGCGGTAATGACAAAAGATATTTGATCCTCGATCGGGATGCAATAAAACCGCTTTATCCTGCATGGCTTCGATCATATCGGTGATTACTGGCAGGTCTGTATACTCCACTTTGATTAAATCTCTCCCCATGGCTGCTGTCTCTTCTGTCTCTGCAATCACCAGGGCGACCTGGTCTCCGATAAAACGCACCCGGTCGGTATACGGCTTGCTCGATCCAGGACCACACAAAACGGGTTGATCGTTGTAAACTAACCCATACTCATTGACTGGGACATCTTTAGCGGTAAATGTACCTATTACCCCTGGTAAAGCATCGGCTTCAGATGTATCAATCGATTTTATGATTCCGTGTGGTCGCCCAGCAAATAATATTTTCATATAAGCTTGGCCGGGGAAATTAATATCACCTGGATATAGTGTCTCCCCGGTCACTTTACCTCGAGCATCGATGCGTTGAATAGATTCGCCTATGACAGTCATTAATTTCTCCACGGTTATTGCATCATAGTAAAACGGGTCAGATAAATATTATACTCTGCAAGCTATTTGAACATTACAAAAACCCCCCAGGTTTATCTGGGGGAAGAATGATTAGCGAGTTAGTCTGCGGGCGAAACTGCATGCTGAGACAAAAATGGATTAAATTCCTGCTCTTGCTCCTGACGGAATTGCTGTGTATATAAACGATAGTAGTGCCCGCGAGCGCGTAATAACTCGCTATGCGTTCCCATCTCGGTGATGCGACCATCCTCAACCACGATGATCCTGTTTGCACGTTTGATCGTTGATAGGCGGTGAGCGATGATAAAACTTGTCCGACCTTTCATTAGGTTTTCCATGCCTCGTTGAATGAGCGCTTCGGTTAAAGTGTCGACCGAGCTGGTTGCTTCATCCATAATAAAAATATCCGGATCGGCTAAGATTGCCCTGGCTATACTCACAAGTTGTTTTTGTCCCACCGAAAGCAAATTACCACCCTCTCCAACTTCCTGGTCATATTTCTTCACAAAGTTGACGATAAAATCATGAGCCCCGGCCAATTTGGAGGCTTCTTCAACATCCGCATCGGTGGCATTCAAACATCCATAGCGGATATTTTCCCTGATCGATCCCGAGAATAAGTGCGGAGTCTGGAGCACAATCCCCACCCGCGATTGGATGCCGTGCAGTGTGAACTCGGTATAATCGCGCCTATTGATTCGTATTACACCTCGCTTTGGTTCATAAAAACGGCAAAGCAGGTTGACAATGGTGGTTTTTCCGCCCCCAGTAGGACCAACCAGGGCGATCATTTCACCCAATTCAACCTTCAAGCTGAAATCGGTTAATACAGGTTTCCCATCCTCATAAGTAAAATCCACATGATCGAACTCGATTGTGCCTCTGATCGTACCCGGATCGACTGAACCAGTACGATCAGAGACTTCCGGAACAGCATCGAGTAGTGTAAAGATCCGTTCGGCAGATGCGATTGAATGTTGCATCTCAGCGTATACACGCGCCAGATCCTGGATTGGCCACATCATAAAGGTAAGGTAGCTCACAAAAGCCTGTATACCACCAATGGTCATGATGCCCACATTCGCCTGTAGTCCACCATACCAAACAATGAATCCTAAGGCCAATGCTGAAACAATTTGCACCGTTGGTAAAAATAGGGCGGATAACCAGGCTGCATGATAACTGGCGCGATACATTTCATTGGTCAAAACCTTAAACTCATTTAGGTTTTCATTCTCCCGCCCCAAAGCCTTGACCACTCTTACCCCACTTATATTCTCGTTGTATGCGCCAGTGATCCTTGAATTTGCTCGGCGAGACTTTCTGAACTCAACTAGAATCCGCTTGCGGAACTGAATGGCGATTGCCAACAGGATGGGAATGGTCACTAACACGATCAATGCCAGCTTCCAATTAATGATCATCATAAATATTGTGGAAGTTGTAATGTTCATCACCGCCCAGGTACTATCAACCAATCCCCAGGTGACCAGATCTGATACACGGCCTGAATCAGAAGTCACTCTGGCCATCAATCTACCTACAGACGTCTGGCTGTAATATGCCAATGATAATTCTTGCAGGTGGTTGAACATGACCTTGCGCAAGTCGTATTGAATCCGCTCGCCGAGTACTCCAGCCAGGAAGATAAAGGTGAAAACACAACCAGCCTGGATCAGGATTAAGCCACCATACAGGCTAATTATTTGAATAAGTGCCTGTCGATTATGAGCAACAATCCCCTGATCGATGATGCCTTTGTTAAGATAGGTGAATACCGCATCCAGGATGGAAGTGAATGCTATCATGATCCAGAATCCAATCACCCAACGTCGGTAAGGCTTGGTTAAACCTAATATTCGGCGCAGGGTTTTACCCGTTATCTGGCTGGTATATTCATCTTCTTCCAGTTCGATATCTGCCATTTTTAATCACTCGCCATACTTTGTGATAATTCCATCTCCAATTCCTCATCGATACGAGTCTGAAGATCAAATATTTTCCGATACATCCCTTCTTGCTCAATCAGCTCAGCATGTGTCCCTTTTTGGCTGATTTTTCCTTTCTCCATCACCAGGATCAGGTCAGCATTCATCACGCTTTGAATACGGTGAGCGATAAGGAACGTTGTTCTTTTTGGGGTCATGCCTCTCAGAGCTTCACGAATGATTGATTCCGTCTCGGTATCAACGGATGAGGTGGAATCATCCAGGATCAGGAGATGCGAATCCTTCAAGATCGTCCGGGCAATAGTCATACGCTGTTTTTGACCTCCAGAGAGGGTCACGCCTTTTTCACCTACCAGTGTATTGTACTCATCGGGGAAAGAGACAATGACATCGTGGATTGCTGCAGATGAAGCAGCACTCTCCACCTCAACTTGCGGGATATCTCTCCCTACTCCGTAGGTAATATTCTCCCGTATCGATCGGGAAAACAAAAATGGTTCTTGCTCGACAATACCTACTTGGCTCCGTAAATACTCGCGTGGATATTCTTTTAATTCAACGCCATCTAGTTTAATACTTCCTGAGGTATAGTCATAAAAACGTGGCAACAAATTAACCAGGGTAGTCTTACCCGACCCGGTCGATCCTAAAAGTGCTACCACCTGACCTGGTTTACAGGTGAAACTGATGTCCTGTAATACTGGTGGATTGTTTTCATAGGCAAAACCAACTTTATCAAAAACCAACTCACCTTTGAGCGGATGATCCGGTCGATAGCTACCTTCATTGAGTGGCTCAGGCTTTTGCTTGATAATTTCCATTACACGACCATAAGAAACCAATCCAGTAGAGGTCTGGACGATCAACCTGCCCAGGTTTCGCATCGGCCAAATCAACCAGCCAACCAGACCTGCATACGCCAGGTAGGTGCCTACCGTGATTTGACCATTAATTGCCATGGTGGCAGCAATAAAGAAACCTGTAAGTGTCTGAATACTACAGGCAATATCCGATACTGGCCAGAATAACGAATGCATGGTAAGTAGTTTACGCCCGCGGATATATTTTTCCCAATTCTCTATATTAAACTTATTGATCTCATATTCTTGTCTTGCGAATGCCTTGACTACACGTACGCCTGCTAAATTTTCTTGTAAAGTGGTCGAGAGGATCGCTTCTTGTTCTTGATATGCTTCATACGCTTTCGTCACCCGTTTGAAGAACCAGATCGAGGTGAGGATGATGACCGGCACAATTATGACCGAAATAAGTGCCAGCCTGATATTTAGATCCATGATAGCCGCGAAGTTGATCACAAAAAGCAGGAATATTCTACCTACCCCAATCGCTTGCTCACTATAAAATCTGCGCAAAGCATCCACATCAGATGTACAGCGCTCTATCAGCTCTCCCGTGGGGGTTTTATCATGGTAAGAAAAATCTAAATGCTGGATATGGTCGAACAGGTAATTTCTCAACCTGCGAGTGATTCCTTCCGCGGTGAATGCAGCTAACCGTCCGGAGAAATAGCTGAAACTTCCCTCCAGGCTGGCTAAACCTAAAAAACCGAAGGCAATGACGATTAGTGTTCGGTTTAGATTTCCACCTAACCCATAATTGCCCTGCCCCAATACTTGATCTATAAAATACCTGAGCAATAAAAATGTGGCAGTTTTTGAGGAAGCAGAAATCGCCAGGCTACCTGTTGCACCAGCATACTGTAGCCGAAAACCGCTCATCATTCTCCATAAACCTTTTACCTTGTTCGTGGAGAATGCCTTGCTGAAATCATATTCATGAGCGCTGGTTGCAATTTTCAACTATATCCTCCGGACATTTGCTGTGCAAACGACCTACAAGTTTACTTGAAACTAAATGTTATGTCAAAATTTTCTAGACAAATTTTCTAGACAGACTTTCTAGACAGCGGATTATGAACATATTGCGTTACTTTTGTACCAACCTTACCCCCAGTAAAATTACAGCGCCACCAATCAAAGTGACGGGTACCAGGGTTTCACCCAGGACAGCCCAGGCTACCAGGACAGCTACCAGCGGTTCCATATAAAGGAAAGCACCTATTCGACTTGCTGGAAGCGTCTGAAGTCCGTCATACCAGGCAATATATGCCAGTCCAGAGCAAAAAATCCCCAGAAAACCGACACCGATCAAGCCAGGCCAGGTTAAATGACCTATCTCGCCAATACCACTTCCCGAAAAGAATAAGACTGAAGTAAACAACCATCCTATGGTCATTACATAAAACATCATCTGGGTTGCTGGGTATTTTTGCAGGCCTCGGCTGGATAAAATTGAAAATATTGCCCAATTGGGTGCACTGATCAATATCAAGACATCACCCAGCGTACCAAAGCCACCGCTGAATAATCCACCAATATTACCCCGGCTGACTACAAGCAACACACCCACAACTGCCATGATAATTCCTGAAACCTGCAGCCAGCCAATCTTTTCTTGTAAGAATAACCAACTTAGAAATGCAATGAAAACTGGTGTGGTCGCCACGATCCAGGCGGTGGTGGATGCTTGAACCGTCTGTAAGCCTGTGGATTGTAACCATTGATGAAAAGTGATCCCTAAAAATCCTAACAGACTTAGATAAAGCCAGTCCTGTTTTTTAGGCAAAGAAAACTGGTTCCTCATTCTAGTGGCGATGCCAAGGATAAGTACCCCAATTGCAAAGCGTAACCACACCACCGTCACCGGAGAGAGATCGCGTAATGCCAATTTAGTCGCAATAAACGATGCCCCCCAAGCAATCACCGCAAAAGTAACTTCTATGCAGGCAACAATGTGCTTTCGGGTCATAGATAAAGGATTATACTGCTTCCACCATAAATGAGTTGCAACCTGACACTTAGCATGCTAGTTCCCTTGCCAATTACACTTGACCCAATCCTCGCCTGCTATTACACTATCCTGACAAACGTAGATTACAGATATAAGTATGGATGAGGCAAATATGTTTGATCTCCCTGATGCAGAAATTTTACCGATGGCTTTGGAACATAGCTTTTGGACCTGGTCCGCTCAAGCCAGGGTGTCCCCAATCCCAATCACCCGTGCGAAAGGCGTATATTTTTGGGATGCCAACGGAAAACGCTTCCTTGACTTCAACTCCATGACCATGTGTGTGAATATAGGTCATGGTGATGAACGTGTGATCAATGCCATTATTGAACAGGCAAAAGCCCTCCCCTATGCTGCGCCAAGTATGGCGACCAAACCTCGGGCAATCTTAGGTAAGTTATTGACTGATATTACCCCTGGGAACATTGATCATTTCATGTTTACCCTTGGTGGTGCAGACGCCAACGAAAATGCCATCAAGCTGGCGCGAGGCGTTACTGGTAAACATAAGATCCTCACCCGCTACCGCTCATATCATGGTGCTACAGCTGGTGCAATGGCACTCACCGGCGACCCACGCCGATTGGCATGGGAACCCAATTTAATGCCCGGTGTGGTGCATTTTCTCGACCCATACCGATACCGCTCAACTTTTCATCGCACTACGCCGGATATTTCAGAATCTGATTTCACGCAGGATTATTTGAATCACCTGGAGGAAATTATCCAATATGAGGGACCGCGCACTATCGCAGCCATCTTGCTGGAATCGGTCACCGGCACCAATGGCATTATCATCCCTCCCGAAGGATATCTAAAAGGAGTACGGGAGTTATGTGATAAATATCATATTTTATTTATCGCAGACGAGATTATGAGCGGTTTCGGTCGAACGGGAAAGTGGTTTGCGGTTGACCATTGGAACGTCGTACCTGACCTGATCACCATGGCGAAAGGTCTCACATCTGCCTATGCACCTCTGGGAGCGGTAGGGATGAAACCTGAAATTGCTGCCACCTATAACGATACCGTATATCAAGGAGGCTTAACGTATACCTCTCATCCGATCTCCCTCGCCGCGGCCATTGCGAACATCAGGGTGATGCAGGAGGACCACCTCATTGAACACGCTTCTATGATGGGACCTGTCCTCCATCGAAAGTTAGTCGATTTAGGTGAGCAACATCCATCAGTTGGCGAGGTCCGTTCAATTGGGCTCTTTGGGATTATTGAGCTTGTGCGGAACCGTGAAACGAAGGAACCACTGGCACCCTACAATAGCACCAGCCCTGAAATGATCGCTTTACGCAAGCGATTACTGGAAAAAGGTTTATTCCTGGATATCCATTGGCATACCCTGCTCATCATTCCGCCCCTGATCATCACCGAGGAACAGTTGACAGAAGGCTTTGATATCCTCGATGAAGCTTTATCCGCCACGGATCAATCGGTTCAAGGAACATAAACCCTTCCAAACCGTTTCTATCCCTCGCCATTATTTAATCAATCCTAAAAAGATAGTTCAATGCATGTCAGCTAAGAATTTCTGGGTGATAAACCGGGTTACCAAACAGGGAAACCTGCCATTTCAGCCCAATGAATGCTATTCTGAGATAGCATGACAGGACCATCAGCGAATCCGATTAATATACCTGAGACGTTTCTTTCCAGAATGGCTCAGATATTGGGCACTGATTATCAGGAATTCATTGATAGCTTTTCTCTGCCAGCCACTTCTGGATTAAGAGTAAATACCCTAAAAGTCTCGTCAGCTGAATTCCTGGATCGATCACGCTTCAGGTTAACCCCCATCCCATGGTGCTCTACTGGTTTTATTATCGACGATGATCTGGAATTAAAGATATCGCCGGGTAAACATCCTTACCATGCCGCTGGATTATATTATTTACAGGAACCTTCGGCTATGGCAGCTGCAGAAATTCTAGCACCTCAGCCTGGTGAAAAAGTGTTGGATTTGTGTGCTGCGCCGGGTGGGAAAGCTACTCATCTGGCTGCGTTGATGAATAATTCTGGTCTCCTCGTCGCAAACGAAATACATCCAAAACGCGTGTGGGATTTGGCCGAAAACCTGGAACGGTGTGGGGTTACAAATGCGGTCATTACCAATGAAACACCAGAACGTATGGCGAATCACTTTGGAGAGTATTTTGATCGGGTATTGCTTGATGCACCCTGCTCTGGTGAAGGGATGTTTCGCAAAGGAGAAATCGCCCGTAAGGAATGGAAACCAGAGCTTGTTCACAGTTGCTCCATAAGGCAAGCCTCAATCCTGGAACAGGCTGCCCGGTTGGTTAAGCCAGGTGGATATATCACATATACCACCTGTACATTTTCTCCTGAAGAAAATGAAGGCGTGATCGATAATTTTATATCGCAACATAAGGAATTTGAACTGGTCTCCATTCCCTTGATGCCAGGTTATCAACCTGCCAGACCGGATTGGATTAGCCGTCCTTCGGATCATCGCATTAGTCAGGCTATCCGTATCTGGCCCCACTTCGCCCAGGCTGAAGGCCATTTTATTGCCTTATTGGTCAAGCATGGCTCTAATGTTGCGAATAAAGGAGACATAAGCACTGGGAATAGATCCCTGCACAACGGAACCCGAAAGCTTAAAGAGCCTGATAAAGTTCGGGCAATATGGGATGATTTCTGTCTTGCAAACCTGACAATCACCTTGGACCATACACGATTGGTTGCTGAGGGCACTTATATCTATCTGCTTCCAGAAGATTCACCTGATCTAAAAGGCCTGAAAGTAATCCATCCAGGATGGTGGTTAGGCTCAATCCGGAAGTATCGTTTAATACCTTCTCATGCATTAGCGATGAGCATCAATAATCATCATGCGAGGCATGAGCTTCCCCTCACACTTGGTGACACGAAATTATCTGCATATTTTTCAGGGCAGAGCTTTCCGGATTCAGGGGAGGATGGTTGGATTTTAGTAACTGTGGATGACTTCCCGGTTGGCTGGGGTAAAAGGGTTCAAAATATGATCAAGAATTTTTATCCCCGTGGTCTGCGACATTCATCTTGATGAGAATGACCAGATTGGACCAATCAAGGATAAAATTCTCTGGGTCACATATAAGTAATACCTTATCGTCCAATCCTGATTTTTTCTAATTCAAAAATTCGTCTTAATATTGACACTGATGAGGCATAGGTGGAGTCCATCCCATAATAAGAGAGGCTTCCTGCACCTAAATTTTTCCCTTTTCCCATCGGGTTATCGGATACATAATGGATGATGCCAACATCGAATGGCACTTCATACAGGTTAACGATTTCATTTACAGGGTGTCGTTGAGGGCGGAACATCTCATACACAGCTGATAAATACGGTCCGGCTTCCATCTCTATATCTGTATAACCTTCGCGGTAAAATACATCCATATAGGTTGAATTTTGCAAGAATGTCCCTCGAACTGATACACATTTTTGGTTATCAAGCACCGTGCCATACATCAGATATGGGGTTACTCGAGCGGCGTTAAAGCAATTTTTAAAAAGGTAGGTGTTTTTTGAATGCTCGTCATGCACAACATTCGGAATGACGATATCCCCGATTGTCCCATTCAATGAAGCGGACTTGCCCATGATATAAATCCCTAAAATATCTTCAATATGTTCTGAAACTTCTGACAGGATATTGTAGGCTGCCATCCCCAAAGGATAATCGATATTTAATAATACCGCTTCGCTTTTTGTCAGAAATGATAAATCACCATTTTCTAGTCTTGGATCTAATGTATCCGGGCAAATTCGGTTTAGCTCAATGATCTGTGCATCGATATCAAAACTGTGTTCGCTGGAAATCCGCAATATACCACAGTCGATCTCAGCACTGGATTGGGCAGTGGTAAATTCATCTCCTTGTTTCGTTTGTTGAAATTTTTTCAATATGTAATATAAGAAATTATCCTGGCTGGATAAAACCTGTTGAGCCTGGATGTTTTTCCATTCGTCTTGCAACTCTTGATTCCGGGTTTCATTCAAAAAATCGATTAATTTCTCTTTATTTTTTATCGCATATCCAGATAGCAGGTTAATCAAGCTATGGGGATTACTTGAGATGAAATAAACTGGTCGCTCAATTAATTCTTGGCAGAATTGAGCGATATGTTCCCACCAGATATCTGTTGCTCGGTGATATTCGACCAAAGAACCATTTAACAATCTAACTCGTAAATTACGCTTCGTAGTAGCAAGGTGATTGATATTCTTCGTAAAATCCTTCCCCCACACTGTTATAAGCCGTTCTATATCCTCAATCGAGATACTTAACGCCTGGGCTAACGCACTAATATCAACATCTCCCTGTTGATTAACTGGTAGCCCACGGGAAATAAAAGCTGAATTTCGCTGTAATAATAAATGAAACTTATTCCACTCAATCTGATAAGCCGTCAGGATGGGGATTACATCATCGATATCACTCACACTGGCAACAAAACATGCCAGTGTATCTGAATGGTTGAAAAAACACCGCCTTCGACGGGCGGTCGCAAAAACTGGATCCCAACCTTCAATATTATCGAAACCGGCACGGGCAAATACTTCAGTACTCTGTCCTAGAACCACCAGTTCCACTTCGTGGATGCATGAAGGTAACCTGAGTAAACAATACAGAAATGCTGACATATCTGGATTGGTTTCTCGGACCAGTGGATGTAAGGTTGAATTTACACCTGCGTGAGCTTCTTCAAAGGATCGTATCTGGACGTCGGCTGAAGAACGTAATAATGAATAATACGTCCGTAAATATAATTCGACCTCTTCTGAAGCAGTGCTAGGGACAGTCCGTTCCATTTACATAATTACCTTTATCTGACATTTGGCGGTACATCAAAGGGTCCATAGCGTGGTGGACCTGCCATCTTATACAATACTGCGTAAGCAAAAGCCATGATTCCAAAGCCAATGAAGGAGAAGATGATGGTAAAGAATAGTTGTCCGAAAACAAACCCAGTTGCGTCAAAAAACTGATTAATCTGCACAATCAGTTTATCTATCTGATAAATATGTGTATAAGGGATAGCAACCACCTTGGTTAACTCCCATGGTAAAGCTATTCTTGTATTGCTTTGCAAAAACAGGGTTGTGCCAAACCAAGACATGATCGGAACAAGCAGGAACAGGATACATCCGATACCCCGCCAGATCGGATGGATTTTCCATGGTCTTTCTTGCCGCTCCTTATGATACTGTTGTGATGAGAAACCCATCGTTCACCTCCGTAATCACTTGTATGAAATCAAACTCCGAGTCTAGTTATTAAGTGCTGCCTGTTCCACTGCAGCAATGATCGAATAGTAACCGGTGCATCGGCATAAATTACCACTGATGGCTTCTTTGATTTCATCACGGCTGGGCTGTTTGATTTCATCCAGCAACATAACCGATGACATCACAAACCCAGGAGTGCAATAACCACACTGCACTGCTCCTTTATCAATAAAAGCTTGCTGGATTGGATGCAATTTTCCTTCCTGCATAATACCCTCAATGGTGATGATATGAGCCCCATGGGCACGTACCGCAGGAATCAGGCAACTCATCACTGCCATTCCGTCCATAAATACGGTACAGGCACCACACTCGCCTTCCGCACAACCTTCCTTTGTTCCGATTAATCCTGCCTCCTCGCGTAATAAACGTAAAAGCGATTTATCGTGCCCCGATGTAAATTTGTAATCTTTTCCATTGATATTTGTCTCGATGGCGGGTTCCAACTGCCCTGTTTTATGGTGAATATTTTGTTTTAAGCCATAGGTATCGTGCATCCGATAACCATTTCGATCCAGGCAGGCACGCAATAGGATCGGGTGTTGTGGATAGTCAATTCTCTCTTCATTCCTTTCTAATGCACTTAAAATCCGTTTGACACATACATTGACCATCTCCAGCCTGTATTCATGTGAGCTTCGAATATCATCGATCGGCTTTGCTGCTGATTTTGCCATGAAAGCTGCTTTTAAGATCGTTTCATTGTCGAGAGACTTGCCAATTAAAAATTCTTCAGCCTCCTTAGCATGTACGATTACTGGGGCAACTGCACCCAACGTGATGATGGCGTTTTGGATTTGTTTACCATCGAAGGTTAAAATAACTGCACAGTTAACCAATGAAATTGCCTGGGCTTTACGAAGACCCAACTTATAAAAACTACCTCTTTGATTGGATTTGAGTGCAGGAAAGTATATATCCACCAGCATCTCATTATCCTGCATCACCGTACGCCGTACGCCTGTATAGAATTCTGCCAGTTGTATTTGACGCTTTCCATTAACGGATTGAAGTGCGACCGTGGCGTCTAAAGCGATCAGAGGTGGGATGGTATCATTTGCTGGGGATGCCGTGATTAAATTACCCGCGATTGTACCGCGGTTCCTGATTTGTGGTGCTCCTACCTCCCAGCACGCTCTTGCCAGCGGATATGCCTGTTCGGTGATGATTTTCGATGCAGCGCACTGACCATGGGTTACCAATGGACCAAGGTGAATCAGGTTATCCTCGTCCAGCTTCATCTGATCCAACCCATTAATTCGGGTTACATCAATTAAAGTTTTGATCCCTTTTCTGACCCCCCTTTCCATTTCGAGCATTAAATCTGTTGCGCCGGCGATGATACGAGCCTGTGTACCCTCCGCATCCAATATTCGAGTGGCGTCCTTAATGGATATAACACTGTGATAATTTTGCCACATAGCCTCTCCGTTCATTGTTGATGGTACTGTATAATTTCCGCCATGATGCTCACCGCGATTTCTTCCGGCGTTTCAGCGTGGATTTCCAGTCCAATGGGTGAGTGGACACGTTTGATCGACTCTGAGGAGATACCGGCATCACCCAACTTTTTGGTTGTAGAAGCCCAGCGTCGTTTAGAACCAATTACCCCAATATATCCAGCTTTGGAATCTAAAAGTGATGGCAGACCTTTCAAGTCCACATCTGTACCGCGTGTAGTCATTACGATATAGGTCCAGGGCGTAATCGTTATTTTACCGGACAGTTCTTCTAAGGGAACAGGGAAGAAATAATCTGCCTCTGGAATAGTTTGCGGGTTACAGAATTCAGGACGATCATCCGATACTACCACGATAAAACCTAGCCACTTAGCCAGATGAGCGACCGCTTTCCCTACATGCCCCACTCCTACGATGACTAAAATGGGCTTAGGTATAATGGGTTCCACATAAATCTCCAGCTGACCACCACATATTCCCGGGTCTCCATGTTCAGGATTTGACATATTATATGATAACAACCGTGGCGTTCTATCTTCCATCGCTTTCAGTGCTTCACTGATCACGCGGTTTTCTACTTCACCGCCCCCTACAGTGCCTGTAATATGCCCATCTGGATAGACCAGCATTTTGCTGGTTACATGTCTAGGGGTCGAACCCTTACTCTGAATGATCGTGCATAAGGCTCCTACCCCATTGTTTTTTTCGATTTCAACCATTTCTTGATAAAGAGTCATTGACTTATTTCCAACGGATATACTTTATGCGTTATTCTTCCAATAAACCTAATACAACCGGTAGTAACTGTTTTTTCCTTGATACTACTCCATCCGCCTGAAACGTACCATCCTGCAAGTGAGGGTATGGAAGATCATCTAGGATGGGGGGAGCATCAACCAACACCAATCGACTGGAGTTACCAACAACATCGGTTACCATCAACATGGCAAAGTCAAGGCCGCGTTGCTCTCTCAATAAATTCAATGCACGGGTCACACGTTCTAAATTGTCGGTTAGCTGCATCTGATTGGTCACTTCTGCTTGCGCGATCGCAAATTGGAACTCACCCGCTTGATACAACTTAAGGTCAGAAGTGACTATATCCATTGCCTCGCGTGATTCCAATCCAGCGCCCGCCTGAATGATTGCTTTTCCATATGATTCAATCGATTCTCCCGCAAGTGGACTGGGTTTTTTGAATGCCCATCTTGCCAGGCGTTCCGCTGCAATTTGGTCTCTCGGTGTTGTAGTGGGTGAGGTAAGCACAAGCGTGTCAGATAATAGACCTGCCAGCATCATCCCTGCTAATGCAGGGGGAGCACTCAAGCCTGCTTCCTCAACCCTTTCAGAAATCAAAGTGCTTGTGCTTCCAACTATGTCTACGGTAAAGCGAATGGGGATATGCGTGGAATGATTACCTAATCGGTGGTGATCTAATATTTCAAGCAATTCAGCTTCTTCTAATGCCCCTAATGCCTGACCTGGTTCATTATGATCAACCAGAATTACCTTGATGCGTGGTGGGTTGAGAACATCTCGTTGTCGTGTCACTCCTAAATAATGACCTTTCTCATCAACCACAAGGAACTCATTATATTCTTCCCTCAGGATTCGATGGATGAAATCCCTTATACGCGTGTTGGCTTGAAAACAAGGGACTTTTTTATCACACGCTTCGATACAATTCTGGTTCAGTAGATCTGTGATTTTCATTTCCTTTCTTTCAGGAAGTGGCCCAACCAACCTGCTCAAATATTGGAACAAACTAAAACCAGTGATCAGTCCAATCGGCATTCCATCTTCCGATACCACAGGAGTAATTCCTCCCGTGCGATTAGCAATGACCCATGCATCTCGTAGCAGACTTTCCGGTGTTATGGTATCGAAACGGCGGCAGACTGCTTCGAACCGCGGAGATGCATCCGTTAATAAAAATGGTGCATCAAGCTCAAGTCTTTTAAGGATCCATGTAGTTTGTGGATTAGTTGCACCTGCACGGGCAGCGATGGTATCCATGCCATCACGTTCTCTTAACAACCACGCATACCCCATGGCAGCTGCTATTGAATCAGTATCTGGGTTTACATGTCCGATGACATAAACTTGATCTACCATAGTTTTATCCATTTTTACCCTGAGTTATTTTTCTGATTACCGAACAAGTCTACGTCTGAATTATCCTACATTTCCTAATCATGAGCGGTCTTACTTGCTCGCAAAACTTTCTAAACTTTCTCAGGCGTGATCGGATTCTGATCGATATTCACCCTCGTGTCATTCCCAAGCGAGTTTAATCGCCTCTACCTTAATGTCTGGTTTACCCACTCGTTGATACGAAGGTATCGCACTATCTGGTATGAGTTTTGGGAGAGATTGTTCGATATTATCAATAAAAACCAATTCTTTAATAGTACAAGCACCGCACTCTCCCGTCTCACTTCCATGTTTGACGCTAAAATAACCCATTTTGCGTAATATTTTTAGTAACGAATCTCCTGGATTTGCGCTCACCCGGTGAGATTCTTCGTTTATATTAAGCATATACTCCATCAGTTCTCCAAATGTTTTATCTTCCATAACCAAATAGCCCAACCAAAGCTGCAAGCCCTGTAAAAAATATTCCAATTGCTGCGACCATCAATATTTGGATCAGGAAAATTAGCCCAAGAAAACTGAATAAGAAGTTCGGTAGCGTACAGCTTACAATCGCACCATTAATCATATAATGGACAAAAACCGGAATGGAAAGGATAGATAAGGTGGTCAGGATGAATTTCATTGTAGCAATGGCTGCTTTCCGTGGCCTCATGCTATATATTTTTATTCCTAGCAAGACTAATAACCAACCTACAAATAAGGCGATCAATGTATCAAACGTAGTTGAGGTAATTAAGTTGTCCGCATCGATGACAGAGCTGAGCGAGTAGGTTTTCTGGTCAAAAAAGACGTATTTAATATTAAAAACTACCAGGTAAACCAGTACTCCCAGCACCATCCATCCAAAATTTGGTCTTGCGGACCATGCAGCTAGATTGATAAACAAAAGAACCAGAACAATGGCAATTATCCCACGTGGTAATCGTTGGTTATCCAGTATAGCCTGTCGCGCTGAATCCATCGCGTTTTGAGATGCTGAAACAATATCTTCGGACACTGTGACCGTCACTGGATGATTAATCGCTGTTTGATATGCCTGCACTAACTGATCTTGCTGTGCCGCTAACGCAGAATTGATTTGACCCACCTGGGATAAAGAGAAATCAAACATGGCGATTTGTGAGTGCCCCTGGCTCGTTGCTGGGATATTCGTTCCCAATATTGCTGCGATCGTTGGAGCGACATCCACTATCTCAACATTCCCGTACTTCCCGGGTATCACACCTTTACCAACCAAAACAAATGGTTCCATTAATGTAATCGCATCCTGTCCACCATGGCCACCGTGGTCAATCTGCCCGTGATCGCTGATCACCAATAATGTATCCTGGGTAAGGTCCATGGCTGTAGCGATCTCTTTTAGTAATCCATCTGCACGTGTTGCAGCCGCATCCCAGCGTGGGTCAATGGGTCCACCTTCATGATGCCCGGCATAATCTACCTGATCTAAGTGGATCAACACCAGTTGATATTTCCCTTGCTCCAGCCATGGCAAAGCTGCATCAGTTACTTGCCTGTCTGCAATCTTATCTTCCCCAGCAGTATAAAAACTTGCGGAGACTGCTTCTTGTGGGATCAGTTTTTCGAACCAGTTGAATGCAGAAATTGCGGTTTCGAGGCCCGCTCGGTGGGCGGCAGAATATATTTCATCCTGAGTCAGGGTGGGAATTTCGGCGTAATCCAAATTAAGAGCTGGACCATCATTAATATCTGGCCATGCTCCCGTCAAGATTGTTGAATATCCCGGTTCCGAATAGGATGGCGGTTGGCTGTGCATGAGGGCGGACGCTCCCTTATCCCTGAGCTGATTCAAATAAGGCATTACGTTTGATT
>JBAQFX010000105.1:0-1930 GCA_049287485.1 Anaerolineales bacterium
GGGCACATGGGGCCTTCGGTGACAGTGCCTTCAATGCCACTGGATAATGTTGGCGTGGGGCTGATGTATAGACCCTGGTTACATGCACTCAAGGCAATTGAAATAAAAAAACATTGAGATAATAATCGTCTTTGTCATGAACTGAAATTGGTTATCGATAATTATTATTAAAGACGATAATCATAGCAAGGATGTTCCTAACCCTTATATTAAAAAGATTTAGTCAGATGATGAGCTGTTAATCAAGCCGGGAAGATTCTTATGGCAGAATCCGGGTTAAGGCTGACGGTCAGCTCAGATCCAACCTCTGGTAATCTGGTTATCGATGGAAAATCGAAAGTCAGGGTGAATTGATTAACTTTGAGGGATAATCTCTGGCGACTACCTCGAAAAGATATACTTGTAAAGCGTCCTTGTAACTTCAGATAGCCGGTGTTATCCAGCTGCGCCATTTCAGGACGGATCAATATATTTACCTTTCCATCGAAGGGAGATTCGATTGGAAATTCGCCAAGATCAGTTATCGCACGCTGTGTACCATCCTGATACTGAATATTAGCTGGGATGATATTGGTCATTTCAAGAAATCGAGCCACAAAAATGGAAGCGGGGTAGTTATAAATTTCCTGAGGGGTGCCAACCTGCTCAACCCGACCGGAATTCATCAAGATAATACGATCAGCAATGGCAAAAGCCTCTTCCTGATCATGGGTCACATAAATAGCTGTTTGATGCATTTGGTGAAGGATATCTTGCAGGTCAACTACAAGGCGTTCGCGTAGATTTCGATCCAATGATCCCAATGGTTCATCAAGCATAAGCAAGCGGGGATGAGGAGCCAGAGCTCGCGCCAGAGCTATCCTCTGCTGTTCACCACCAGAGAGGGTACTGACATCACGATTCGAAAAATCCGGCAAGCCTACGACAGTGAGCATCTCATGAACTCGTTGGTTAATTTTGGACGAGACCATATGAGCCATTTTTAAACCGAAAGCGATATTCGCATAGACGTTCATATGTGGGAATAGAGCAAAATCCTGGAACATTAATCCGAACTCTCTCAGGTGAGGTGGGGTATTCGCCAGGGAAATATCATTCCAGCTTACCTCTCCCTGGTCGGGAAGCTCTAAACCGGCAATAATGGATAGCAGGGTAGATTTTCCACAACCACTGGGTCCTAGCAAGGCTGCAATTTCACCTTCGTCTACATTAAAAGATACATCTGTTAATGCTCGTGTAGATCCAAATGATTTCGAGATACGGTTAATCGATAAGATTGTCATTAGAAGCAATGTTTATATTATATGAATGTTTAAAATTCACCAATTTCTCCAATTCGCAAACGATCGATGAGGAACATGGCACTACCAGCGACCAACATCAGGATGGTGCTCAATGCCAATGCCTGTCCGTAATTACTCTCACCGGGACGTGAGATCAACCTGTAGATGGCGATAGGGATAGTAGGATATTCCGGTCGAGCAATCAGTGAAGTCGCGCCAAATTCTCCAAGAGAGATTGTGAAGGCAAAGGTCGCGGCTACTAATAATGAACGCCCAATCATAGGGATGTCAATGTATCGGAGAACATTCCCCGGCGAAGCCCCCAGGGTTGCTGCAGCCTGGCGGATTCTTGGTCGAACACTGCGGAGTGCAGGGGTGAGGTTGCGAACCACAAATGGAAACGCAACCAATGTATGGGCTAACGGGACCAGTATTAATGATGAGCGTAAGTCCAGAGGTGGTTTATCTAATGCAACAATGAATCCTAAACCAAGGGTGACTGCACTGGTGCCCAATGGCAACATAAGAATGGCATCTAGGGCATGGCTGAGGTGGGAGGTAGTATCACGTGAGAGCGCCAATGCGGCGGGAAAACCAAGCAGCAGCGCTAAAACTGTGGTCGCTATGGCATAGCCAAGGGAAATTAC
>JBAQFX010000106.1:0-1530 GCA_049287485.1 Anaerolineales bacterium
ACGCAGGGGCTACGCTCCCTGCGTATCCCATTTTTCGGTCTCTTTCTCCATTATTGCTGCAGGGAAGATAGGATATTAAAGAGCAAGTGAGTAATTACTGGAAAATTAATTATGGTGATTGGTTCTCAGGTATTATAGTACAGAACCTGATACGAGATTTTCACGAAGACCTGGGGGAGTACAAAGGAAAAAGGTCCTTATTCACCTGGTGAATAAATAGGATTGGAAAATTGTTGACCTTCAATGATGCGCCGGGCAATTTCGTGTCCCTGATCGATTAATTCGTCCGTATGCTGAAAATCCCATATCGGAACGGGCTTTTTTCCCGTAAGTCCCAGGTAGAGCAGAGGAATCCCGCGCGCTTCGGCCAACTCCAGCTCCAGATCCGATTGCCGCTTTTCTATGGAATAGATTAACCGGTCCAGAAAGCCTCGAATACCCTCTACTGCACCAAGTATCTCACGAGAATCGATTAAATCAAGCGCAACAACCTGTGTGGCACCATGTTTAATGGCTGGCTCAACCGGTAGATTACTCACCACGCCTCCATCCACGAGATAGCGGTCCTGCCTGCGTACGGGCATGAACCAGGGTGGTAAAGCCGTGGAAAGCAATAATGCATCCAAGATTTTATCCTGTGGTTGTTCTCCATGCAGGATGGGTTTCCCGGTGTTTAAATCTGCAGATACAATCACCAGGTCGGTGTGGATGATATCCGAAAAACTCACTTCAGGAGCTACCCCATGCTCAATAAAAAAATTTCTCAGCCGCTGCTAAGGATCATTGGAAGAGCGGTTAAACATGGCGCGCACGGTGAGCCAAATATAATTGGCGGGTAATAAGTTAGAAGCGTCAGCATTTTGCCAGGCGTTTTTGAGCTGATCCAGGCTCTCTTTTGAAAAGCCATTCAATGCCAAAAAGGTGGCATTCACCGCCCCAATCGATGCACCAATCAACAAATCGGGCTGGATGCCTGCCTCTAACAAGGCATACAAAGCTCCCACCTGCAAGGCGCCACGTGAACCACCTCCACTGAGAGCAAAAGCGAGTTTTTTGTCCATAAAACTTCACAATGACCAAGAATACAACCGAACGAAGCGAACTTAACCTTTATTATTGTCAAGCAGAATCTCTTACGGCGTTACAACGTGCGCAATCTCCCCGCTCACATAACAGGGCTATCGGATCTTCCTTTAAAATCCCACAGACAGTGTCCATCAAACTAACCAGCGGTATGGCTTGAACGTATGCCTCCCCCAGCTTGACAGTGCGGACATTGCCCTCCAATTTGGGGGCTACCTGCTCAAAACCATCTGAGCAACCTGGAAAGCCATGGCAAGGGGTGACCCCCTTGGGAGTGAGAGCCCATCGGATGAACTGTTTACGACCGGAGAGCTTTTCAGCGTAGTGAATGCTCGTATTGACTGTATGATCCACACCCATGAGCAATACCCATCCCTCCTCATTAATAAGCGCTTGAATGGGTAGGAGAGGTTCCCTGGTCGTTTGAGAGGCCAGGATTTGCCTCGC
>JBAQFX010000107.1:0-2912 GCA_049287485.1 Anaerolineales bacterium
CGTATCATCTATACACGAGCGAAGATTTTTCAACACCCGCCCCGAATAATAGCGCCTGTAATTCAGCGCTTTATCCACACTCAAGAAAGTACAGCCAGCTAAGGCTAAGCGACAATTAATATCCAGGTCCTCGCCAACATAAGTATGATTTACATTGAATAAACCGACCCGAAACATCCAATCACGCTTCACCACCATATCGCTAGGCCCAAAGGGGAAGCCTTGAACAAGGTCAGAAAGGGAAACCTGTAGCGGAGGGCGCCATATATCTCGGATGGTCTTGGCCGAATGGTTTAACTCAAAACGGGGATTATAGGTGACGCCCACATTTGGGTTGTTCGCGATGAATTCTGCATGATGTTTGAGCTTATCAGTGTGGAAAAGATCATCCCCGTCCAAAAGAGCAATCCAATCCCCTTCGGATGCGTTAATCCCGGTATTTCGTGCTGCTGATAAGCCCTGGTTCTCTCCGTGAACGATATATTTTATTCGAGAGTCACGAAACTGCCTGACTACTTCTGGAGTATTATCGGGAGAAGCGTCATTAACCACTACGATCTCGAAGTTTGGGTAGGATTGATCCAGGACACTCTGGATAGCCTCCACCAGGAATTCAGCATTGTTGTATGCAGGTATGATGACGCTGAATTTAAGAGAACTCACGTTTTATCCGTTATGGGGTTAATTTTTGGAAGGTAATCGATGTCCCAAGGTCTACCAACCCTTGAGCTCTTTTTGAACTAATTACGGAGAAAGCCAAAGCGCGTTCCATGTAATCATAAAAATGGCTTATATCCGAAGATACAATGTCAATACCTACTTCGTATGTCCCACTGAGAAGGGGCAGAAGTAATGAAAATTCAATCCTATGACGATCGCCCGGATAGAAATCAGGGGTGGGCAATTCCATCCATCGCGTCATGGTATCGTAAACAACCATTCCATCGGGTGTTCGGATAACAAGGGAAAAAACAGGTTGCTTAACCTCTTTATGGGATTTAACATCCAATACGATTTTGGCCCTGGAACCCGTTGGTAATGACGTCACAATCTGATCGGCTTCGTTTAGCAAGGAGACGCGTTCAATTTCCATATCAAAAGTCATCACTCGCTGTGATATCCCATCTTCATCTGGCACTTCAGCTTGTTTCTTCCGTGCTGATTCTCGAATCGCATCCGAATATGCAACAACCGCTTCAGCAGCCTTACCATTGAAAATTGCTTCTCCACGATACATAACCAGGCCACGATCGCATACTCGCCGTACTGCATCCATATTATGAGATACAAAGATCAGAGATGTTCCATTCTTTCTTAACTTATCCATCAGTGCATAACATTTCATCTGAAATGAGAAATCACCAACAGCCAAAACTTCATCTACTAATAAAACTCGGGGATTAACATGAGCTGCGATGGCAAATCCAAGGCGGGCGTACATCCCTGATGAATACCGCTTCACGGGTGTATCCAGATATTCACCGATCCCAGCAAAGTCAATAATTTCATCAAATTTACTTTTGATTTCTGATCTCCGCATACCTAATATGGCACCGTTCAGAAAAATATTTTCCCTGCCTGTGAGGTCGGGATGAAATCCCGCCCCAAGCTCAATGAGGGCAGAGATCCGGCCATTTACAGATATTTCGCCTAATGTTGGCTTGGTGACTCGAGATAATATCTTGAGGATGGTTGTTTTTCCTGCCCCATTTGGGCCGATAATTCCCAACGATTCCCCGGGTTCCACTTCAAAACAAACATCCTTAACAACCCAACGGTATTTTTTGGTCAGGTTGCCCTTGCGAGTTGTAAACATCTCACGCAGGCTCGTAAGGCCTTTGCCGACTCGATATTGTTTAGATAAATTTCTTACAACAATTGCAGGCTTCATTTTTTCCTTATACCACATCAGCAAATTGAGGTTCTACTCTTTTAAAATACCAATAGCCAATAGCTAATATGATTACGGCGACACAAAATGATAAGAGCAAGGTAGATTCTGGCATCCTTTGGTTAAGAATTATTGCTCGATACGCCTCGATTACACCTACCATTGGATTAAGGTAATAAACAAATCTAAATCGTTCTGGTACCGATGAAACAGGATAAATTACAGGCGATGCGTAGAACCAAATTTGCAAACCAAGAGCAAAAATAGGTCTCATATCTCTATAGAATATATTCAAGGCGGCACCAATCAAGCCAATACCAAACGCAAGAATAATTTGTATTAAAAGAACCAAGGGGATGAATAACCAGCCTGTGATAAATACCGGTATCCGGTAATACAAAATGAGTATTCCAACGATGGAAAAAGAGATCAGGAAATCAAATAATCGTGCTAGAAGGGTCGAGATTGGAAGAATCTCGCGGGGAAAATAAATCTTTGTTACCAGATTCATATTTCCGACCAGGGAGTCAACCATGTCAGATATAGAACTCGAAAAAAGGGTCCAGGGTACCATGGCGACGTACGAAAAAATCACATAAGGCACACCTTTCGTGTCCACCGGGATGAAAACAGTAAATATTACACTGAAAATCGCGACAGTTGCAGTTGGCTGAAGAATCGCCCAGAATCCGCCTAATATGGATTGTTGATACCTGGCTCGGATAATTCGATAAGTCCAGGCCCAGATCAAGTCGAATTTAGAAAACATATCACGAGCACTTGACAACATTTTTAGAATCTCTTTATAAAAAGGATTTTATCATTACCTAACTCATAAACTGATTTACCGTTGAAACAATTTTCTCTAATTGATCTTCAGATAAATTTCTGTGTAGAGGTAAACGAAGTAATCGGTCGCTTATTTTCTCAGTTATTGGGCATTGTCCTTCCCTACCACCAAAACCGCACCCCATTTTTGAGAGATGCAATGGCAAATAATGAAAAACGCTCTGAATTCCTT
>JBAQFX010000108.1:0-1655 GCA_049287485.1 Anaerolineales bacterium
GAAATCATTGGGTTTGTTCGAGAATGAATATCATGTTGCCAGATACTCGATTCAAGAATTACCGTATATTAGTGGTTGATGATGAACAGAGAATGGCCAAATTCATCCGCTTGAACCTTGAGCATGACGGATTTAGAGTCGTGGAAGCATTCACCGGTACCCAGGCTATGGATCGTTTACGGACCTCACTTCCAGATCTCGTGCTTTTAGATGTGATGTTGCCAGATTTAGATGGTTTCGAGGTCTTGAAAATGATCCGCTCAATGAGTATTGTACCCGTGATCATGGTAACAGCCAAAGGCGAGGAAGAAGAACGTATCCACGGTCTTGAACTGGGCGCGGATGATTACATCACCAAGCCTTTCAGTCCTCGAGAGCTGGTCAGTCGAGTTCGTGCGGTATTACGCCGAACTGAGTTGACCTCCGACAGCACTCATGGACTGATTGAAGTCGATGAACGCTTAAAAATCGACTTCGATCGGCATGAGGTCTGGGTAGATAGAAAGCTTATTAATCTACGCCCCACAGAATACCGCTTATTATATTATTTGGTGCAGAATGCTGGTTGGGTACTTTCCCATGATCAAATTCTTACCAATGTCTGGGGTTACGAATATCGCGATCAACCTCATTACGTTCGGCTATACATCAATTATCTACGCCAGAAGATTGAAAAAGATCCTGCTTATCCTGTGTATATATTAACTGAGCGTGGGTTGGGATACCGGTTCGTGGACTTCAAGCGCGATAAGCCTTCAGAATCCATGGACGCCAATCAAGAAAATGAAAAGAACAGCTGATCATAATACATATGAGATATATTGGTTAATGAAATGACAAATAAACAACGGATATTATTGGTTGATGATCACGAGATTGTTAGATTGGGTCTAAAAGCCTTATTAGAGCGCCATCCTAGTTTTGAGGTTGTTGCAGAAGCGAGCACCGCTCGTGAAGCAGTTGAACGCGTGGCAGCTTTTTCACCTGACGTGGTAGTGATGGATATTCGTCTGCCCGGTGGTTCAGGGATTGAAGCTTGTCAGGAAATTGCCGATAAATATCCTGATACAAAAGTAATCATGCTTACCTCCTATGCTGAAGATGAAATGTTATTCTCAGCCATTCGTGCCGGCGCAGCCGGATATGTGCTAAAGCAAATTGGTGGTGAAGACCTGGTGCGAGCCATCGAAGCTGTTAGTCGAGGTGAAGCTTTACTTGATCCTGCAGTTACCCAACGCATTTTTCAAGAAGTCCGTAAGGCTGCTAGAGAAGAAGAAGCTTCAGCCTTCTCAGCTCTCACCCAACAAGAGCGGCATGTATTAATGCTCGTATCCGAAGGTAAAACCAACCGTGAGATTGCCAAAGCGCTCTTCCTCGGTGAGGGAACGGTACGAAATTATGTAAGTAGCATCCTCTCTAAACTGGGCGTCAGTAACCGCGCTGAGGCTGCTGCATATGCAGTCGAGCATAATTTAAAAGACTATTTATAAATATTCATCTATTTAGAAGAACATCGTAACTCAATTCGTATCTTGGTGTTCTCAAATGTGTCTGTTAATTGATTAAAACTGTTGTAAAATTACTGTACAATATTTTCAGGAAGTAACCCAGATTTCATTGGGAAATTATAAAAAAACTTCGGAGGAAAATAACAA
>JBAQFX010000109.1:0-15083 GCA_049287485.1 Anaerolineales bacterium
CCTGCGCTATCACTACCGCCACCGTGGTAAACGGTAGGCTGATGCCGATTTTGTTCAACCAGGTTCTAAGTAAGCCCTCTCTGCCAAATGCCAGTAGAAGTGCGATTCCTGCCACTGAGGGCGGAAGAACCACTGGCAGGTCGACCAACAAATCCAATAGTACTTTTCCTCGAAATCTCCAGCGTGACTGGATATACGCCAGTGGTGTGCCAGTGATCAACGACACCAGTACGTTGATGATGCTGGTGAACAGGCTTAATCGCAACGCGCTGACCGCGCTCTCGGAAACTGTATAGCTGAAGATGTCCTTATTAAATGACCGCCAGATCATCGCCAGAACCGGCAGCCCAATCAGGCTGACCAGCACCAGACCTGGGAGGATGAATTCCCACCCGGGCGAACCATCCTTTGCTGTGTGCGGGAAAAAACGTGGAG
This sequence comes from Anaerolineales bacterium, assembly GCA_049287485.1. GTDB lineage: Bacteria > Chloroflexota > Anaerolineae > Anaerolineales > UBA4823 > FEB-25. The sequence goes on from JBAQFX010000109.1 coordinate 436, forward strand.
ATATCTTCATGGGTTAATGGAGCGCTTCGCTAAAACTCCATTTCGCCAGGGTAGCTTGGCCGTCTGTGGAAATAACATATGGAATGAAATCAGCTGCCAGAGCTGGTTCATTGGTGCTGTTCGGGATAGCGATCGGGTAGCGGGCTATCACATTATACCTATCAGGGATGGTGATCGTTCCAAGATCTGGTGCTGCAACCGCATCCGAGGTATATACGATTCCTGCATCCGCCTCACCTAACTCCACTTTGGTTACCACTTGCTTGACATCGGTCTCATTGGAAACCATGTTTGCCAGCACCTGATCTCCGAAATTTTCGCCATACTGCTGACCTTGGCTCATCTTTAAAAGTACCTGTCGGGCATAATTGCCCGCTGGTACGGATTCATCCGCCAGCACGAGTTTGATACCTGGTTTAGCTAAATCTATTAAATCATGAAAGTTACCCGGGTTGCTATGCGGAAAAATCACCACCAGCTGGTTGGTGGCGAAATCCTGGCAGCTTTTTGCATCTATTAAATTTTCACCTAATAATAAATCCATGTTTTTATGGTCTGCGGATGCAAACACATTTGCGATAGCCCCTTGTTCAAGCTGTGTCCGCAGGATTTGTGAACCCGCAAAATTCAAGTTGACCGTTACTCCCGGATGGGATATTTCATAATCCCTCACAATTTCCTAAAAAGCCCCGGTTAAAGAAGCTGCTGCAAACACTGTCAGTCTATGCCTCACCGGTAAGGACATTGCGGAGACGGATGGATTAGCTGATAAAACAACCTCATTCGCACTTTTTTTTGCCAAAAGCTCAACATCCGGTTTTGCACAAGCTGCTAAAACCATTATGCCCGAAATGCAGATAGCTAAAAGCCTTTTATTGGTCTTTGTCAATTTTGTTCCTTATCTTATATGTCTCTTGACAAGCATTCAGCCAGTTGATAACGGAGCTGAGTAATTGGATACGCAACTCCAAGGCAAGGCGATCATAGATTCGCTCGGTAGGTATATTTGTCAGGCTCGCTTGGAGTTGTGTTAACCCACTCTTCACTACCTCGAGTTGTGCCCTGATCATATCCTGAGTATCCTCTGAACGATATAACTCTGTAAAATACAGGCGAGTCACGAATTCCACTCTGATGGCGTGCACGCTACTCTTGGTAGGCTGCTTGAGCCAGTACTCAAAACGCTCCTTCCCCTGCTCAGTGATGCTTAACAATAGACGGGGGGGCAATTTTTCCTGCTCCACCGCCCTTGAGCTGATATAACCTTGTGCTTCGAGCCTCTTGAGAATATTGTAGGTCTGGCTTTGGCTTGCGTGCCATTTGTTTCCGAATTCATCCCTCAATCGCCGATGGAGTTCATAGCCATGACCCGCATGCTGATAGTGAAATCCCAGCAAGACGAATTCTGGAGAAAGCCGACTGTTGATCCTATTTTTTATACTCACTGAGTGAGTATATATTGGTTTTTTTACTAAACGCAAGGTTAATTTTTAGAGATTCTCGTTTGTTACTTTCATAAACCTGTCATCATCATTACTCTGGCATAAAAAACACCCGAGAATTAGCTGTTTTACATAATTTCATGTATAATACATGCATCGTTATCGGAATTATCTACTTTTTACCTGGGATTTTCTCCTCGGTGAAAAGTGATTAACAATCGCCAGGTTTTTTAGACGTAGATAGAAAAGATTAATCTTTTCAACCATCATAATTTAACCTGGCTATATGCCAAATGCTGCGTCTATATCCTTCATCAATAAACTCATTGCAGCTGCGGCTATGATTTGAAACTGAATAGAGAAACTTGAAACGTTCTGTGTCTGGATAACCCGGACTGTTTGCCCAACATTCAAGGTGTAGGCATACCGGGTTGGTGGTAAATCGGATAGCATATGGATAGAAGATGTGAAGGTTGAAATAATTCAGGCAGACCCTCTCAAAATATCTTTTTTATTGTCAAGGACCAAAATCTATCCGGATTCACCCTGATTGGGTGATTTGGGGTTTAATCCCACACAATGGATTGATGGTATGATCAATCCTATATTGACACTGGACAAATTCTAAAACTCATCAGCGTTGAATCGTAGCCGTGACCCGAGGAGGAGGGGCGCGGCTATTATATTTTGGAGAGGTCTATGAATGATAGTACCGCTGGTGGAAAAGTAACCGCCCTAAAAGTACAAAAACATCACCCCAACCGCATCAATGTCTATTTGGATAATGAGTTTTCCTTTGGGTTATCGCGAATCACCGCTGCCTGGCTCCAGGTGGGGCAGGAACTAAGCCCATCCAAGATAGCCAGGTTACAGGCACAGGATGAACGTGAAGTAGCTTATATGCAGGCGCTGCGTTTCCTGGATTACCGGCCTCGCTCACGTACTGAAGTACGCCGGAATCTGGAAAAACACGCCATTCCCCCTGATGTCATCAATGACGTCTTTAAACGACTGGAGCGCAGTGGCTTGGTGAATGATGAACGCTTCGCTCAGGACTGGGTCAAAAATCGAAGTGAATTCCGCCCTCGCAGCCGTAGGGCATTAGCGTATGAATTACAACAGCGTGGGCTGGCTGATTCCGCCATTAAAAAAGCCCTCGAGGGCATCAACGAAGAAGCACTGGCCTACCAGGCTGCCATCAAACAAGCCCGCCGCTATGAGAATTTACCCATACGAGATTTTAACAACAAGCTTGGCAGTTACCTGGCCAGGAGAGGTTTCTCATACGAAATCATCAAGGATGTTGTAGCAAAAGTCTGGGATGAAAAACAAGAGGAAAGCAAATGAATCGATCATTTCTTTGGTTCGTTAATTTGCTGATTTTAAGCACATGTGAGGTTGATTCATGAATCCAGGCATGGTTGTTATCATTGCAGTGGTAAGCCTGTTGTTAGGGGTTGCCATTGGGTATGCTTTATATTATACAAATGCCAAACAGGGAAAAGCCAGGCTTCAAATCAAAGCTGAAAATATCGTTGGAGAGGCTGAAGAAAAAGCCAAAGATATTGAGATGCAGGCCAAAGACAGGGCTCTTCAGATCCGGCAACAAGCTGAGGCAGAAGTTTCACGTCGGCGCACTGAGATCAGCCGCGAAGAAGACCGCTTGCTCAAGCGCCGCGAGGAGCTCGATAACCGCACCGATCGTCAGGAAAAACGAGAAGCCACCCTCAACAAGCGCCAGAGCGCGATCGACAAGCGTTCGAATGAGATTGAGAAGATGTACGAAGATGAGCTGGCCGAGCTCGAGCGCATTTCTCAAATGACCCAGAATGATGCCCGCGGTGAATTATTGGCTGAGGTGGAAAAAGATGCTCGTGACGATATGGCGCGCATCATCCGCCAGGTTGAAGCCGAGGCTCAGGAGGATGGCGAGCGCAGGGCACGTGAGATCATCACCACCGCCATCCAGCGTGTGGCTTCCGATCATGTGAGTGAAGTCACCACCTCCACCGTCTCCATTCCATCCGATGAGATGAAGGGACGCATCATCGGTCGCAATGGTCGCAACATCCACGCTTTTGAGCAAGCCGCTGGCGTGGACGTGATCGTGGATGATACCCCAGAAGCAGTCACCATTTCCTGTTTCGACCCGGTACGCCGTGAGGTTGCCCGACGTTCCCTCGCCAAGCTGGTATTGGATGGTCGCATCCATCCCGCCCATGTGGAAAAAGTCCTCAAGAACGAACAGAAGGAAGTCGACCGAATTATTGCCGAAGCGGGTGAGCAGGCTGCCTTTGATGCCGGTGTGCCTGGTTTGCACCCCGAGATCATCAAGATGCTCGGCAGGCTTAAATTCCGCACTTCCTACGGGCAGAACCAGCTCGACCATGCCGTCGAAGTTGCCCGCCTGTCAGCCGTGATCTCCTCTGAGTTAGGCGCGAATGTCGAGGTTGCCAAGGAAGCTGGATTGCTGCATGACCTGGGCAAAGCCATGGATCATAACATGGAAGGTACCCATGCCATGCTGGGTGCTGATTTTGCCAAGCGCTACGGGGTCGATCCGCTGGTAGTCAATGCCATTGCCGCTCACCATCATGAGATCGAGCAGGAATCGGTCGAGGCTGCCATAGCCGAAGCTGCTGACGCCATCTCGGGTGCCCGTCCTGGCGCTCGCCGTGAGAGCCTGGAGCAGTACATCCAGCGGGTGCGCGCCCTGGAAGACCTGGCCAACTCCTTCAAGGGTGTCAACCAGAGTTTCGCCTTGCAAGCCGGTCGTGAAGTGCGTATTTTCGTCAAGCCAGAAGATATCGATGACCTTGCGTCAATCCGCCTGGCGCGTGATATCGCCAAGAACATCGAAGAGACCATGCATTATCCCGGGCAAATCAAGGTCACCGTCATCCGCGAAACCCGTGCCGTCGACTACGCGAAATAACAACTCACCACGCAGGGCACAAAGTACACGAAAGTATTTTGTATAAATATCTTAGTGTCGCGGGTGTCCTTTGTGGTTAATGATTTAAGCTAAAAACGGGTTATCCCGGCGCTCCACCCCCACCGTGGTTTCTACCCCATGCCCCGAAAGCAGCCGGGTCTCGTTCGGCAGGGTAAGGATCTGCGTACGGATGCTGTGCATCAGCGTATCGTAATCTCCACCTGGCAGGTCCGTTCTCCCGATGCTGCCCCAAAAGATCACATCCCCGCAGAACAACACCTTTTCAGCCGCATAGTAAAATACCACATGCCCAGGCGTATGCCCGGGGCAATGCCGCACTTCAAAGGTCTGCTCTCCTAACTTCAAAATCTGCCCGTGTTGTAATCGTACACTTGGCTCAGGTGTAGCCCCAATGCGCATGCCGAATAATGCCGCACCCCCTTGTGCTGCATATAGCGCTGCGTCTGCTGGGTGCAACGCGATCGGTGGTGCCGGCTGGAGGCTCTTCACGATACCCGCCACACCGCCAATATGGTCGAAATGCGCATGAGTCAACCATAGCTGCTCGATCTTCCAATCACGTCGTTTCGCTTCCGCCGCGATATACCCACCATCCCAGGCCGGGTCGATCACCACGGCCGTATGGCTTTGCGGGTCACCTACCAGGTAAGCGTTGGTCGCCACCGGTCCTAAAACGAACGGAACAATCTCAAGCATATTTTTATCCAAAATCCTTAGTGCCCTTGATGTGCTTCGTGGTTAATTGTTTCACCAATTTACCCAATACGCCCATCATAACATCGAAACTGACCAGCACGCTCAACACGATCCCCAATCCTCCCAGCAGCCTCGCCAGGGGTCCGCTGATCCCCAGCAGACTGGCCGCCTGGATATCCACCCGTTGCACAAAAATGGGTTCCTGGCTGGGTGAGCTCTCATCCAGCGGCAGAAAGCGTAGGGAAAGCCATATCGTGCCGGTAAAGACCCCCTCCTGCACGAGGCTGATCTTCCAATGATAATTTACCGTTTGCCCGGCGGGCATTGATTCCCGCACCGGGTTGGTTGGGTCCGTTCTGATCCCGGCCACCTCAAACCTGGCCTCTGCCATCAGGTTATAAGAATCGTACACATCGCGCAACCCAGCCGTTAAGCTGGGACTGGTTGCTACTCCTGGAGCAGGCTCGAAGCTCAGCCTGATTTCCCCATCATCGCCTATGCGCAGTGAATCAGGCCACTCCAACCTCACCTGCCTGGTTTCCAGCACGGCAGGGTTGCCCTCCCACCCGCCGGTCACCAGCTGCATTCCAGTCGGTGGAATGGTTTGTACCAATACCTGGTGCTGCTCCGGTATGGATGCCCATATCAGCAGGCATCCACTCATCAGCAGCATTCCAATCGAAAGAGCACTCCGCAACTTGTTCAGCATCAGCCTTCGATTATACCCATTCCTGTTAACCTCTTTCAACACCCTGATTCCAGTTTTGGCATATTCCATGCTACACTGGTCTTATTCCCAGGAGGTCAGCATGCCCATCTACCCACCCGAACCCTTCCGCATTAAAATGGTTGAACCGATCGGGCTGATCGATCCCGCTCAACGTGAGCAAGCTTTGCAGGCTGCCGGATACAACATATTCAACCTCAAAGCTGAAGATATCTTCATCGACCTGCTGACTGACTCGGGGACCGGTGCCATAAAAGAGCACGACGGAATGGATGTGTTCGGGATCGGTTGCCGATAAATGCAGCGCATAATAAGAACCCAGCGAGAAGCTGACCACGGCCAGACCGTGTTTATCCTGCCCGGCACGCTCGTAAAGGAACCGGGTCGCCTCGGCGATTTCGACCTTGGCTTGCAGGTGATTGGCATCCAGAGCACTACCGAGGGCTTCGGCGGCGGGAATGTTGTCTGCCAGCTTGCCGTGATACAGGTCCGGGGCGAAGGCGACGAAGCCGGCATCGGCCAGGCGGGTGCATAAAGCCTTCATGGTATCGTTCAGCCCCCACCAGGCATGCAAGACCAATACACCGGACCCTTTGCCTGTGGGTGGGACAGCGAGAAAGCCCAAAGGTTGATGATGATCCATATATCCTCCCATGAGTTTTTAATCACCCAACTGCCCTACTGGTTGACAATCTGCAGCCCGGCGAAATTTTTAGATAGATATCGTCATAATTATATTCCGGGATGGGCATACACAACTCGAAAATATAATCGATACAGGTTTTCATATCTCTGCAGGAATTGAATCGCGAAAAAAATAAATCGATTCAATTCCTGGTTATCGAGAGGTTGAAACAGTAAATAATGAAGCACAGCCTATAGAGTTGGCATTTTTGAAAAGTGAGTCACTTTTATGATGGATGCGACAATGAAACACGTAGAAATAAATTAACCAGAGGGACGCTGCAAGCGCTAGAAGAATCCACCTGCAAGGTTTAGCGAGATTTGAACCAATATTTTTAAATGTATTCATTTCAGCTTCGGTCACCTTTCTTGAGAAAATTCGTTGCTCTAAAAAAACGAATCGAAACGAATAACGTAAAACGATTATGAGCTAAGCGGCGGTGGAAGCGCATGCTACGCATGCAGCCAGGACCGCAGCTTTGACACCCACAAGGTCGGCCTTCGCCGATCAGGTAAAGGTAAATCGATTGAATAAATGGTGACGGTTCGCATTAAGGTAGCCTGGGTAAAAACAGGATCTAACTGACATAGTGATGGTATAAAACCTGCTAAAGGCGTGCAAATATAATTTATTAGATGGCTGAATGGGCAACAATTAGCGAGTAAATCCATGATCCTGTGTGGTGAGTAATGATAACTTTTACCGGTAAAGAACAACCGGTATACGAATGCCTTTATTTGAAAAACTATATTTATTGAAGGCATTCTATAATCGCTCGTAAAAAACACTCGCGATACTGCGTCGTGTATCGCTCCTTGATGTAATTACTCACTCCCCCACCTTTTTCGATAATTGCCGCAGGGAAGACGAAATAATTGGTCACGGTGAGTATTTACATTCTAATTATAGCACAAATGTTCTAATCCACAAGAGGTTTATGAAAAACAGCGAAACTTTTAAGATTTCTCATATTGGAGAACTTGTGAGGCGATTTTATTGCGGATAGCGAGAAAAACGCTCGGTACAGGTTAATGGATGCATACGAATGATTTTATCTCCTCATCCGTTGCACTAAATGTCTGACTCCTCAATTAATAAATTATGAATTAATTTATGGGGGTTATTTGAGTTTATAATTCATCGATGCGTCTTCGAGAGTAACAGAGGTGGTTTGACTTGGGTCAATATCCATCGTAATCTATGGAAGATATCGTGGACAAAGAATCAAAGAACAAATTCCGAGTACTTATTCAAATCCTATTATTTGGATGTGGTATTCTTATTTTGATTGTTAGTATCAACTATTTCCTCCCAAATGCAGCCCAGCCGGGACAATCCGATGGATATCCCCCACCTGGGCAAGCCAACAGCAATCCTGTTCCAACGGAAATCCCTTACCCAGGCCCATATTGGATACTACCCACACCTGAGCCAACCGCCACCTCCTATTGGCCAACCACTGGTCCAGGAGCGATTGACGCTAAAACTGGCGCTACGCTATCTCCATCCCAGATCGCTGAAATTGCCACCTACGATTATGAACGCCAACGGTCAATTGCTCAGCCAATAATCCCCACGCCCACACTACCTTTCGTGCAGATTTCGTCTCTCGCTGATTTGCCCCAAGCCATCTATGACCTTCCTATATATGCAGACGATGCCTGCATACAGGCTAGAAACCCCGGGCAGATATTGCCGGTAAAATCCTTGATGACGGAATATCCAGATTATTATATGATCCCTTTTTATGAGAACGATAAGCCTTGCAAGGTATTGGTGGTGATCATTAATGATGGGCAGGCAACTATTTATTCGGAATTACCATTTTTGGATAAAGTTTTTCCCAGCGTCAGCGCCGAAGAGGCCGTAAAATACGTGACCGATAAGACCGGCCTGCAAGTATCGGAACAACCCATCCTGGTATTTGGGCGATTTCGTGAAACAAGCACCACTCAGGAGAATCCATGTTGGCAGGTAAAAACCACCGATGGGCAAGTCTATTATGTATTCTTTTTCCCTGGTATATATGATGACAGTCAACAAGTGACGACCATTATACAAATATTTAGTCAAGAGGAGTTACACCCACTCCAGTAAAAGTCGTTATAAACATTTATGGTGAGGAGAAAGAAAAAAAAGAATCTTAGACTTTTTATCTTTTCAGTAACCATCTGTCTGTTTTTTTGTTTATTCAGTTTTATCACTGCGTTGTCAAATCAACTTTATACTCTATATCCAACTCTTCCAATCCAACCAACTTTCTATACAAAATCGACGTCAAATTGGGTAATTACTCACCCATCACCAAATACCTCTCTGCCCTACGTTGATCAGTGAGAATGTGGTAGAAAAATGGGAGTGAATTACAACATGAATGCAAATGCCTTTCGCTATTTATACGAATATCACTTCAGTGAAAACCGCAAAATATGGGATGCCTACATCGCTTCACTATCCCCTGAACAATTCATCCAAAATGTGGGCTACTCTCAGGGGTCCGTCCGAAACCAGATCGTTCATCTCATGAGTGTGGATGACACCTGGTTTAGCGCTCTCAGAGGTGGCGAAATCCCAGAAACGTTGAATCCCGCCGACTATCACAATCTGAAAACCATTCGTGCTCACTGGGATAACATCGAGCAAAAAATGCGCGCTTATCTGGGAAATTTGCACGACGCAATGTTGTTCGAAAAACCGTTCGCCGAAGGAGAAGACAAGGATCTTCTTCTGTGGCAGGTGCTGCTGCATGTGGTTAACCACGGCACCGACCATCGCGCCCAATTGCTCAGGTTGCTGAACGATTTGGGAGTCCAAACCGGACCGCAAGATTTTATCTTCTACGTCTACGACCACCCGTAGCTGATTTTTCTGCTCGCGTTGGGTTATCTCACCGCGGAGTTCGAGAGATTAACAGCACTTATCCCACCTGGTCCTCTCTTACGCCCTTCTTTTTGCTGAAACACGGCTTGGATTGATCAGACCAGGTTTTGACCCAATAGCGGGTGTGGTTCACGTTGACAATCATTATCGTGATTCTTTCGCATATGATGTCATGGAACCAGTCAGGCCATACTTTGATCAATGGTTAATAGAATTTATAAGCGATCATAAATTTTCCAACGAGTTTTTTGAAAATAATGATGGGAGGCTAGATTCAACCATAAACTAATGCCGCTTATGGTTGAAACCCTACCAATTTGGGTTGAAAAGATTGAACCAGTGATAGAGCAAGTGAAGAGTATATTATTATAAAAATACAGAAAGTAACTTGTCGTCAATTGAAGAGTCGGTGATAAAATTAACAATAGATTTGTAGGCGGGATATACATGGGTTCTGGTTGAGAGCATATTTTTTGACCTGAGAGGAAAACCCTTATGAAATCCGTTATTTATTTCGCATTAGCGATCATATTCACATTGACCACTAATTTTCCAATAATGGAAAGAAATTCATTCTCCTGTGCTGAAGTCACAGAGATACCCCAAATTGAATGTGAAGCATTGGTAGTGCTTTATAACGATACTGATGGCGCTACGTGGAATAATAGTACCAATTGGTTAGTATCCAAGACACCAAGCAATTGGTATGGTGTAACTGTCAGTACTGGACATGTGATGGGCATACTTTTGGAATCGAATCACTTGGTCGGCAGTCTTCCTGTTCAGTTAGGTAATCTATTTAACCTCAACATATTGAACCTTTTAGGTAATTTGTTGGATGGGAACATCCCCCCAGCACTAGGCAATCTCACCAATTTAAGATACTTATCTTTATTAGGAAATCAAATTAGTGGAAGTATTCCACCTGAATTGGGCAATCTAAATAATTTACAAAGGCTAGATTTGGGTGATAATCCGCTTAGTGGTGACATTCCCATAGAATTAGGCAATTTGACAAGCTTAATTACATTATCACTAAACAATAATCAATTTAGTGGAGGTTTACCTCCAGAACTTGGAAATTTGCATAACCTCACTATGCTAGCCATTTGTAATTCAAATGTAAGTGGCAATATTCCTACTGAGCTAGGCAACCTGACGAACCTGAATAGTTTGGCTCTGAGTGAAAATAAATTAACTGGTAATATCCCTTCTGAATTAGGTAATCTAACCCGTTTGCAATATTTAGATCTATCTAGTAATGAATTGCAAAATGACCTCCCACCAGCACTAGGTAATCTAACCGAGTTACGTTGGTTGGACTTGAACACCAATATGCTATCGGGCAGTATTCCTCCTGAGCTGGGAAATCTGATCCATTTGTATATACTAAGTTTGTCTTATAATCAACTTACCGGTAGTTTACCCCCTGAGCTTGGCAACATGACCAACCTGACAGCCATGGGCCTGAATGATAACCTGCTTAGCGGGAATATCCCACCTCAATTAGGAAATTTATCGAATCTAACCTGGTTATATCTTCCGAATAACCAATTCAGTGGCAGCATACCGCCGGAACTTGGCAATCTGGACAAACTGGTTGTGATGGTTTTTTCCTCGAACAAGCTTAGCGGTTGCATTCCATCAAGTTTAGGAGGCATGATAAACCTGGATACACTCGATCTTAGCAGGAATCAGTTAAGTTGCAGCATTCCCCCGGGTCTTACCGATTTATCAACTCTAGAATATCTGGACCTAAGTTGGAATCAATTAAGCGGAAATATCCCATCAGTATTGGGCAACATGACCTCTCTGAAAGTACTATATCTACAGAATAATCATTTTTTAGGTGATATTCCAGAATCCTTTACCAATCTTACAAATTTGGTCGATCCTGGTCAGAATAATGGTGGTGACGGATTGGATCTGGATTACAACTATTTATATGTCCCGCCAGGCTATCCGAACCAGGCTGACCCGCTACAAGTATTCTTGCATCAAGAAGATCCTGACTGGCAACTGAGACAGTTTAGCCTTCAATCAGTATTCTTGCCTGTGATACATCGGTAAAATACAAATTTTTTTATTCTGCCTCACAGGTATATTAGCTTGTGAGGTCTCTTTTTATTAAAAATGACCAATATATACTCAGTCAGACCAGTTGTATACGGATAATGCAAGAGGTGCCCACATTTTTCAACACGATCGTATATCCAGGTCAATTTTCCCTCTTGACAATTAGAACATTTGTGCTAGAATACAATGGGTAATTACTCACGCCCCCACCCCTGCCCCTCCCCCGCAAGCGGGGGAAGGGAAAACTCTCGAAAAATGGGCGTACGCAGGGGCTACGCCGCCTGCGTACGCCCATTTTTCGAGAGATTTCCCCTCCCCCGCTTGCGGGGGAGGGGCAGGGGTGGGGGCGGTGAGTAACTACATATACTGCCATGGAAATTACCTTCATCTCTTCCACCACTTTATCTTTATTATGGCGACTCACTCAAAAAGTATTCGTTCCTCTTCGTTTCAAGGAGCGGAACGAATGGCAAGTATTACCAATATCTGTTCAGTAGGGGCGTAGCAGTACTTATAGTGCTACGAATGGTACCCGGCACACGCTTCGCCCCTTTTTAGCAAGTCTTTACAAGGCTCGAATTGAATGGTTTTGAATTTTTTTTGAAACAATTCAGGATATACTTATGACCCAACCCTCACTACCTTCCCGCGGGATTTTTATCCCCGCCTACCTGATCTTCCATCCTGATCTACCCCCTGCCACCTTGCGGACCTGGATGCAATTACGCTACCTGGCCTGGAATGGCTGGGTTACACCCCCCATGACCTTACCCGAGCTTGCCTCTCACCTTGGCATTCACATTGCCAGGCTCTATCGTCACCTGGCCCAACTTAAAGATAGTTCTACTCTATCCTGGCATATTACGGGGCAAGATAAGGTCATCATATCCTTTCCTGAAGGACCTGTCTTCAAGCCTGAAAAAGATGCACATACTCGAAATCATACAGGTGTGGCTATTTTTCCCGCTGAGGAACGAGACACACCCGGTACTGTCTCATACTTTCCAACGAAAATATTAGGCTATCTATCATATGAAGACGATGAAGAAGCATCTCTTTATATAAAAGAGAATTCTGAAAATATGGAAAACGTAGGAGCAGATTAAACCGAGAATTACTCGAATTTTGATTCTTGCAAAACTGAGCAGCCTGCATATTTACCGAAGTGAACTTTAATAATCAAAGGCAGCCATATCCTATCATGGCTGCCTCCTGGAGATAGGTGTTGATGATACCCAATCCTCCCTATCCAGGTGCCTGGCTCCTCGTATCCAGTAGCTGGATCAGTACCTTGAGCAGCATTGGGTTGACCTGCTGAGCCGCTGTCGCAGCGGGCGCTTGTGTTACTGCGGCCATGCTCTGCGTGGTCATCCCGCCCAGGATATCTCCCATCCCATCCCCTGCGGATGGTGCCCCACCTGGCCCTCCAGCTGGACCTGCCTGATTGATGACTGAGGTACTGGGTGTGCTGGCAGGGGCGGAGGAGCTATCATTCCCGCCAGGTGTGCTCAGGGTTTCGCTCACCGATTGGTCGGTCAGATCCATGGCCTCAATCGCTTTGATCTGATCGGTGGTCATGGCAGCTTCGATCTGCTTCATCAGCGCATCCAGTTCCACTTGTGAGCTGGTGTCACTGTCGCTCAGCGATTGATAACCTTCCCATAGGGTGAGCAGTTCGCTAGCTTGTTCCGCCGTCACCGCCTGGCTTGTGCCCTCCAGCCTTAGCGTGCCGAGCGCCAGCTTAGTGGCGGTCGACAAGCCGTTGTTGGTAGAAACCGTGCTTATTGCACTGTTGCAGCCTGCCAGCAGGATTGCTGAGAGGCAGACTAGGATGATCAGGATGGTGAATTGGGTTCTCATTCGGTCTCCTTTCTAATTAGTGGCTTTAGATAACCGCCACCACCAGCGCCTGCTCTGCCCTGGGTGGTAATCAAAGTTGCTATAGCAGTCACACCACTTGGCGCATTGCTTAAAACTACCTCACAGGCTGTAAGCAAGAACATTATCAGGATAATCAGGATGGAGCTAATGATCAGTACTCTCTTACTCATTCTTATCTCCCTGATAGATTTAGGAGCATTCGCCATAAATACAATAGTTATCTTGGTTAGAATCAATCGTTTGACGGCAGTGACCAGGATATACGCACCGTCTCCAGCACTGGATATTACAGGTGTTGCTCCCCGTGGAATAATCTAAGGCCGTTTGTGGCAAGCTTGATGCGAAATAGGCGCATATAGACATAATCTCACTTTGTGAAAATGATAGCAAAGACTTATTTCGAGAGTATTCAGGTGATATTTAGATAACGTAAAGATTGCATTCAGTAATCCACATTTGTATCAGAACGATCTCTGGGAAAAATAGTGTATGCACAATTCGAGCAAATTACGATGATCAAACCAGGTCACTATCACAACCGTGAGGTGAAGATATCCCATGCTATAATTCATCGATTCCGAGCATGCTATACAGCGTTCAGAGCAAATATAATGAAAAAAGTTGCCTGTTTACTTCTTCTATGTTCACTTTTGATCGGTGCTTGCCAACCAAATTTCAGCACCCCTCAAGATGGCAAAGTTACTATCGTTGTCACCTACTCAATCCTGGGTACCTTGGCGAAGGACCTGGCAGGTTCTGTTGCCAATGTAGTCGTGCTCATCCCCAACGGGCAGGATCTGCATGAATGGGAGCCATCTGCTAAAGATATTGAGACTTTAAACAAAGCCGACCTGATCGTGCAGAACGGTTTGGGGCTGGAGGGCGGTTTGGAGAAGACATTATCATTGGCGGTAGAACAGGGAGTGAAAACCTTCATCGCTTCCGACCACATCACTATCCGTAAAGTTGGACAGGGTGAAGGCATTCCCAGCGGTGATCCTGACCAGATGGTCGGTGCACCCGACCCGCACCTGTGGACAGACCCAGAGACTATGAAGCAGGTTGTGCTTGCTCTTGCTGATCAGCTAAACGCAGACCTGAGGCTGGATGTTTCAAGTCAAGCCCAAAAGCTTGCAGATCAGCTGGACAGCCTGAACAGTGAAATTATTACCCTGGTGAACGCGTTGCCTGAAGCAAACCGCAAATTGGTCACCGGGCATGAGTCGCTAGGTTATTTTGCCAAAGCGTACGGATTCAAACTAGTAGGCGCTATCATCCCCAGCCTGACCTCCCAAGCGGAAGTAT
>JBAQFX010000110.1:0-3097 GCA_049287485.1 Anaerolineales bacterium
GATCAAAGGCTTACCTACAATCAACCTTGCAATGTTGATTCAGACCCCCAAGGGTGGATACTACCTCGGTAAAGAAGGTGGTATCCTGAATGCCATCATCGGTTCACTCTATTTGGCAGGTGGTGGAACCCTGCTGGCAATTTTAATAGGCTTACCCCTTGCACTATTCATGAAAACCTATGGTGAGCGATCACCTTGGGCAGGTTGGGTGCGCCTGACAATGGATGTGTTATGGGGGGTACCATCGATCGTGTATGGCGCTTTTGGCTTTATGCTGATGCTTGCACTAGGACTCCGCTCATCACTTCTGGGTGGTATTATAACTTTGGCGCTTCTAGAACTGCCTATCCTGACCCGAGCAGTAGATGAGGTCATACGGATGATACCCGATGATCTTGAACAAGCTTCATACGCATTGGGTACAACCCGTTTGGAAACTGCTATCCATATTATTTCACGTCAGATATTTCCTGGTATTGTGACTGCTTTGATGCTTGCATTTGGTCGGGGGATTGGCGATGCAGCCTCGGTTTTATTTACCGCCGGTTATACCGATCGCATCCCAACTTCATTGTTGCAACCCGTAGGTTCACTGCCATTGGCAATATTCTTTCAGCTCAACACACCATACCCCGAGGTACAAAGCCGGGCATATGCGGCTGCACTTGTGCTGACCGTAATTGTATTGGTTACCAGCCTGGGTGCACGTTGGCTGTCAGGTCGTTTGAGCCGCTATGTAGTAAAATTCTGATCGCTGGGAAAATCTCATTAATGGACATACATATTCAGACCAGCAAGCTGAATGCATTCTACGGGAAAGTTCAGGCTCTTAAGGATATTAATATAGAAATTCCACGCGGTCAGATCACGGTTATTCTCGGGCCATCTGGCTGTGGAAAAACCACAGTGCTCAAGTGTCTCAACCGCTTTCTAGAATTATCGGATGGCGTGCGCATTTCTGGTTTAGTATTGATCGATGGTGAGAATATATATGATCCAGAACTAGATGTCACTGAAATGCGTAAAAAAACCGGATTGCTGGCTCAGCATCCTTACCCATTACCGATGTCTATCTATGAAAACGTGGCTTATGGAATGCGCATCCATGGTTTATGTAAAAAAGGTCCCGAAATGGATGTACGCGTTCAACACTATCTTGAAGAGGCGGGACTGTGGAGCGAGGTTCGAGACCGGCTGAAACAACCTGCGGTAGCCCTGTCAATTGGCCAGCAGCAACGGTTGTGCCTAGCCCGTGGATTGGCAGTTGAACCAGAAATCCTGTTGGGTGACGAACCCACTTCAGCGCTTGATCCAATATCTGCGCAACACATAGAAAAAAGGCTATTAGATCTTAAGAAAGAGTACACAATTGTCTTGGTTACCCACATCCTACGACAGGCTAAGCGGCTAGCAGACAATGTGATCTTCATGTACCTGGGAGAGGTAGTCGAAGCTGGTCCAGCTCATGAGGTTTTTGAAACTCCTCGCCAGGAACGAACTCGCGCTTATCTGGAGGGTCAATTTTGATTTACAATGAGGAAAAATGACTGAATTACGTGATTCTCCCGTTTTCATTGCTGGACATCCGAAATCGGGTACGAGTTTACTTCGCTCTGTGCTTGATTCACATCCAGAGCTGGTGACGTACCCCGAGGAGACCAACTTTTTCCGTTGCTATTTACCCAAAACAACCGGATTTAGTCTAAAGGAGAAACTGACAAGTTCAGATCAATACCTAACGCACATTTTTGAGTGGAACCAGAAAAATCCACCCGCTCACCAGGCAGGCTACCCCGATCGCGATTATTCTAATATCCCTGTGGAAGAGGTCCGCCAGGCAACCCGCCAGTTCGTTGCTGAACGTTTTATCCATGATGGCGATATGCTGAGTGCTGTGATTTTAGCCTTCGGTAAGGTGACCGGTCAGCTTACCTCACTTTCCCATTATTGGGTAGAAAAAACACCATACAACGAACACTACGCCGCACAGATTTTTGATTGGTGGCCTGATGCAAAAATCATTCATACTGTACGTGACCCACGTGATAATTATGCTTCTTATCACCGTAAACATGCAGAATGGTCTCCAGAATCATTTGCCATGAATTGGGTACAATCGACTCAAACTGGTTTACATAACCGTGATTTATACGGACCAAATAATTATCTGTTATTACGCTTCGAGGATCTTACAAGTATACCGGATGCTAAATTGAGTGAATTATGCCAATTTCTCGGCATCGATGACAATCCAGCTTTGCGTAGCCCTGTGCGTGGCGGTAAGCCATGGGGCGGAAATTCGATGTTCGCCGATCAGTTTGCAACTATCAGCGCTGCTCCAGTCGGCCGTTGGACCGAAAATCTCAAGATAGACGAAGTGGCCTCTCTTGAGCTAGTTGCTGGACCAATCATGAACAAATTGGCTTATCAACTTTCCAGTAGCTTGTCCTCTCTCAATCATTACACCCGCAGACTTTTAATCAGGCGACTTTTATCCCTCACCCGTGTAGCAAAATCCACCCAAGAACGATCAGTTATTCAGACAGCCATGCACACACTTTCTGGATTAACTACCATCGAAAACACCAGCAGCAAGCCTAAGGGAACTATTCTGCCTTCCTGGCAGCTTTTTAGCAGGCTTTCATTTCTTTGGATTAAGGAGTTTTTCAGTAAATGACCACCCAATTAATCTCACCCTATGGAGGAAATCTCGTCAACTTGATGGTCACCGGTGAGGACCGGGAAACCCTGGTCAAATATTCTAACCAGCTACAATCCATTAAAATTTCTCCTCGGGCTCTATGTGATCTTGAGTTATTAGCCACCGGCGGTTTTTCACCTCTTGACCGTTTTATGGGTAAGGCTGATTACGAGAATGTTCTGCATAATATGCATTTAATGGAGGGCACCCTATGGCCTTTGCCTATTACCCTTCCAGTCAACCCTGCTGAGCTTCCCGCCGTAGGTGAAGAATTGGTACTCCGAAATGTTAATAATGATCCGATTGCTATCATGCAAATTGATGAAGTGTTCCATTGGGATCCTGAAATTGAAGCCCTGTTGGCTTATGGATCAAATGACGCACGTCACCCAATGG
>JBAQFX010000111.1:0-5197 GCA_049287485.1 Anaerolineales bacterium
CTACAAAGCTAATATAGTTAATGGCCTGAAAGTATGGCGGGTAAATAGTCGAACGAAAAAGATTACTTTTAATGATTCACCAGAATCCTGGAAATATTTGGGAGGGCGGGGACTTGTTGCCCGGATATTAGTCGATGAAGTATTTCCAACCTGTGAACCTCTTGGACCTCTCAATAAACTAATTTTTGCACCTGGACTATTGGTCGGCCATATGCTTTCAAGTTGTGACAGGATTTCTATTGGCGGGAAAAGCCCCCTAACCGGAGGAGTAAAGGAGGCAAATGCCGGTGGTACAACGGGGTTACAATTAGCACATTTAGCAATAAAAGCACTCATCATTGAAGATAAACCAGAGAATAATGAGTGGTCTGTCCTTTTCATCAACCGCGAGGGTATAAAGTTTGAGTCAGCTGATAGACTGATTGGTTGTGGAGTTTTTGAAACTGGTAAGAAGTTAATTGAGCAATATGGCAATAAAATCGCCGTGGCAGTAATTGGTCAGGGTGGGGAAATGCAATTAGCTTCAGCAGGTATTCAAAATTTCGATAAAGAAAATCTACCCTCTAGAATCGCTGCAAGAGGGGGACTTGGTGCAGTGATGGGATCAAAAAGGATTAAAGCCATTGTTATCGATGCAAGCGATGGGCAAAAACCACCCATTGCGCACCCAGAAGATTTTAAGCAGGCTCAGAGAGCTTACACAAAAGCATTGATGGAACATCCTCAAACAGCATTATATCGTGATTATGGCACTGCATCTATGTCTCGTATGTGCCATACATTTGGGGCGTTGCCTACGAGAAACTTTTCATCAGGTCAGTTTGAAGCGGTTGATACGATCACAGGTGAGTATATGCGTGATGTTATCCTTGAACGTGGAGGAGATGGTGAACCAACACATGCGTGTATGCCAGGTTGTACGATTCGATGCTCGAATAACTATGCTGATTCTGATGGACATTCAATCGTATCCCCATTGGAATATGAAACGATTGGTTTAATGGGTTCCAATTTGGGCATTGATAATTTGGATAAAATAGCCCATTTAAATTGGATGGTCAATGATCTGGGATTGGATTCTATAGAAATTGGAGCAGCTCTAGGAGTAGCTGCCAAAGCTGGTTTAATCCAATTCGGCGATTATTCACGAGCTGTAGAATTGTTGGATGAAATTAAATCAAATACTCCTTTGGGTCGAATATTGGGAAGTGGGGCGACAATGACAGGTAAAATTCTTGGCGTTGAGCAGGTACCGGCAGTAAAAGGACAGGCAATGTCTGCATACGAACCACGCGCAATTAAAGGTACAGGCGTTACCTATGCTACTTCACCGCAGGGAGCTGATCATACCAGTGGATTGACCATCCGAGCAAAGATTAACCATCTCGATCCTGCAGGACAGGTAGATGTGTCGCGCACTGCACAAATCAATATGGCTGGTTATGATACATTAGGAGCCTGTATTTTTGCAGGTTTTGGATTTGCTGCTGCACCGGAAACGGTCAAAGATCTCCTTAACGCGCGCTATAATTGGAATGTAAAATCCGATATACTACAGGTGCTTGGCCGAGAATCATTAAAACTTGAACGCGAATTCAATCAGAGAGCTGGATTTACCCAAGAAGATGATCGTTTGCCAGAATGGATGACACGGGAACCTTTGCCTCCCCATAACACGATATTCGATGTACCTGATTCAGATTTAGATGGTTTATTCAATTGGTAGTTTATGCCAAAATACTTTACAAAGTGATTTAGAACTTTTAGAAATAAATCGTCAGGAGATTACCTGACGATTTATTTCATCACTATCCGGTAAAGTTCAGTCTCAATATCGTTTAAAGTTGGGTTGTTAATTTAAAAGTGCTTATTGAAGATGTTAAAATAGGTGGATAATAAATATTAAAAATAAGGATCAGGTGTAAATAATCGCCTCTGAAAGGTAACGAATTTCTATATGAATATAGATATGGCAGAAAATAAATTACACTCTCAATTAGAACAGTTAAAACAAGAAATTAATTATCATAATTATCGTTATCATGTGTTGGATTCTCCTGTAATCAGTGACTATGAGTATGATCAATTAGTCAAAAGACTAAAAGAAATAGAAACAGCACACCCAGAATGGATTACACCTGATTCTCCGTCGCAGAGAGCTGGTGCAGAACCCTTAGAAAAATTTACCAAGGTAAGGCATCCTGCACCGATCCTTAGCCTGGCAAATGCATTTAATGAGGATGATGTAAAAGCTTGGTTTGATCGGATTAGTAGATTAGATTCAAGAGTAAAAACCACAGAGTATATCGTGGAACCAAAGATTGATGGATTAACCGTTGTGTTGCACTACCAAAATGGGATTTTTATCCAGGGAGCGACTCGTGGCGATGGAAATATCGGTGAAGATATCACAGCGAATTTAAAGACTGTACGTGCATTGCCACTTAAACTACCAGTAGAGACTAATGGACCAATCCCGCCTTCGCAACTGGTGGTTAGGGGAGAAGCATTTATAACGTTAAAAGAATTCGAAAGGTTAAACCAACGTCTTGAAGAAGCGGGTGAACCCACTTATCAAAACCCAAGGAATACTGCTGCAGGATCATTGCGACAGCTTGATCCTGGACTCACCGCGACACGACCATTGACTATCCTTATATACGCTATCGTCGCAGCAAATGGTAATATTCCAACCACCCAGGTAGAACTTCTGAGATACTTGACCTCTCTTGGATTTCCAGTTCCCGAATCGCATTATTGTCATGGCGTCGATGAAGCGATTAATGCGTATAATCAAATTTACGAAGAAAGAGATCGATTAAGCTATGAATCTGATGGTGCAGTGATTAAGATCAATAATATTCCTCTTGCAGAAGATCTAGGCATTGTAGGTAAAGATCCAAGAGGAGCTATCGCTTATAAGTTCCCTGCCAGAGAGGTGACCACTACATTAATATATATTGGCGTGAATGTCGGAAGAACCGGTGTATTAACTCCATATGCTATCCTTGAACCAATTGAAGTAGGTGGGGTCATTGTAAAACAAGCTACATTACATAATTTTGATTACATCAAGGATAAGGATATCCGTGTTGGTGATCGAGTGCTATTAAAACGTGCTGGCGATGTTATTCCATATGTGATTGGTCCAATTAAAGACTTACGAAAGGGTGACGAAGAAAGTTATAAACCACCAACGAATTGTCCTACATGTGGACAACCCGTCGAGCATTTTGAAGGTGAAGTAGCCTGGTTTTGCGTTAATACTGCTTGCCCTGCACAATTAATTAGAAATCTGGAGCATTTTGCTTCACGTGGAGCTATGGATATCGTGGGTCTTGGCATAAAGATCGTTGAGCAGCTTGTAGAAAACAAGTTGGTGGGTGATGTGGCAGATATTTATTCAATTGAAAAGGGTCAATTGTTAAATTTGGAAGGATTCGCAGAAAAAAAAGCAGATAATCTTTTAGACTCAATACAGGCGTCTAAAAGCAGTTCTTTGAGTAGGTTAATTAATGCCCTTGGGATACGAGGAGTCGGAGAAGTCATGGCTATTGAATTAGCACACAATTTCGAGGATCTGGGGAAGTTATCACATGCCACGATCGATGACCTTCAGAGCATCGATGGTGTTGGACCTAATATTGCCATGGCTATTGTTGACTGGTTTAGAAGGGAGACCAACCAGACTTTATTGGAAAAATTACGTCACGCAGGTGTCTGGCCGATAGGACAAACCATCCGAACACAAACCCCTGAAGAAATACGTTTTTCGGATATGATCTTTGTGATCACAGGCACCTTACCGGGATATACCAGGGATGAGTTAAAAGAAATTATCCAGGAGAATGGCGGAAAGGTAACCGATTCTGTGAGTAAGAACACAAGGTATTTATTAGTTGGCGAGCAACCAGGGTCAAAATTGGATAAAGCAAAAAAACTTGGTGTTGAGACCCTTGGCATCGACGAATTTAATCAATTACTTGGAAAGTCATAAAGCTATAATACCTTTTACTTGATAATACTTAGATCGAGCAACTACAAGACATGTCTGAAATCATCCTGAAGCCTGGGCGTGAGAAATCACTTTTACGGCGGCATCCTTGGATTTTTTCTGGTGCAATAGCAATGGTAAATGGGATACCGAAAATTGGAGAAACCGTAGAGGTAATTTCTTCAAAAGGTGATTTTTTAGCTAAAGCTTCTTATAATCCTCAGTCGAATATATCGGGACGTGTTTGGACTTGGTTTCAATCTGAACAGGTAAATCAAGATTTCCTGGAGAATCGTCTGGTAGGCGCCATCGCTTTAAGGCAAAACAAAGATACTTTTATAACCTCAAATGCGATGCGTTTGGTACATGCAGAATCCGATGGTTTACCCGGGCTGATCCTTGATCGATATGATGATACATATGTAATCCAGTTTCTTACTGCAGGGATAGAATTCTGGAAGGAAAGCATTGTAGACATTATCCGAAGAAAAACTGATGCTAAAATATTATATGAGCGTTCCGATGTTGATGTACGCCAATTAGAAGGATTACCCTTTACGTCGGGACTTTTATTTGGGGAAAAAATTAAGAATCCAATCACTATTATCGAAAATAAAATAGGATTCGAGGTAGATGTTATTTCTGGTCATAAAACTGGGTTTTACCTTGACCAAAGGGATAATCGATTACTTGCCAGGCAATTATCTGCGGGTATGAAAGTATTAGATTGCTTTTCCTACACCGGAGGATTCGCGCTAAATTGCTTACATGGAAATGCCCGAAGTGTTACCCTCGTCGACTCTTCTAAGACTGCTTTAAATACTGCACGAAAAAATATATACCTTAATAAGTGCGATAATACACAACTTCTTTTTATTGAGCAGGATGTATTTACATATTTACGCACACTTAGAGATCAATCTGAATACTTTGACATGATCATCTTGGATCCACCCAGGTTTGCTCCAACCGCAGCGCAAGCTGAACGTGCTTCCAGAGGATATAAAGACATCAATCTTTTGGCTTTCAAATTACTCAAGAAAGGCGGATATTTACTAACCTTTTCATGCTCGGGAGGAATTTCTGAAGACTTATTCCAGAAAATAGTTACTGCAGCTGCTCTTGATGCAGAAGTAGATGCGGTTATTTTGAAGCGATTACACCAGGCGCTTGATCATCCTGTTGCGCTCAATTTCCCTGAAG
>JBAQFX010000112.1:0-2525 GCA_049287485.1 Anaerolineales bacterium
GATAGGATGCCTCCCATCGATAGTCCGATCACGAAAACCTGGTCCACACAGCCTTTGAGTTGGTAATAGCTATCCTCTATAGAGGTGATCCAATCCGTCCAATTCATTCGTCGCATGTCCTCTGGTGTAGTAGCATGCCCGGCTAACCTGACCCCCAGGACGCTGTAGCCAGAATTCGCTAAATACTCGCCCATCCAGCGCATTTCTTTGGGAGTGCCGGTATGTCCGTGTACCAATATACATCCGGTTCGATTACCCGGGAAGAAGAATGGTTCAGCTGTTGGGATGATCATCGACCATTGTTCCTGTATGTTTTTATGTATGTGATCTAAATGAAGTTCATGATAATTGCCTGACTTCTCTGGGTAGGTTGGTCAGGCTCTCGCAACCACTTGTTGTGATGACCACGTCGTCTTCGATGCGCACACCATTCCTGCCTGGCAGATAGATACCGGGTTCAATGGTAAAAGTCATTCCGGGCTCGAGCAGGAGGGGATTACCTGCGCGGATATATGGCTCCTCGTGACCCTCCATGCCGATTCCATGTCCTGTGCGGTGGGTGAAATATTTGCCATAACCAGCTGTTTCAATTATGGCGCGCGTTGCCCGGTCTACATTCTCAGCAGCAATACCAGGCCCAGCAGATTTACGCCCGGTAGAATTTGCATCAAGCACTACCTGGGAAATATATTTATACTCAGGATCCAGCTTATCGATCGCAAATGTCCGTGTGATATCTGAGATGTAACCTTCAAAGCTTGCTCCCCAATCAATCACCAGTAAATCCCCCGATGACAGCTGCCGTTGGGACGGGGTTGCGTGAGGGTTGGCTCCGTTCGGCCCCGATGAAACGATGGGGGTAAAAGGCACCTGTGGGTCACATCCCGCTCTAAATAGCTGCATGGTAAGTTCTGCTGCCACATCCAGTTCAGTCTGTCCGACTTTGATCATGGGTAACGTGGCATTCAGGGCTATCTGAGCGATATCCACTGCCTTACGCATCGCCTCTATCTCGGATTGATCTTTATACATGCGTAATTTTGAAACAATATTTTCACCAGAAAGGAACACTGTGTTTGGTGCAGCTTCGGATAATAAATGATATTCTAAAAATCTTAATTGTCTTGGTTCGACTCCAAGGTGTTTTCCCTCTAACTTACTGGATTCCATGCCTTTTTTAAATATTGCTCCCCAAGTAGATGGATCTTCTCCGTATGGGAAAGCCTCGATCTCATAGGGTAAATTCTTGAGTTTCTCCTGTTCCAATTCGGGTAAGACGATGACTGGCATCGCATCTGGACTGAAGAATACTACCACGGGTCGCTCTGACAGGTGGAAATGCAACCCTGTGAGGTAGACAAGGCTTGGACCTGAATTTAGCACCAATCCATCCAGGCTCGCATCTTCAAGAGTCTTGGCAAGTTTTTGTTGACGTAAAATCAGTGGATTATGTATATTTTGGTTTGACATATTGGATGATCTCCCATTTACCACCACAGAATTATAGCCTGATTGCCGCTGAAAACGGCACTGAACATCAAGGAAAATCTCACCATCCTGCATTCTACTTGACAGTGCCTTATCGCTAAGATACAATCTTGCTGATTAATGAGGGCCTGTAGCGCAGTTGGGAGCGCGCTTCAATCGCACTGAAGAAGTCGCGGGTTCGAATCCCGCCAGGTCCACTGGATTCCCCCCTCAGGTGGGGAAAGATTAGGTGCTCGGTAATCATATGGAGGCATTGGACATATTAGACAGCACTCGTAAATCTATCGCTCTGATTACATCGATAAAAAATAATTCTTATCTTTTTCTACTCTGAATAAGGCAACAGGCTAGCTTCCCATCATGATTCTTAATCAGTTGGTTACAATGGACATGTTGGCAAGATCATCCCCACCTATGCCACATATCTGATATTTTATTACCTTATATCGAAGTCACCAACGATAGTCACAGCTCATAATTAGAAAATATAATTATTCTGATAATTTGTTAACCCCTCTACGGAAATTGGTTATACTGTAAGAGAGGGTGTAGGAAAAAAATTGGTTATAAATTCTTTGGCTTTGATGATGTGTTTTTTACATCTTTATCAAAGTCGATGAAGTTACCGTTATGATTAACCAAGAGCATCCATTGTTATCTTCGATATCAACTGGAGCGATCCATTTTAGTGAGTTCCCCGTGGCTCTGCTGGATATCCAATTCGGTCTGGTGTATCCGTCGCCATTTGGAAGCTCTTGTTGGATACGGTTGTCTACCCGCACACTGCAACAAGCCGGGGCGAATTTTGGCGCATCATTTAAGGTAGCATTAGGCAAATCGGTAGGTATCTCAGAACGTGGCCAACTTTTTGAGAACTGCATTCATGCTCACAACATCACGGATTGGGATTATGAAATCCAAGACGATCAATAGCCAATCGAAAGGGTAAAGATCCGGGCTCAGGCTGTCTAGTATTGAGAACAATGGTTTGTGGTCTGGGAGGATTTTTACCCACAGGACGCGTATAGCTGCTAAAC
>JBAQFX010000113.1:0-3863 GCA_049287485.1 Anaerolineales bacterium
GGAGCGGCGATGGCAGGAATCGGTCAAGCCAGGAAAATTGAAACGCGTGGGATTTCTCCTGACCAGCTTCAACAACATTACCAAGCTCCTCCGACAATATAAAAAAGCGGGGTCTAAATGACCCCGCACACGGAAATTGATTGTTATCTTTTGATCATCGGTAGGAACAAGTGATTTCCTTTACCGATGATGAACGGGCCTTACGTCACTCTGTCATCCATCGTAAGGTTACCAGCGGATTTCGCTCGTATTGGGGCATAAATACTTATGCTGCTTTGGGATCTATTATCGATACGGCTGAATTGGCTGGTGTTCGGGATTTTAATGTAATTTTGTCTCTTTTTGGTTCACCTTCACTTCCAATTCCAATTTGTGGTGAATAATTACATGCAGTTGTATGTCATACCATGTCAAGGTCTGCGCTTTATATCCCCATTGCTAAAGCAAGTGGCTTTACAGCGCATTTTGGTAAATTTATAAATTTGCAGCATGATATACTCCAACCATCTTTGGAGGATTTTTGAATCATTCACGGTCTGTGATATCCGTTATTGTATTATTCTTATCTATCTTAACCATACTTGGAATGGTGTGGGGTACTTATCATCTTGATGAGTACAATAACTTCGATGCGGGCTTTTCCGTTCAATGGCTGAGTATACATTCTCTAGTAACGGATGGTAGTGACCCGTATAGTGGATCAATTACAGCGATAATTCAAAATACGGTAAAAAGTGAATATACCTATGTGAGTTGGCAACCGCCCAAATATACCTCACCACTCTTTTCTGGGCTGGTAATTTTCCCATTTGCTCTGATCGGTAATGAAACGCTCGCCCATGCTTTGTGGTCAGCTCTTCAACTTTTAGCGATTTTTGTAATCCTATGGTTAGGATTAAGAATCACCGGATGGAAACCAGCCTGGTATGTTTTTCTTTTATTTTTACTTTTCTCCATATTTAGCTACCATGTAGTCGTGCCCTGGCTGGATGGGGGACTGTCCATTTGGGCAGCATTCTTCTTGGTATTAGCGCTGGTGATGATTTATTCAAATTTATATGAGGCTGGAGGGATTATTTTAGGTTTGGCGATGATCCAACCTTTGATGGTTTTTCTTCCAGCTTTATTTGTATTAATTTGGGCTGGCACTCACAGAAGAAAACAATTAATCTTATGGTTTTTTATTACGATTATATTGTTGTCCTTGATTGGTTTATTGCTTGTACCAGATTGGATCATGCAATACTTTCGTATATTATATAATTTCATGGAAAATTTTTCCCCTGGTAGTCCTGGAGTATTGTTTCAAAGTATATGGCCTGGATTGGGTAAGCAATTGGGCTGGATACTCAGCGGAATCTGTGTGGTGATTTTGATAATTGAATGGTGGTTTGCATTAAGGAAAGATTTTCGATGGTTTCTTTGGACGGTGTGCCTGACCATCGTCATCAGCCAATGGATAGGAATACCCACAGTACCCATGAATTTAATTGGAATGATATTTGCACTCATTCTCGTATCAGCCATAATGAGTGAACGCTGGCCACGTGGAGGACAATGGGTATCAATACTTTTGGCAGTCTTATTATGTGTATGGGAATGGGCACTGTTTTACCTGAATATCATCGGCCCTCATCCCGGGATGCAGAGCAACTTGATCATTCCGGTTCCGCTAGTATTGCTGATTGGTCTTTATTGGGTTCGCTGGTGGGCGATCAAGCCGAGAGGATTATTAATCGATGAGTTCAGATATAGTGAGACCGATTAAATTCCATTTGAGAATCGAGTATTTATGGGGATTGACTGCATTGATAGGGATTTTTATCTTTGTCAATACCCATCCTATCCGTCCTCATGATTTTTGGTGGCATATCACCATCGGTCGAGACATCGTCACAACAGGAAAAATACCGACAGTTGATGTATTTTCATATACGGAAGCGGGACAACCTTATCCATCGTACCAGATCTATTGGCTAATGGAAATAATGTTATATGAAATTTATAAGCTTGGTGGCCCAGCATTGGTGATCTTTATCCATGGCTTGATCATTACCGCAGCATACAGCATAATCTTCTGGATTTGCAAAGGGGCTTCAAATAGCTGGCGAATGGCAGCCTTTGGCGTCATATTTGCGGCAGCCTTGGGCTTGAATGATTGGAACGTGCGCCCACAGGGGATCACTTTTTTAATTGCCAGTTTCTTTTTACTGGCCATATATCACTACAACAAAAGTTTACGTCGGCACTGGTTGATTATTTTGCCTTTAGGGATGCTGGTATGGGTTAACAGTCACGGTACTTTTATCATAGGATTGGTTGTGGTCGGCATCTGGTGGGGGCAGATATTGTGGGAAGCGATCAAAAAGCGAATCATTTTGAAACAAAGATTTGATCAGAAATCAATGATCATACCAAGCTTTTTTTTGGTGATTACAGCATTGGTGTGTTTGTTTAATCCCCGTGGTGTGGGAATTATTGATTATGTGAAAACGCTTACCAGCAACTCGGTAGTGCAAAACCTGGTTACCGAATGGGCTCCTCCTACCCTCAACACCTTGATGGGCGCAATTTTCCTATTTGGGTTAATGGGAAGTGCCGTTATATTAGCTCTTTCTCCGAAACGACCTGATTTATATCAGATCAGTTCGTTCCTGTTTTTTGGTGTTTTGGGATTAAAAACCTCGCGAGGGATCGTGTGGTTTGGGATTATGATGGCCCCAATCATGGCTGAACACCTATCCGCTATTTTTGGCCAATTAAGAAAGACTGAACAGAGACCAGCAACACGAGGAGGTTCCCGAATTGTTAACACTTTATTTGTACTACTTATAACCACCATGGGAGTGATATCTCTTCCCTGGCTTAAGGGCATATTACCATTACCAGCTGCTAAAGCAGGATTAATCTCAGCAGAAACCCCAGTTCAGGCGACAGAATTTTTATTGGAGCAGAAACCGCCCGGTCATGTTTTTAATGCCATGTCTTTTGGGAGTTATTTGATCTGGGCTGCTTATCCAGATTATCAGGTATTTGTGGATTCAAGGATTGAGCTGTTTTCTGAGAAGGTTTGGATGGACTATATAAATATAAGTGACGCGAATGGAGATTGGGAAACGCTTTTGAAAGAATATGGAGTGAATACTTTGATGCTAAGCCCCCGTGAGCAAAGATCTTTAGTCGAGGCAGCACAGAAATCAAATGGATGGATGATGATATATCTAGATCCAATCGCAATTATATTTGAACAACATTAAACTTTTTTCAAGTAAAATTCTTATTTCAGCAAGAATATTACCCCAACTTTAGATTTGCGTAAACCCAGGATTTTTCCAGTCTAACATTTATTACCATGTCTATGTAATACCTGACTTGCTCACTTTTGCCATTTTTCGCTTTTTCTAAGGGTAAAAATCGAATTTTCAGGACACTAACGGTTTTATGGTAAATATCTTTTGGCAGATGTAGAGGTCCCTGAGACTTCTTTGAATAATGTTAGATAAGTTGTTTTTGGGACACTAAAATGAGCAAGTCAGGTGATCGCCTGAAAATGAAATTCATAGGCGAAAACCATGCGGCTAGCACCTAAGGCACATGTAGTACGAGTGAGCATCCGATCCGTTGATTGCCAGAACTTTTTTCCTTAAGGCAAGAAACCCGTCCCAGAGGCGTAGAACTTCGGGCAAGTAAACCAGACTCCTTTAAATGTCGGGTGTGCATAAAGAACTGTATGATGATTTGTAGAGTGCATTCTCCCCTGTATCAAGGACATTATATACTAGCTCGTCATTAATAGAGAAGTTCCTATCAAGATTGATAAGGGGTTTCATTGGTTAACGCAGTTATCCAGGTTAAAATAATAC
>JBAQFX010000114.1:0-1585 GCA_049287485.1 Anaerolineales bacterium
GTCGGAGGACGAGTAGGTTGGGTCTGAGATGCTAAACCAGGCCCATTTTTGCACCAGATGGTAGCCATCTTCAGGATATCCAATGGTTTCATCTTGCGCGTGGTATAGCCAGCTGAAAGTCTGCACCAAATAATTGGCAATCGATTCCGTCGGGAATCCATACGAGGTCGGCATAAGGATGCCAAATTCGGTTAATGCCAGCGGGGTATGCTGGTATCCATGCCCTGCCATCCACTGTCGGAAGGAAATTAACTGAGAAGTGAATAGCTCGATACTATCATGGTCACGAACTTCGTATAGTTTTCCCTGTTTTACGTTTATCCCGGGTGGTATATCGACTCCCCAGGAGCCCTTTTGCTCGCGCAGCACATAGCCGTGCACCGTCCACCAGTCTGCCGGCATGGGCTGATGATAGAGATCCTGGTAGCTTTGCAGCACCTGGTCCAGGTACTGCAGGCGTAGTGGTGTAGCCTGTGCCACCCCACCCACTGCGATCAAGGCGGTTGGATCGGATGATTTGATCAACACATACAGCTCATGGTATGTGGCAGCATATGTTGGAGCGGTCACATTATCCTGCCAGATCACATCGGGTTCATTCCCGATGATCCACACCTGGCCTGGATAACTGGTAGCCGTTGATCGAATATCCTCAGGGGAGGGTGAGATGCAATCTTGATGCACCCTGACCATCTGCCAGTGCTCGAGCCTGTCCAATTGAGCATCGCTCTGCATGCCCCAATCCAGATACCAGCCTGACCCAAGCATGCCTGCCCAATAGACAGGATCAGTGGGCGAGGCAATGCTGAAACCAGCCCTGGCCGACCAGGCAGCTTTCGGAATGCCTTCACTCACCTTAAGTTCACTCAAAGTTTTCTCTGAGCTGGAGGGTTTTTGATCAGGCACCAGCGGCCCGATGGAATTCCCCTGGCTCGAATCACAGGAACGGAGGACAACCTGTTTTGTCTCTGCTAAAACTATGGTGCTTTTTACATTACCTTCCTTCACTTTTATTAATCCGGGCCAGTCAAGCATGGCAGCAGATAGAAAAAACACAGTCGCAAAAATAACTATCCCCCAGAAGTGGGTTTTCAAGCAATCCCCTCCCCCGAAAGAACCGCAGAAAATGTCTTCAAAACGATTATTAAATCTTCCAGCAGCGTGTAATTCCGCAGATAATCCAATTCCAAATGCAAACGCTGATCAAAATCTAATCCACCCCGACCATTCACTTGCACGGGGCCGGTGAGTCCGGGTTTGACCATCAGGCGCTGGCGCTGATCGTCGTTGTATTGCTCCACGATCCACACTTCCTCTGGTCGTGGTCCAACCAGGCTCATCTCACCCTTCAAAACATTCCAAAATTGGGGGATTTCATCCAGGCCCCAACGCCGCAGATAGCGCCCGACAGGTGTGACCCGTGGATCATTTTGGATTTTAAAAACCGGACCCTTAAGCAGGCTTTTATGGAGCACCTCGGCTACCATTTGGTCAGCCCCCTCGACCATCGTACGTAACTTGAACATGGTGAAAGGTTTGCCATTTTCACCGGCTCTAGCCTGCTTGAAAAATATCGGCCCATGAC
>JBAQFX010000115.1:0-11072 GCA_049287485.1 Anaerolineales bacterium
ATATAGACCATGCCCGGCCTGTCTTTATGGTTGTGAATCGGACCGAAGACGCCTCCAGGTTCGATGGTCACCATACGCATTCGAAGTTGGCGCCCTGCCATGCCCTCGATTTCAAGGCCAAGGTCAAGCGCTGCTAGCAGCTTCACCGTGACACCTTTCGTCTCAGGTGCTGTCTGTTCATTTCTCATCGTGGTCTCCTTTCTGTACGCTCTGGCCGCCTATTAATTATACGGAATATTTGCAGTATATCCAGCCAATTTTGGTGGTTTTACAGATTTACTATAAATATGATTTATAAGAGTGGTTACCATAACCTAGCAGTTAATGGTTCAATTCCAGTTAAGGAGTAATTTAAATTACCGATCGATCTTAAACGAATGAACTGATCGGATTACACATGAAGACGGTCTTCTCGTCAATGTTCTGGAGGCTGGTCATATTATTTCACCAGGGCCCATCCTGGGAGTTATCCAGAGGTGCTTTTAAGGTGCTTTAATTGGTTTTTCAGGGTGGGAATTTGGGAATCAGCTCAATTTTATCGAGTAAAATTGGCGCCCCCGGCGGGGTCACCTGCCTTTAGGCGGATGCGAACCCACAGCCGTCTGATCCGAAGGAATTGGATTCCTCCGATCGTAGTATCTGGGATGCTGGGTCACTCGCTGGCGATCGATCTTATGCGAATGATCTGACCCGCTACGCAACGATTGCACATGAATAGCCCCCTAAGGTGATTTTTTGTAACCCGGCCTGTTTTTTAGCCGCTATTTTAGGGCGCCTGACGGAGATCGAACTAAGGGAAATGCCTTGCCTGGCCTCGACGAACGTATGCTGCCATGAAGGCACCTGACTCGGTACCAGTCTCGCAGTAGTGGGTAGATGGATCGGTATCATAGAGGATTTCGAGTGAGTACGCACCACGTTGAGCTGAAAACATCAGAGGAAAATCTGGGTTGTTGAGCGCCGTGTCCACGATCGTCCAGCCGTCGGGCTCGAGCAAGTTTATAGCGTTCTCAAGAACCTCGGGAACGCTGACCCGCTCAGGTGCCCAACACGCAGACCAAAAGCCGCGAGCTTCTAACCGGACCTGAGGTGCAGTTGCCTGTTTCACAATTGGCAGGTTGATGAGAATCGTTTTACCCTGGGGTGGCCACAATATCACAATGTAGAGTAAGAATACTACGGCAATTGAGCCAACCCAACTGGCTTGAATGGCGATGTGCCTCATCGGTCGCCGGGCAGCCGAACGCCAGCGTAAGACACCCACCCCACCGATCAGAAACGCCAATGTACCCCATAGGAGGACCAGGGTATACGGCATGCCACCTGTGTAGAGTGTGAGGAAGAGGCTGTAAGCCAAAGCTGGGATGGACAGGACCAACAGCACAGGCCCCATGAGGCGTGGCCACCACCATGCAGCGGCTCCAAGTATGCATCCGATCACAAACCCCTGAGCCAAAAACAACGGTGAACCTATGAGCATATATTCGCCTACGGCCAAAATTACCGGACCGATGACCACGAGGAAGATATCGAACAGAGCAGGCCGTGGCTTGGCTTTGAGAACAGAGGCATCACTCATTTCTAACATCCTTCATCTGCAACTTGTTTTATGCCTGGTCAAATGTCCAGCTGTCATTTGGTAGCTTTGTGAATCACCCCTATCGGGAACTACAGCTGATAGGCTGCAGAGGCTTACAGACCACTATTATTTCAGGCCATAATCAGTTATAAAAATTTAACCTATTATATCATATTACACTAATATGATGCATATTGTCCATATATATAACCCCACTTACCCGTATACATGTATTGCTCCGCTTATTGGGCGTAGCATGACCTTATAGTAGTTACTCCTTCGATACTGACTCAAGGACGAACTCTCTCACAATCTTTCCAAAGATTTCCACCATTTTCGTGTTTTTGTCACTCTCGAAATTCTGGATCTCGAAAAACTTCAGCAATGCCACGTAAAACTAGGATGTTCCAGGATTTCCATGATCTGTTCCCAGATCCATTTGTCATAAGCAATTGACCTGCCCTAGGGGAATTTTCTGGAGACCGGTCATATTATTTCACCAGGACCCATCCTGGGAATACTCCAGAGATGCTTTTAAGGTGCTTTAATTGGGCCTGCTTAGTGAGAATTTGGGAATCAGCTCAATTTTATCGAGTAAATTTGGCACCCCGGCGGGGTCACCTGCCTTTAGGCAGATACGAATCCCCGACCTCTTCAATATCTATGAGGCGAATGCCCATTCAGGAAGTAATCAGGCAGGCCTGGTAAAGTATATCCTGGTCAATGACATTCCACTCTCATTATTGTTTATGATCTTAATCAGTTCTATGAAGATAGAAGACTAAAATCTATAAATGTACGGGACATTTGTCCCTCGTTACACGGGACATATGCCCATCGACTTTCGCCAAATGATGAAATACAATCAATTTAAATAACTGAAGCGAGAATAATTAATAAAAGCCCTCTCCATTTGGAGAAGGGCAAGTTAACTTTACCCTCTGCGGAGAGGAGCCTGTACCCCAGCGCAGCGAGGGTATGGGTGCCCACTCAGCGGAGCGTAAAGCAGGCTAACTCGGTTTTACCAGGGTATATCCAAAACCCAACGCCAGCAGCAAGTATGATGCCACGGCAACCCAGCCTCCACTACACTAAGATATGCGCAGTAACACCATCGAGCGCACCTCTGCGCTCGAGCACTACATTCAGGTGTGGCGGTAGTAACGGATCATCCATTCGTTCTTCAACGAAATCAGTTGCGAATTAATTCAAAACAGTTATTTCAAGAAATAGACCAGATTAATTTCATACCGGGAATTACAAAAACTGCTTTTCGGCAAATTAATCGTCTTTTACGGGTAGAACATGAATAGCTTTGATCACCAATACTACCTCATCGCCGATTTTGAGTCGCAGGTGTTCCACTGACTCAGTTGTCAAGACTGAGGCCATTTCGGCTGGTAGGATCACGTCGAATTTAACCAGCGACATCACATCGCCTTTTTTGATTGAAGTAACTTTGGCTTGGATATTGTTACGTGCACCATATTTCATAGACGCCTCCGGGTTAGGATTTGAGTTAATTACACGCTGAGATTTCACCATAGCGAATTTGATGCTTCATTGCCCTTGCACAGACTATCGAACGTCAGCGATAAACTTAATCTCTAGGAAACAATGCACATGGCGGTAGCATCCAAACTGAGCCGTTTACGCTTCCACGTGCAGGAGACCACTTCCCAATCCTGTGACCAGCCCAATGCGCGCCGCGCTGCTCACGCCGCCTCCCTGCAGGCCTGCTAGCAAGGCATCTGCTTGAGCTTCGGGCAGGCTGATAAGTAACCCACCCGACGTTTGGGCATCCGCCAGGATGAGCTGCATAACGCGCGATACGCCCGGTGCAAAGGTAACGTGATTCTCCACATGCTCTAGGTTGTTAAGTGTCCCGCCAGGAATGGCGCCTGCGCCGGCCAAATCCCATGCCGCCGGGATTGTAGGAACTGCCTGGGCGGAGATGGTCACATCCACCCCGCTCCCCGCAGCCATTTCGCGCAAGTGACCGAGCAAGCCAAAACCAGTGATATCGGTGCAGGCGTGCGCCCCCACCGTCAACATGGCTTCGCAGGCTGCGCGGTTAAGGGTTGCCATAACTTCGACAGCCTGCCGGGCAACCTCGTCGCTTGCCAGCCCCCCCTTGACCGCCGTCGCAATGATCCCCAAGCCGATTGGCTTGGTCAGGATGAGTGCGTCCCCCGGTTTGGCAGTGCTGTTGCGGATCACCTGTCTGGGGTGGACAACGCCAGTGACGGTGAGTCCAAACTTCGGTTCGTTATCCTCCACCGTATGCCCACCCAGGATGGGAATTCCTGCTTCGTTCGCCTTATCCTGTGCCCCACGCAATATCTCTTTCAGGACGCGCAGTGGCAGGCGTTTATCCGGAAAACCGACAATATTTAAGGCAAACAGCGGTCGTGCTCCCATAGCATAAATATCTGAGAGAGAATTTGCTGCAGAAATTGCGCCAAACAGGTAGGGATCATCCACGATCGGGGTGAAAAAGTCCACTGTTTGCACGATAGCAAGCTCGTCACTGATGCGGTATACAGCGGCATCATCCGAGGTGTTACTGCCCACCAGCACCGCCGGGTCAACAGGCAAAGGCAATGATGCCAGCACTTCCTCCAACGCTTGCGGGCGCAATTTGCAGGCGCAGCCCATCCCGTGTGTGTAATGTGTTAGTTTGTATTCGTCCTTATCATCGGGCATGTTGAGCGTGAACGACAAAGCCGCTTCCGGCTGTAAGCGCCGCACCGCCGTCGCCACAACCCCCGCAGCCTGGTCTATTTCTTCACTGGTGGTACCCCTGCCCACCGAAAAACGCACCGTTCCCATAGCCCATTCAGTTGGGACTTGCATTGCCTGCAAAACGGAGGAAACATCCACTTTATCGGCATGGCAAGCCGCCCCGGCGGAGGCAGCTACTTTATCACCGATTTCCGCCAGCAGGGTGTTGGCTTCCACGCCGCGAAAACTCAAGCTGAGGGTGTTGGGCAGGCGTTCTTCGGGGTGTCCGTTCAATCGGACGGAATCCCCACCCAGCTCATTCAGCAAAGCCTGGTGAAGCCTATCGCGCATATAGCGGAAGTGGGTGGCGTTTTTCTCCAGGTCGTGCTGCGCCAGTTCACAGGCTTTGCCCAAACCGACAATTTCCAACACGTTTTCGGTGCCGGGACGGCGACCAGCTTCCTGCTCTGCACCGTGCAAATGTTTGGCAAGTTCCGTGCCGCTGCGCACATACAGAGCGCCGATGCCTTTGGGCGCGTAGAGTTTATGTCCGGCTATGGAGAGCAGATCCACCCCTAGTGCGTTCACATCCACCACGATTTTACCCACCGATTGGGCGGCATCGGTATGCATGAGCGCTCCGGCGCGATGGGTAATTTCAGCCAGCGCGGTAATCGGTTGGATAGTGCCAACTTCGTTGTTGGCATGCATAACGCTGACCAATATTGTTTCTGGTGTGATGGCACGTTCCAGGTCGGCAGGATCTACTGTCCCGTAAGAATCCACCGGTAGGACTGTAACGCGGAAACCCTGCGTTTCCAGCCACTTGCAGACTTCAATCACTGCCGGATGCTCCACCGCCGAAGTAATGATATGATTGCCGACTCCCCGGCTAGCAAGCGCTACGCCCTTAATGGCGTAATTATTGCTTTCGGTTCCGCCACTGGTAAAAGCCACTTCCGCTGCCCGGCACCCCAAGAGTGTGGCCACCTGCGCCCTGCCAGCCTCAACAGCGCGTTTTGCAACTACCCCGTAAGGATGACTGCTGGATGGGTTACCAAAATGCTCGTAAAGGAAAGGCATCATTGCCTCGGCAGCTTCCCGTGCAATGGGGGTGGTGGCGTTGTAATCAAGGTAGATTGGTTGCATTTTTCTCTCCAAACTTCGGTTCCTCAAAACCGGCGAATTTCTCAGCCATCAGTAGACACATCATCTTGCCGATTAAAGACTGGTAGATTTCATCGGCTTGCTTGGGGATATATGTCCGCGAAAGCTGAGAGTAGATAGCCTTGCCCAGGAAACAGGCATCAGCGATAACAGTGTCGATGTTTGTTGAGTAGTAATTATAAGGCAGTTGTGAATACACTTTTCCTTTTTTCACCGCAGAGAGTGACACGAAAAAAGCCGGGTTTTATCGGAAACCCTCTGATACCGAAATATAAACGCCCTGGTCAGTGAATATGAATTTGGGCTCTCTTTCTAACAGTATCTCTTTGTCAATCATCATAGAGCGGCTCCCCCGATTTAATTCACTTCATTTTTTTTGTATGGATAACATCCTCGCCGGGCTACTAGTCGGTGGTGGTGGCGATGATCAAATGTCGGACAAGACAAGTAATTGTCCTGCCAATATCTTAACGATCACAAAAGTGTATTTGTTATGAACGAAGGCAACGCACCTTAAATCGAGATCGCTCAGTTCACACTAGGCAATCTCACTTTTTATTAGCTTATCTATCATTGTATATGCTCTTCGGTGCTTGTCTAGGTATCAGGGGACATCGTAAGCAGAATTTCGACTTCTGTCACAGATTGAGTCTCGTTTTGCTTTGTAAAATAATGCACCAAGTTATCACAAAACTAAAAATTATAAGTCGCTGGGGTAACGTGAGAATTATTCTTTGACCGGCACGACACAAAATTCCAATCCGAGCGCATCGACGACTTTTAAGATCGTTTCAAATTCAGGATGCCCATCGGGGGATAAAGCTTTATACAGGCTCGTCCGCCCAAGTCCTGATTTTTCAGCGATTTGTGCCATCCCTTTTGCGCGCGCAATATCCCCCAAAACGGCTGAAATCAGCGCCGGGTCTTTTTCTTCCAGCGCGGCCTCTAAATAATGAGCCATGTCCTCTTCGGTTTCGAGATGGGCGGCGGCATCCCAGAGATGCGTGGTAATGGTTCCCTTTTTCATTTTCTATTCCTCCTCAAGCGCCTGAGCTAGCTCGTGCGCCCGTTGAATGTCTTTGGCTTGGATAGATTTTTCCCCGCCACATAATAAGATGACCAGGAAGGTTC
The DNA here is from genome assembly GCA_049287485.1 of Anaerolineales bacterium. Taxonomy (GTDB): domain Bacteria; phylum Chloroflexota; class Anaerolineae; order Anaerolineales; family UBA4823; genus FEB-25. The sequence goes on from JBAQFX010000115.1 coordinate 6,602, forward strand.
CATGCTGGGTGAAATACACCCGGTAGCCTAGTCCAAAATCGATCCGGAACTCCGAAACGCCTTTGCCGACTGGCCCAACATCTCCAAAGTTGCCGAGCGAAACGCGCCGGATGCGGACGTCGATCCTGGCTTTTGCGCGTTTATCTTTAAGTGATTCGAACCATTCATGATAGATGTCCGTTTCCCGAATTTCGATCATTTGAATGTATTGTATCCCATAGGATACAATAAGTCAAGGGGACATTGTTTAGTAAACTATTCCTGACTTGGCCCCATTCTTAGTCCCAGTTATTATGTTAGTCCAACGCTAGTCAATCCAATCATGGGGATTGCCACGAGTGGGCTTTGGATGACTTTCGGAACAGGTGGCGATACTCCAGCGAGCTGTGAGCCCTAACTCGATTGTAGTTTCATCGCCTGTCTATTGACAATATTTAGACTTCTCTTTCTCAATCCCTTTTTTGTGGGCGTTTTTACGCTTTACCTGTTCTATGAAGAAACTAGATAATAATCTATGAATGTTCGGGACATTTGTCCCTATTCACGCGGGACATCTGCCCATCGACTTTCGTCAAAAAATGAAATACAATTGTTTTATAAACAATAAAACCCCTCTCCATTCGGAGAAGGGCTAGTTAAGATTACAAGCTGCGGAGAGGGTGGGATTCGAACCTACACACCCCCTGTGGGCGCCTACGGTGGGGCTGCTATGTCGTAATGTAGCGGAGAGGGTGGGTATCCTCTCAGCAGCTTATAAGTCTACAAGGGCAGCGGAAGTTGCACTTACTGCCGGACTTAATAAATCTGGTGATAGATCTGTAAAAGTGCAAGGACTCTGCATCTGAGATCATCAGTTTACACTGAGCGATCTCATTTCTCAATCGCTTATCTAACATTTTATATCCTCCTCAGAACTTGTCAAGGTCTTGTGGGACATCGGAAAAGCGATTTTGACTTCTGTTACTGTATGTCCCATATCTTCCCCCATGTCACAAGTATTCACTTCTATACTTTGTTCACTCATCCAAAAGCTATGCCTGATGCTAACGCGTAAACCATCCAGGAACGAAAACAGCGGCTCGCAATTCAGGCAGGCCCTTACCCACAATACGCATGTTGCAGTCATATCTACACCCATTCCTGGCTATTAAGGCTATCCGATCGAATCAATCTTCCAGATCCTGACAACAATCCCCTCGAGAACAACATCGTTGATCATGGCAGCCTCCATTGATGAGTGGTTAAAATAAATTGGCCGGAACAATTCTCCAGCAGGAGTATCCCGGCCAACGTGTGTGCGGCATTTGATTACACCAAGTAGATCGTAAATTAGATGCCTGGGCTCGGTAGAGACCGTGTTTCGTTGCTCAGGCTATGACTATCATACAAGATTATGGCTTCAAAGGCGATGGGCAGATGTCCCGTTGTAATAGGGACATCTGTCCCGAATATTCTCATCTAATTACCCAGATTTCCTTACACGCTACTTACCCAAGGATAATGTTACCCAATTTATGTATTTATGAAATTAGGTCATAACCAAACGGTGCTAAGGCAAGTGATTGGTAGTCATAAATCTACCAACAATTAGGAGCTATAGCGATACTGTGGTCGGAGAGGCTATCGACCCAGGCTAGACCATTTGTTAGGGTAGTTAGGTGGGCCTGGTTAGATTCATATGGCGAACTCTTCAGTGCGATAGATAAACAGGTAGGATTAAAGTGGAAAATAGCCGTCTATTACGTCTAAGATGTACCAAAATCTCCATACAACTCGCTGCGCTCCTTGCCAGCTGTTACAGCATATTTGTACCCGATCTTTACCCGCAGTATCAAGCAAGGAAAGGCGATCCACAGACCTGTCCATAGGGGGAGATAAAAGGTACCAACAATATTTAAGAAGATCATATTGAAATAATAATACTCTAAAGTCGAAGGTTTGGTTTGTTTCCGTGAACTCATGATATGATATTGCTGTCTGTTTCTCGAGTTTGTTTTTATAGAACATAGAATATGAATGATACCGAGAGACTTCAGCGCCAACTCTATGCCCTGACCGAGATCGCCAAGACCCTTACCTTACCGCTTGAATTGCCAGAATTACTCAGTGCGGTAATTAAGAAAATAATTGGCGTCATCGAGCCAGCAGAAGTTGGGGCAGTGATGTTATGGGATCAGCCAGCAGGACTTTTCCGCTCATCAGCTGCATTTGGATACGATGAGAAGGCCCTCAGTGAGTTAGGATTAAGAGCTGGTGAAGCCATAACTGGTAAAGTATTCGATGAGGGGGTTGGGCGCTTACTCAGCACCCCAGAGTTAGTCGCTGACGCAATGGCAGATTTGCGCCCATCGAATCGCGCAGTGATGACCCGAGCACTAGGGTCGGATGCTCTACCACGTTGTACGCTGGCAGCTCCGATACAGGTGGGAACATATAAATATGGTGTGCTAGTCCTGGAAACGATCCAGGGGCCAGCTGTCTTTTCAGAGAATGATTTGCCTTTTGTACAGACAATCAGTGATTTAATTGCTCTGGCGATCGATCGTGACCGTTTGGCCTCACAAGCTGATGAGGTCCGCGAAGAACGCCGGGCAGAACGGATGCGCTCAGAAGTTCTGGCCACGCTTTCGCATGAGCTGCGTATGCCCTTGACTGCCATCCAGGGATATTCCTCAGCATTATTGCTGGATGAGGTGGATTGGAGCGAGGAAAAACGCAAAAAATTCTTGCGTATGATTGAGGAAGAGAGCGAGAACATGCAATCAATGTTGAAAGACATCCTCGATTCCTCGTTGATCGATGTAGACCAGCTAATCATTGAACAGCAACCAGTGCGTTTGCAGAATCTCGCCCGCGTAGTAGCAGAAGAAATGCAGTACCGAACCGAGACCCATCGGATTATTGTTGATTTTCCCGAGAAATTTCCGATCCTGGAAATTGACCCACGTTGGACAAAGCAGGTTTTTCGAAATATACTGGATAATGCTATCAAGTATTCACCGGAGGGCGGTCTGATCGTCATACGTGGTGAGGAACGACCTTCTGACGTAGTCATTATGGTGGCTGATCAGGGAATCGGGATTTCACCCGAAGATCTAATACCTCTCTTTGAACGATATTTCCGCGTTCGGTCAGTGGCAAGCCTGCATATCCCTGGAACAGGACTTGGCTTACCCATTGCGCGTGCGATTGTTGAAGGTCATGGCGGTAGGATCTGGGCAGAGAGTAACCTTGGCGAAGGGACTACGATTTATTTCTCCCTACCCAAGACAGCACAATAAGGAATGATATGGCAACTCAGAAAGGGCAATTACGAATCTTGATCGTGGATGATGAGCCGAGGGTGATTAACCTGGTGCGTGAGGTATTAAATGCCACAGGATTTGACGTAATTGCCGCTTGCAGTGGTGAGAGTGCGATTGAACTCGCCGCCCTGGAACAACCAGATTTAATTTTGCTCGATATCATCTTACCGGGAGCATTAGATGGCTATCAGGTAGCCAAGCGTTTGCGCGAATTTTCAGACGTGCCCATCATCATGCTGACGGCAAAAGTGCGTGAGGTAGACATGCTGCATGGTTTTGAGGTGGGTGCAGATGATTACATTACCAAGCCTTTCAGCTCCAAAGAATTATTGGCGCGCGTCCAGGCAGTTCTCAAACGCTCAAAAGCTGAAAAAGCACAGACAGTCAGTTCTGAAATCGTGTGCGGCGATTTATTGATCGATTTTGCACGCAGGCTAGTATTTATAAGCGGGCGCGAAATCTATCTAACACCCACGGAGTACAACTTGTTGTATGAATTAGCTACCCATCCCAACCAGGTGCTTTTCCACGATTACCTACTTACCAAGGTGTGGGGAGCTGAATATCGGGATGATGTGGATTATTTACGTTCTTACATCCATTATTTGCGGAAAAAGATAGAAATTGACTCATCAAAACCAAAGTTAATCGTGAGTAGCCCGGGTGTGGGCTATATGTTAGAGGTTCCAGATGAAACTATACATACGAAATAAAAGGAACTACAAACGTGAATCCAAACGCATACAATCCCTTTGAGATAGCACAAGAGCAATTTGACCGGGTAGCGGACTTGCTTGAATTAAGCCAGTCAGGGCGCGATTTACTACGCACGCCCATCCGGGAATATCATTTCAGTATCCCGGTGCGCATGGATGATGGTGATACAAAGATCTTCCGCGGCTTCCGGATTCAACATAACGATGCACGCGGACCATGTAAAGGCGGCATCCGGTTTCACCCCCTGGGATCTGTAGATACAATGCGAGCGCTGGCCATGTGGAACACCTGGCGCTGTGCAGTGGCGGATTTACCGCTGGGGGGTAGTATGGGCGGTGTGATCTGCGACCTGCACAACTTAAGCCTGGGGGAACAGGAGCGAATCTGCCGGGGTTGGGTCAGGCAAATTGCCCGAGATATAGGTCCTGAATGGGATGTACCATCCCCAG
>JBAQFX010000116.1:0-6466 GCA_049287485.1 Anaerolineales bacterium
GCCATCACCGGCTGGATACTAACACTGGATGTGGGAGCAGAGCTGCCGCCCACGGCGACCCCTGACTTGCTCACTTTTTCCATTTTTCAGCAATTTTTCGAGTAAAAAATAAATTTTCAGGGCACTAAGCCCATTCGAAATTGGCAGAACCAAAGACCTCTGAAGAGGCAAAAAATGTGCTATATAAGTTGCCTTTGGGACACTAAAATGAGCAAGTCAGGTACTAACACTGGATGTGGGAGCAGAGCTGCCGCCCACGGCGACCTATGAACCATAAAATATGCAGATTAAATATTAATTAACAGCGTTACCGGGCAATGATCCGAACCAAGGACATCGGCATGAATAACCACGTCTTTAACGAAATGAACAAGAGGCTCTGAGACAAGGAAGTAATCCAAACGCCAGCCCACATTCTTTTGGCGGGCATTCATGCGGTAAGTCCACCAGGTGTATTCGACTTTTTCAGGGAATAACGTACGATACACATCCACCAGGCCATGGCCTAAATAAGTATCAATCCAGGCCCGCTCCTCAGGCAGAAAACCAGAGGTATTCTTATTGGCCTTGGGATAACGCAGATCGATCTCATTGTGAGCGGTATTGAAATCCCCGCACAGGATCAACCGCTCACTATTTTTGTGTAGACGATCGCAGATATCCAATACATGGGCATAAAACTCAAGTTTATATTCAACCCTGGCTAAACCGCGTTGACCACTGGGAAAATAGATATTAAACAAGAAAAAATCGGGGAATTTCATACAAATCACCCTGCCTTCGAGGTCAAATTCAGGTCGACCAATGCCATAATCGACAGCCTGGGGAGTACAGGTGGTCAAGGTGGCGACGCCGCTATAACCGGGCTTCTCAGCAGGGTTCCAATAGACCGTGTGCTCCTTGAAAAGGTCGTGGTATTCATCAGCGATCTGATCAGGACGAGCCTTTATCTCTTGTAAGCATAGAACGTCGGGGTTTTCCTGCTCGACCCAATCCCAGGCGCCTTTATTCAAGGCGGCTCTCAAACCGTTGACGTTCCAGGTGGTAATTCTCAATCAAAACCTTCCATCAAATGGATGGGGACAACTGCCAGCCCGACGATACCAGGCCCGGTATGCACGCCTAAAACCGGAGAAATGCGCAAGATTTCTAACTTTGCCACATTTACCCTGGTTTGCACTAACTCAGCCAGCTTATTGGCTTGTTCGGTAAACTGGCCATGCAGCACAGACACCCATAGAGGGGTTGTCTGGTTATAAAGCCTGGCAATATGATCGGCAATGGCATCCAAGGCTTTCGGGATGGTCCTTGCTTTACCGATGGTAGAGTATTTCCCATCCGATTTATCCACATGGATGATGGGCTTGATGTGCAACAGGGAGCCAGCGAGTGCCTGGACCCTGCCGATACGACCTCCACGCTGGAGATATTCAAGGGTCTCGAGGGTGTAGACCAGCTCAGTTTCGGAGCGGATCCTGGATAAGCGATCCAGGATAAATTCCTTATTACAGCCTGCCCTGGCGGCAAGAGCAGCGGCCAGTACCTGGAAGCGTTCCCCACCGGATAGGGTGAGGCTATCCACCAGGTTGATCAGTTTCTCTGAAATCTGGGCAGCACCTAAATGGGCGGACTGAATCGTCCCGCTCAAGCCGGAGGAGATATGGATGGAAATCACTTCCTCACCGAGCGCAACCAGCTTATTATAAATACCAGAAAATATTCCCATGGATGGTTGGGCGGTGGTAGGAATACGAGGAGCAATTGCCTTTAGACGCCGGTAGAAATCATCGGGGGTGATTTCGTTTGAATCGACCTCACCTTCGGGAAATTGGATATAAAGAGGCGCAACCTCGATATCCAATGAGGCAGTTTCTTCTCTGGTCAGGTCTGCTGCACAATCCGTGACTATTTTCATTGTCATTTGTCCTTTTCTTGATAAAGCAGGCTGTATTGTACCTTATAATCAGAGGGTATCTAATAGGATGATTAAGATAGGCACGCTAATGTATGCTAAAATGCAGTGTCTTTGAGTTAAATTTTTAAATCAAAGGGATTATGGAAATGAAAGGCATTATTCAACCCGTTAAAGGTACCCGTGATTTTTACCCGGAATTAATGGCTATACGAACATGGCTATATAATACCATGCGGCAGGTATCTGAGTCTTTTGGCTACCAGGAATACGAAGCTCCTTTTCTAGAATCAATCGATTTATACGCAGCCAAATCGGGTGATGAGCTGGTTAAAAAACAGTCTTATGTCTTTCCAGACCGCAGTGGAGACTTAATTACCTTACGACCAGAGCTAACACCCAGCCTGACGCGCATGATCGCTAAACAGCAGCGGCAGCTGACATTTCCGTTGCGCTGGTGGTCGTTTGGCCCCTTCTGGCGTTATGAGAGGCCGGGAAAGGGCAGATCACGCGAATTTTTCCAGTGGAACATCGACTTAATTGGAGTCGATACCCCGGAGGCCGATGCAGAATTGATCACCATCCTGGGGACTTTCTTCAAGACCGTGGGGCTAAAACCGCAGGAGGTGAATATCCAGGTAAATGACCGGCATCTGCTGGAGAAAGAGCTAAGCGAGATGGGATTCCCCGTCGATTCTCAGCGGGAAATATTACAGTGGATCGACCGGCGTGATAAATTGGAGCCAGCGGAGTGGGAAGCTTATGGCCACGAATCAGGTGTGAGCGAGAGGCAGCTCGAATCGATTAAGCTGATGCTTCAAAACAATGATTTATGGAATAAATCTGCTGAATTGGTGCGAGCATTTGAGGCACTGAATTTTATGGGGATGACAGAGTATGTAAAGTACAACCCTGGTGTAGTACGCGGGCTGGATTATTACACCGGGATCGTTTGGGAGGCTTTTGATGTAAGTGGAGAAGTGCCACGGGCGATCATGGGGGGCGGGCGTTACAACAACCTGCTGGGTGCAGTGGGTGGAGAGTCTCTTCCTGCCACGGGTTTTGCCCTGGGGGATGTGGTGATCACCCTCATCCTGGAAGGTAAAGGGTTGCTCCCAAAGGACCTTGGCAACTCACCGGCATCGATCCTGGTAACCATTTTCGATGCGGAGCGGTGGATGACTTCTCTGGAATTTGCCTCAGAGCTACGGACTGCTGGTTTAAAAGTCATGTGTTACCCGGAGGTGACCAAATTACCCAAGCAATTTAAATACGCGGACCGGATGGGGATACCGATGGTTACGGTCATTGGACCGGATGAAGCTGCCAACGACCAGGTGACGATCAAGACATTAGCCAGCGGAACACAACAGACCATCTCACGAAAAGAGGCGATCAAGATATTAAAGCGATTGAAGGATTAGCATCAGTCTTTTTGGGCTGCGCTAAACTCTTCAATGGCCTGGTTCGATAAGGGATGTTCCCCCATAGATTCGATTAATTGGAGTGGCAGGGTGAGGTGGTGCGCGCCGGCTAATAAGGCTGAGATGGCTTCCTCTGGCGTTTTGATGCTGGCGGCAAGGATTTCCGTCCGTGCACCGACGGCATCGATCACCTGGCGCATCTGGCGGACGAGATCGATCCCATCGCCAAGAAGCCGGGTGCTGCGATTGACATAGGGAATGACATATTGAACCCCAGCCTGGCAGGCCAGATAAACCTGCGATGGGCTGAAGATGGCAGTCATACCAACCACGTACCCTGAGCTGACCAGCTCAGCAGCCAGGGACAAATTCTCATAGGTGCAGGGGATCTTGAGCCCTACCCTTCCAGGGCGTATGCCAGCCATCCGAATAGCTTCTTCTTTTTTCTGTGCCCGGCTTTCTGCAGTCAACTGGTGGAAGACAATCCCCGAGCTTAGCTCACAGAGTTGTGTGATAACCGCAAAGGCAGGTTGATGGGTATTCGCTATCAGACTTGGATTGGTGGTGATGCCCTTCACCAGGCCAGTAGTGAAGAGGCGGCGAGCTTCATCGATAAATGCCGAATCGAGAAATAGACCCATAGCATAACTCCTTTAGGAATGCTCCTTTAGAAAGGTTTCAATTTTCGCCCGGCTGGGAATGCTGGGCTCTGCACCGGCTTGAGTGACTGCCAGGGCTCCGGCAGCATTGGCAAACCGTAAAGCTTGCTCCACCGGTATGCCCTCAGCCAGTGCAGCGGCGAATGAGCCGCAAAATGCATCCCCAGCGCCAGTGGGATCGACTGGCGTGACTGGAAAGGCTGGAATGTGGTAATGAGCATGCGGCATCACAGCGATCACACCAGCGGAACCCATGGTGATCACCACCCCGGTGCCGACGCCTTGAGATAAGATAACCTTCCCGGCACGAAAGGCATCTTGCGGGTGTTTGATAGGCACACCAGATAGCATCTCAGCCTCCACCTCGTTTGGCATGATCCAATCGATGAGGGGATCACCCGAGTCATCCCTGGGCAATAGTGCAGACAATGGATGGATGGCGGGGGCTGGATTTAGAATCACGGTCAACCCGGTTCGATGGGCAAGGCTGGCAGCTTCTAGAGAAGCTTCCAGGGGAATCTCAAGCTGAAGAAGCAGGACCTGGTATTGGCTGATGTATTTACTGGCAGCAATCACCTCAGCTGCGGTTACCAGGGTATTGGCGCGCGGCACGCCGATGATACTGTTATCCCCATGCGGGTCGATCATGGGTATACCCAGGCTGGTGGTGGTGGAACCATCCTGAATGACATGCAGATGGTCGATTGCCTCCTGATCCATGATATCCAGGAAGGCATCCCCGAACTGGTCGGCGCCGATTTTTCCAATCATCCCGACCTGGGCACCACAACGCCTGGCAGCGACGGCCTGATTGAAACCCTTGCCTCCGGCATACATTTTGAATTGCGAGGCGAGCAGTGTTTCGCCTTTGCGGGGGAAGTGCGGCAGCCAGACGATCAGGTCATACACGAAACTGCCCACCACCACGATTTTACCGGTCACGATGCGCCTCCGGATTGATAGGTATGCTGGTCCTTTCACACCAATTGTACTCTGATATATTCAGCCCTTCAGAAAAAAGATGGCGTTAATATGGTGCCTGTAGCTCAACCGGCAGAGCACTTGACTGTGGATCAAGTGGTTAAGGGTTCGAGCCGCACAAAAATCGTGCAGGTGACCCCCTTTGCCCACCCCATAGATGTGGGATAAAACACCCGAAAAACGACCACCGACCCCAACTATGGGGTCGGCCTATTTATGTTAAAGCAAACTTGTGCGCCATTTGTGCGCCATTTTATATCTTCCCAAAGATCCATTGGTGAAAAATGAATTTCAAGTAAATTGTCAATATCAATTAACCTGAGACACAAAATATATCAAAAAAACCTGTAAAACCCATTAAATTAATCTCTCTCTAATAAAAAAAATCTATAATAGATTTGGGTCAGGTGATGAAAATTATTGGTTTTTAATTACTAAGGCCACTTCGAAAAAAGATAAGTTTTGGTTTCAAGAATAGAGTCCGATATGCTCAAGCAATTTGCTTGGAAAAGGAAAACCCTTTTGGTCCTAGCCATTATCTTGTTATTGAGTATCTTGATAATTAGTATAAAAACCATTGTAGTAAAAGGTCAAGGTTCACTTAATCCACCGGGACTACCTACTATGGATGCATTATCTACTTATCAAATGAATAATGACGCAACCTCCACTCCAGATGCAACTCAGATAGCTGAATATTCAAAGACTGTTTATCCAACCCCAACTAAAATTCCTATTTCTAAGTATACCGATCTCTCCCCCAGCCTCAATGATCAAGAAAAATTTATAATTTTAGTAAAGCATTCGAATGGAATATATGAGCAATTTACAGTTGGGCCACTTCGTTCATATACTGACTTACTCATTGAATTGCCTGACTATATCATTAACGAGCTTCCTTTGCAGCCCGGAGATGAAATCATAGCATGGCGGGGACCTGCTAAACTACATCCATCTATTATAGTAACAGAATCATCCACAGCAACACAATCGATAATGATACAACCTACAGAAATTCAAGCGACTCAGATACCTTATCCCTATCCATAGATTCAATGTTTTAATAATTAATATCCTTTTTTTCCAATTTACCTACTGCCGACCCCAGATCTGGGGTCGGTATTTTTATGTTAAAGCAAACTTGTGCGCCATTTGTGCGCCATTTTGAAACTTATTATAGCTGTGTTGGGAAATACTGTCACAATTTCCTGGAGGTATATAATTGCTTATCACATTATAGCTAAGGATAAAACAGCGTTTTTCAATATTATATAAAACTATAATTGCAGAAATATGAGCAGAATTATTCACATATCTCTTACAATAATCCTGGTTACTTTTTCAGTCTCTGCGATAGATCTTCCAGCGATTAATTCTGCGATTTCTATTCCGACTGTATTAAAAAATCTCAATACGGTTAGTTCTGAAAACATCCCTATAAGTGAAGGAGCTCTCGAAAACCTGATAATCTTTGGAAAATTACTTGGCTA
>JBAQFX010000117.1:0-5294 GCA_049287485.1 Anaerolineales bacterium
TTTTATAACAACCTGTCGGGTTATAGTTATTATTTATAGCAACTTTCTCTAAAATTGTTACTCCTTTTTCGCGTGATCCTGGATGACTCCACAAATACTTATAATCCGCGATTATCTTATCTTCAAAGGATTGAGCTATTCCTGTATCTCCCACTTCATTCTCAGGCTGATATGTGGTTTTACCTGTATATTCGAAATTCTCTTCAATCATCTTTAAAACTAATTTCTTATATTCTTCATTTCTTGCTGTTCCGCCAAAATAGGTATATTCATCATCTGAATTCGTTGTAACTGTACCCCCGGTTGTTATTGTTCTCTTTTCTGTTTTCATTTTGTTCTCTCGCTTTTTGTTTGTGTGGGATCAATCCCGATTTCATTCTAGCATAATAAATTTATTGCTGATAGTATAAATCTATAAATCAATCGGTATCTTAATCTTTTGTGTATCAAATACCCACCATCTGGATGAAGAGATAGACAACCAGCGATTGACTATATTGCAGCAAAGTTGCCTGTGTCATCAATATTATGCAGTTACGGCAACAAAACCTAACCCATTTGGCCCAACGTGAACGCCAATAATTGAAGTTACATTAATGATGAGAGGGTGATGTTTCACCATCGACTTGAAGTGCTCAACAATCTGAATCGCCTCAACTTCAGCGTTGGTGTGCAGAACCGCCAGCTGATCCAACTGATCAAAGGAGGCCAGCATCTGATATAACCGTTCGATCCCCTTTTGCCGTGTGCGAGTTTCTCCCATGCGGATCACTTTCCCGTCTGCAATCCCGACGAAAGGCTTGATCCGAAGAAGCGCCGTGAGGTTAGAGCGTGCCCAAGAAATACGACCACTGCGATGTGCATATTCGAGAGTATCAAGCATAGCAACCAAGTGGGTACGACTGCGAATCCCAGCTATAATATTCTGGATTTCTATCAGGGATTTACCTATGGCAGTAGCCCTGGCTGCTGCGAGTACTTGAAAGCCTAATCCAAGGCTTACATGACACGAGTCGATCACATGGACCCGTTTGCCGAACACTTTAGCAGCTACCAATGCAGTGTTATACATGCCGCTTAATAAGCTTGAGACGTGGATCGAGATTACCTGATCGGCTCCTCGGTTGAGTAACTGCTCATAAAGCTGTTGGAAAGTGCCACTAGAAGGGGCAGCAGTCGAAGGTGATACTTTCATTGAGGGTAATTGACGATACAAATCCTCGCGGGATATCCCACGCCCATCTTCCAGACTTTGACCATTGATCACCAGGATAGCTGGTATCACATGGATATCATTTTCACGGGCAAGTTCAGTGGAAATGTCTGATGTGCTGTCGGTGACGATGGCGATTTTCACCTTATATCTCCCTGGGTGAATTTTCCATAACGACCAGACCAATACTATGGGGACCTAAGATAGTTGCCAACGCTAAACTTAGGCTCTGTTCACATAAAGGGGTACTACGCACGTTTTGGCTGATGCGTTCGCGTAGGTTTCGACTTTCCTGCTCAAATGCTGTGATTCCTTGCAGGAGAGCGAGGTACTTGATGTGTTCAAACTCAGCCACAAACTCATACATAATATCGACAAGGTGACGGGGACTGCGGATTTTTTGCGTGTGGATAAGTTTACCCTTTTCAAGGGTAAAGAATGGGATAACCCCCAGCATTTCTCCTACAATGGCCTGGGCTGGATCAATCTGACCTGACCGGTACAGGTAAGAGAGGTCTGGAAGACAGAAAACTGAGTAAATGTGATTGATCATACCTCTTACAAGGTGGTTTATTTCTAGCCCTGAAAACCCACGATTTGCATAATCAGCAGCAGCTTGAACCAATAATCCCAAACCAACCGCGGTATTCAGTGAATCGATGATGAAAATATTAGCTGGACTTTTGCCTGATTGACTTGCCAGGTGAGCGTTGAAGTTCGCCTGGCTGATGTGAGATGAAAGAAGGATGACTACAATTTCTTTATACTTCATCCCTAAGGAGATAAACGCATCTCGAAAATCATTGACGGATGGTGGAGATGTTTGCGGGGGTTTTAAAAGTTTAGAGGGCGCCAGATAGATGGATAAATCTTTACTATCCTGTATATGCTGGCCATTCACCTGGACAATATGGGGGAGGATGGTGACGTGTTCTTGTCCCGTAAAACTTGATCTGGTGAAACAAGCAGTGCTGTCGGTTATTATGCAAGTTCTGGGCATAAAATCTGAGTTACCAGCACTCACTCAATCGAGATAATAAATTGATAATGAGGCTGACCGCCATCCTGAACTTCTAATTCTTGTTGCGGGAATTTCTTACGAATAGCATCAGCAATGGCATCCACTTCCATACGAGAAATGTCTGAACCATAAAATAGTGTAATCAATTCAAAGTGATCAGCATGCGCTTTTTTCAATAATCCCAGGGTAGCTTGCTTGAGGTCATTCGATGCCAGGACTAACTTCCCGTTGAGCAGACAGATAATCTGACCTTCGGTAACATTCACGCCATCGATTTCCACGCTGCGGGTTGCGGTTGTTATCTCTCCGGTTTCCACATCATTCATTGCAGCATTCATATCGGCAGCGACTTCTTCAATATCTCCTGTGGCGATAAGACGCATCATGGCTGCCATACCTTGTGGAACGGACCTGGAGGGAATGACAGTAACATGTTTGACTGTCAGCTGAGCAGCGGATTGGGCAGCAAGGATTATATTTTTATTATTCGGAAGTATGATCACCTGGTCAGTTGGCAAATTTTCCAAGGCATCCAAAATTTCCTGGGTGCTGGGATTCATGGATTGCCCACCCTCAACAATGGCTGAGACACCCAAGCTTGCAAAAACCCGGGCAATCCCTGGGCCAGGGGCTACAGCAATGGTGGCAATCTGGCCTGGTTCAACTGGGGTGAACTGCAATGCGCTCATCCCTTCATGCTCAACATCTTCCATCTGAGCCCTCAGGTTCTCAATAGCAGCTTTGGTAACCGTACCTAAGGATTTCGTGTATTCAATCGGTTCATACTCGGAACCTGCGGGGACATGAATGTGCATGCGGTAGATGCCATCCCCTTCACCAAGTTGAATCGAGGTACCAATACGCTGCAGGTCTTCATAAAATTGGATAATATTTAATTCTGCTTTGGGATGGAAATCTACAACTACTTCGAAATCTTGGCCGGGTTCGATATTCTCCAAGGTGTTTTCCAATTTCATGGATGATAATGGTAGAACTGCAACGAGAGCTACATCCAATGGGAGCCCTTTGATGTAGCGGGACATCCCTTCTAGGATGAAAAATAAACCTTTCCCACCGGCATCAACGACCCCGGCTTCCTTCAATACAGCCAGAAGCTCGGGCGTTTTTTGAACAGAGATATCTGCAGCAGTGACAACACGCTCAAGGATATCATAAGGATCCTGGGTTTCTGGAAGTGCATTTTCAGCTTCAGCAGTAATATCCTTTGCCACCGTCAGGATGGTCCCTTCAACAGGGCGGACAACTCCTTTATATGCAGTATTTCTGCCCTGATGAAGTGCATTGACCAAAAGTTGACCATCCAATGTTTCAAAATTATCCAAAGCACGGGCAAAACCACGCCATAACTGCGAAAGGATCACGCCTGAATTACCACGCGCGCCCATCAATGCACCATGAGCCACCATGCGGGTAAGCTTGCCGATGTTTCGTTCGGGCGAATTGGATATTTCATCGCAAGCTGCCTGCATGGTTAAAACCATATTCGTTCCTGTATCACCATCGGGTACTGGGAAGACGTTCAATACATTAACTACTTGCTGGTTGGTTCTCAACCAGGTTAAACTAGACTCGATGAGTGTTTTAAAAACCTGACCATCAATCGGATATTTTTGATTGGGATATATTGATTTAGGAGTTGGATTGACTGGTTCTGTTTGATCCATTTAATAAGTTCCTGGGAGTGATGCCTTTAGTATTTTTTTAATCCGTGTCACTAACCCGTAAGCCACGGACGTGAACATTTACCTGTTCAACTGGCATTCCCAAGGCTTTTTCTACATTGAATTTGATAGTGTTACTTACACTCGAAGCGACGGATTTGATGCGCGTACCATATTCAATGATGACATAGATATCAATCGATATATTATGATCATCATATTTAACCTCAATCCCATGGGTTGGATCTTTCACAATGACCTGGGTAATCCCTTCCATCAGGTTCTTTGAGGTCAAACCCACCACACCATATGATTGGCGAGCAGCTTGATAGGCGATTGTTGCGATGGCGCGGGGTGAAATGGTGATCCGACCAAGGGGGGTATTTTCATTGTCCATGACATCCCTCTCAATAATGGTTTAGAATCTCGCAGATAATTTACGGCTTGTAATCAAATCCATTATGTGGTAATATTGGCGGGCTTAATCAAATGATAGCCCGACATAATTGAGACGTTATTATAGCTTGAAATTTGATAAAAATTAATTAGAATTTTAGCTAAGTGCCCTGTTTAAAAATCGTGGAAGCAGAAGCATTGGAAAAGGATCTTGAATATGGCTAAGTGTGCACATTGTGGTAAAACTACGAGCTTTGGACGTAATCGTCCTTGGTCGAATAAAAGTACCCGGAGAACTTTTCGCCCCAACTTACAGTCTGTTACAGTCTATGAGAATGGCAAAAAGATTCGTAAGATCTTATGTACAAAATGCATGCGCACCATGGTGAAAACATCCTAAAGGCTGCCTGACAAGAATTTTAGAATTGGTCACGGTTTGTACCGTGACTTTTTATTTAATCTGGAAAATGAGAACGTAACTGCTGGATACCAGCTGCAATCCCACCTGGGTAATCGAAAATTGCATGTGCGGCAACAAAGACATTAGCTCCCGCTTGAATAACGAGAGGTAATGTATCGGTATCTATGCCTCCATCAACTTCGAGATCCGCTTCAGGGTTTACTTTTTCCATGATTTGGTGGAGATAAGTCAGTTTTGGCAATATTTCAGGTAGGAATACCTGCCCAGAATATCCTGGATTGACACTCAGGACTAACAACAGATCAACCATGTGGAGGACTGGTTCTACCATGACTGCTGGAGTGCCAGGATTGAGGACAACACCAGCTTTACAGCCCAACTCATGGATGGTTTGTATGGTTCGGTGCAGGTTGGGACAGGTTTCAACATGCACAGTGAGATTGCTTGCTCCTGCCTTAGCGAAATCCTCAAGTAGATTTTCAGGTGATTCGATCATCAAGTGCACATCCAAAGGTAATTGGGTTGCTTGCCGGCAGGCTCTGACGATGAAAGGGCCCATAG
>JBAQFX010000118.1:0-7586 GCA_049287485.1 Anaerolineales bacterium
GGTTCTGATTATTATGAACAACAATATCGAGCTCGTATCTTACGTACCTTGAATCGTCGCGCCACTTTGCTTGGTTTTCGTTTGGAACCTATCGTTCCACCAGTTTCTTAGGAGCGAAGCGAAGCAGCCTCCAATTCTTCTAGAAGATTGCCACGCCGCGAGAAGAGCCACACAAATATCGTGCAGGTGACCACTTGCGGCTCGCTATGACAAGTGATTTTCAATAAAGTCCTGACTTTTTTCCGAAGGTCAGCAAATCGCTTGACGGATGCTAACAATCGGGATAGTATCGAATATCACCAACATCACCTATCCTCATATCTCTCAGGAGTACCATGCGCAGCGAACGCGAAATGCTCGACCTGATCGTCAACACCGCCCGTAATGATGAGCGCGTGCGTGCCGTCATCATGAATGGCTCGCGGGTTAACCCCCATGCTCCCAAAGATTTCTTCCAGGATTATGACATTGTTTACCTGGTCACCGAGAAGGAATCCTTCCTGGCAGACCCTGGCTGGATCACGCTCTTCGGCGACCTGATGATCCTGCAGCTTCCCGACGAAATGTCAGACCCACCACCGGAGGGCAAAGATCATTATGGCTACCTGATGCAGTTCGCCGACGGCAACCGCATCGATCTCACCCTTTTCCCGCTCAGCAAGCTGGACGAGCTCGAGCAGGATAGCCTCACCCTCACCCTGCTGGACAAGGATGGCATCCTCCCCTTGTACCCACCCCCAAATGAATCTGGATATATGCCCGAGCCACCCATTGCCAAAGCCTTCTTCGACTGCACCAACGAATTCTGGTGGGTTTCTCCCTATGTTGCCAAAGGCTTGTGGCGATGCGAGATTGTTTATGCCAAGCATATGCTTGACCATTATGTGCGCGAGCAGCTGGATAAAATGCTGATCTGGTATGTGGGTGTGTGCACTGGTTTTCAAAAATCCCCGGGTAAAATGGGGAAATATCTGCAAAAGCACCTTGAACCCGAATTGTGGCAGTTGCTTCTCAGCACCTACTCGGATGCAGAATATGACCACACCTGGGATGCCCTGCTAGCTATGGGCGAGCTCTTCCGGCGTATTGCCATCCCTGTTGCCGAGCATTTCGGTTTCACCTATCCTTATAGTGATGACGAGCGTGTCAGCGCTCACCTGCGCCATATCCGCCGCCTGCGCCGTGACGCCAAAGAGATGTATTAACCGAAATTGTCATTTTGGTTATTCCAGGGTTTTAGAGCAAGGAAGATAATGTAAACATGAAAAAAAATCTCCTTTGGGTTCGTGTAACCAATTTTACTTTTTCGTCTTTATTCAAGTCTATACAGCCAATCGGGGAGGGGTTAGGGGTGGGGGAGTGAGTAATAACTAATCCGCTATAGGATTAATATTCTTAATTCTTATCAAATATGGTAATATTCAGCTATATTTATTACCCGTTAGATTTACTGGTTTTTAAGAACAATCTGGCTTTGAGAATTACCATCTGAACGCCATTGTTTTCTTTTTTGGACTTTCTATACAATAAAAACAGTTTTAACTCCTTCTTGCAGGGCGTATGTCTCGAAGTGAAAATACCGGGTAAGGCTATCACAGCCAGATAGTGATAGAGAGAGTAAATGAGGGAAATTAAAAAGGAGCTTCGCATGAATGTCTTATCGATATTAAAGATCATTGCTGCCCTGGCGACAGCTGCCACGGGTCTGCTCGCTCTGGTTAAGCCGGATGCCACCTATGGCTTCATTGGCCTGACCGCCAGCAGCGTGCGCGGCGTCTCAGAGATCCGTGCCGTCTTCGGTGGCCTGTTCATTGCCCTGGGGGTAGTTCCCCTGTTTCTGGGACCTACTGCATACCGCATGCTGGGGATTGGCTACCTTGCCATCGCCGTCGCCCGTATCTTCTCAATATTTTTCGATCAGTCCTTTGCTCAATCCAACTGGATCAGCCTGGCCATTGAGGTCGTTTTCGGTATCATCCTGGTCATTTGAAGATTAGCCATGTCTGTCCGCATTGTGACCGATAGCACCTGCGATTTACCCCCCGAGATCATCGATCGATATCATATCTGGGTCGTTCCCCTCTACATCAATGTAGGGAAACAGGGTTTTCTGGATGGCATTGACATCACTCGGGAGGATTTTTACACTCGCCTGCCCTATTTTCCGGTGCATCCAACCACCGCGGCACCCTCTCCCGATAAATTTCGCGCCTTATACAATGCCCTGGCTGATGAAGGTGCCAGTGAAGTCCTTTCGATCCACATTTCAGCCTCCATGAGTGCCATCCTGGATGTAGCCAACCTGGCAGCACGAAACACCAAATCGGTGCCGGTAACCGTGTTAGATTCAGGCCAGCTCAGCCTGGGCACCGGTTTTTTAGTTGAAACCGCCGCCATACTGGCTGCTCAGGGGTACAGCATTTCCCAAATGTTGCCTGTGCTGAATGCCCAGATTAAACGCACTCATGTCTTTGCCGCCCTGGATACCATGGAATTCTTAAAACGCAGTGGGCGCGTCAACGGCATTATCGCCAGGCTGGGTTCATTACTGCGCATCAAACCTATCATGAAGATGTTCGATGGCACTCCCAGTGCCGAGCGCGTCCGCACCACTTCGCATGCCACCAGGCGACTGGTCCAATTACTTGCCCAGGTCACGCCCGCTGAGCGTTTAGCCTTCGTCCACACGCATGCCCTTGAACGGGTGGAAGAGTTGCGCCGACATGCTGCCTCTCTATTACCACCAGGTGATATCCTTTCGGTAGATATTACCCCGGTGATTGGCGCCCATATCGGTCCGGGTGCGGCCGGTTTTGCTGTGATCAGCGCCGCCTGATTAACATCATCGCACATTCCTTGGAGGGAAACATGGACTTCCTATCAGCTTATCTTATCCTCGCCGGAGTAATTTTCGGTCTGATGATCCTGCTGTGGTTGTTGAGCCTCGCCATTAAAAACTCCAGCATTGTGGACATTTTTTGGGGTACTGGATTTGTCATTTTCACCTGGGTGGCATTTCTGCTTACTCCGGAAGGCTTCATCACCCGTAAATTGCTGCTCAGCCTGTTGGTGACTATCTGGGGATTGCGCCTCTCCCTCCACATCCTGCGCCGGAATTGGGCCAAGCCGGAAGATTTTCGCTATCAAACCTGGCGTAAGGAAGCCGGAGCGAGCTGGTGGTGGCGCAGCCTCTTCAAAGTGTTTATCCTGCAGGGTATCTTACTCATGATTATCGCCACGCCCCTGCTCGCCGCTCAGCTAAGGTCACTCCCCTCCCGCCTGGTATGGCTGGATTTCCTCGCCATCCCTGTATGGCTGATCGGCTTTTTCTTCGAATCCATCGGTGATTGGCAGCTTACCCGTTTTAAAGCTAATCCCACCAATAAAGGTAAACTGCTCAACACGGGTGTCTGGCGCTATTCCCGTCACCCCAACTACTTTGGTGATGCCACTCAATGGTGGGCGTATTACCTGATTGCCCTTGCCGGTGGTGGTTGGTGGACCATCTTCAGTCCCATCGTTATGACCGGATTATTATTACGCGTCTCAGGCGTCAGCCTGCTAGAAAAGACCATGAAAGAAACCAAGCCTGGATATGCCGAATACATTGAAACGACCAGTGAATTCATCCCCTGGTTTCCTCGACGAAGGAAATAATTAATCGTAACTTCTGCAACTTTTTAGTTGATGTTTTAGCAATAGTTGCACTAATGTGTGTTATTAATGATGTATCGCCTCTTACTCCTCTCCCAATGATCCCCCTGAATTGGAGCAGGCTGCGGGGAGGTGTTTTTTCCCTCGATATTACCCGGTTTTTATTTTTAAACGAGCTGGGATGATGGCAGTTTCTTTCCAATCGAAAACAAGTCCTTTTCCCCAGAATTGTTTAAATCTTGTACAATTCTTTCATCTACAACATCCGAAAAGAGCCCACCTTATGAACCGTTCTGATTGGCTGAAAAAAAAGCGACGTTCTTCCGAAGAACGCTATGACCGCTTGTGGTCACCCATTTATGATAAAAAATGGGCTGAAATTGACCCTGTTCATCGGCGATTTGTCACCCAGCTGGTTAATGCTTGCCCCGAAAATGCATCCATTCTGGATGCTGCTTGCGGTACCGGCAAATACTGGCCAATCCTGCTTGCCAGCGGGAGAAGGTTTACTGGGATCGACCAATCCCAGGCTATGCTCAAGCGGGCCACCAATAAATATCCCCAGGTAAGGGTTAAAAAGTTTGGTTTACAGGAAATTAATTTCCAGGAAGCATTTGACCTGATCCTGTGTATTGATGCAATGGAAATGATTTCCCCAGAAGATTGGTCGATGGTACTCGCTAATTTCCATCAGGCGCTCAAACCCCATGGTCAGCTTTATTTCACTGTAGAAATTGCTGATCCATCCGTCATAGAACATGATTTCCAAGCCGCACTGGCTCAGGGTCTGCCCGTCATATTTGGTGAATCGGTCGCCCCAACTGGCCCTGGAGACGATCAAGGCGGCTACCATTACTATCCTTCGATGGATCAGGTCCGTCAATGGCTCACACAAGCTGGCTTTATTATTAAAGAGGAAGATGAGTCGGCTGACTATCACCATTTCTGGGTCGAAAAGACCTGAAGCTCTTGCCGAGAGCCTCCTGCAGTGAAAGAATTCGCGCTTAGCCGGTGGAACACGCTTCGCGCATTACGTGTTCTGAACTGGTTGTATCAAGCGCATCATATCGCTTCCGCTTGAATTTTAATAATTCACAGGCTACTTTCTGGTGGGGTGTTCCCGGTGTAAGCCATCACAAAGTGGCTTGATTTGTGACTGACCACAATTGCATAAAGTCACCCGGTTGCGAATCTCAAACGGTTGTCCATCAGAGCGGATGATAGGAATGCCTCCTGTCACCCACAACGGACCTTCTATAGCGCCGTCTGAGGTGATCTCGGTGGTAATGGCGATCTGTTGGGGAAGGTCAACCTCAATCTCTTCTCCGCCTTCTTCGAGTGCATATGTCAGCGCACCAGAAGGACAGTGTTCTATCATAGCAATCGCCATCGCCCGCACCTGGGTATCCCCCGTATGTGCTGCCATCTCGGCAATACTGGTCATGCGGTTGGTGCAAAAACCAGCCGCTGTGCACAGGATCATATCGTTGCTTATGCTGATGTTCCTGCTGCCGGGGAGAATCTCTTGCCGTTCCGCTCTGGTGTTGATGGGAGCGGCCTCCGTCCCATTGAAATTAATCTGCAGGTGCGTGCCATCGCAAAATGGTTTGTGGCTGGAATGACCACAGCGGCATAGGAAATAAGTTTCACCGGTAGGTATCTCCCCGTCTTTTTTCCAGGCTAGAGGTTCGCCATATTCCGATACCACTTGAATTTTATTGACCAGCGGGATGCTGCCAGTGACGATGTATGGTCCGTCACTGCAAACTTCAATCTTTTTCTGGTCAAATATATCCTTTATTTGTTCCGATTTGGCCATCCTTGGACGATATTCCACTCCTAATCTCTAAAGTATCCCACTTTTATCCATATTTGAAAATGCGTTGAAAATTAGCATTTCCTAAACCAAAACAGCCATCGTACCCCCATTTTTCGAGAGATTTCCCCCCTATGGGCTGTCCATGAGCTTCACATGGACAGCCTCTGAGGGAGGGTTAGGGGTGGTGGTGTGTGTAATGAATTGAAATTTCCTGTTTCTTCTTATCGCCGCCGTCCAACCGGATGCATATTCATCGTACTGAACAACTCCGCGCTGAGCTTGTACCCCACGGCCTCCAGCCGCGGTGAAAACATTGGCCGGATCCCGGTTGGCGTGAAGTGGCCGATCACATCACCATCTGGTGTCACCCCTGTCTGCTCATACTTGAAGATATCCGTCATCACGATCGTTTCCCCCTCCATCCCCGAAACCTCCGAGATGGCGGTGATTTTGCGCGGTCCATTTTTAAGCCGTGACTGGTGTACGATCAGATCTACTGCCGAAGCCACTTGCTGGCGGATCACCTTCAGTGGCAGCTCCATCCCCGCCATCAGCACCATCGTCTCCATTCGTGAGAGTGCATCGCGTGGCGAGTTGGCATGCAAGGTGGTCAGCGAGCCATCATGCCCGGTGTTCATTGCCTGAAGCATATCCAATGCTTCACCTCCACGGCATTCACCCACCACAATCCGGTCTGGTCTCATGCGTAATGAATTCCGTACCATGTCCCGGATAGTAACCTGCCCGCGCCCATCAATATCGGGTGGTCTGGCTTCCATGCGCACCACATGGTCCTGGTCAAGGCGCAGCTCCGCTGAATCTTCGATGGTTACCACGCGCTCATTCTCAGGGATAAAGCTTGACAGCACATTAAGCAGTGTCGTTTTACCCGAGCCCGTACCACCAGAAATGACGATGTTCAACCTGCCCAGTACGCAGGCGCGCAGGAAATCCGACATCGTTGGAGTGAGCGTATCATATTCAATTAATTGTTTGATCGTCAATTTGGTCTTGGAGAATTTGCGGATGGTCAGCATGGGGCCATCAATTGCCACCGGTGGGATCACGGCATTCACCCGCGATCCATCCGGGAGTCGTGCATCCACCATCGGGCTGTCTGAATCCACCCGTCTTCCGAGTGGCGAGATGATCCTCTCGATAACATGCATGATATGCTCATCACTATCGAACTTCACCTGCGTCTCGAGCAGCTTACCGCCACGTTCGATATACACCCTGTCTGCTCGATTAACCATCACCTCAGTGATTTCAGGATCATCCAGCAGACCTTGGATCGGGCCGAAGCCGATCAATTCGTCCAACACATTATGAAAAAGCGCTTTGCGGATGCTTTCCGGCAATTTTAGACCGGTTTGTTCATAAGCTTTGTTCAGCGCCTCCTTAACCAGTGTTGTTCGTTCCTCAGCCGATGTAATTGCCTCGTTAAATTCGCGTGCCACGGCATTAATGAGAAAAGTTTTCAGTTTAACCAATTTTGGATCTTGTAAGGCAGAGCGATCGGGTGTCTTGGGGGTTTCCATCATCGGTCTCCAATCACTCTTGCCCGTCTTTACGTTCTTCGATCGGCATCAGCCACACGATGTGCTCCCGGTTGACCGCTAAAAAATCGCTGGTATATAGCTTTTCCCCCTCCTGGTTATATATTTCTGCATCGGTCACTGCCAGAAAAATGTCGGGTTGGTTAATCCCGTCGCTCAGGCGTTCACCCTTGCGTACATGCAAGTTCCCCAGGATCGTATGCTCTTGTGTCTGGATGTGCGATCGGATCACATCTTTCACGATGACATCCGTAAAGAACTTGCCCTTCTCATCATATTCTACAACCATAGCTAATCTCCTTGATAACTCTAATAGATGCAGTACTTTTAACAGTATACCTGATTCTACCCTGTAAATGGCACTGAGGCATCGTCATACCATCCGCTGACCATTTCACTCTCCCAGAGTTGTATATGTAATTACTCACCCGTGACCAATTATTTCGTCTTCCCTACGGCAATTAGCGAAAAAGTAATCGAAAAATGGGCGTACGCAGGGGCTACTCCGCCTGCGTACGCCCATTTTTCGAGAGTTTTCCCCTCCCCCGCAAGGG
>JBAQFX010000119.1:0-12364 GCA_049287485.1 Anaerolineales bacterium
CCACTCAACCTCAACACCGAGGTCTTTGAGCGGGAAAAAGTCAAAGTGAGCGTAGTATGAATGAACGATTGAGCTCCATGAAGGAGCGGGTGCGGGACGGTACCCATCGGACGCTCAGACAATTCGCTTCGATTGAGATCCTCAATGAATGCGAAGCCAGGCAACTTTCATGGCCAAAGAGAATGGCACTCCTGGTACGGCGTCAGTGTGAAGCCGAGCAAGTCATTATTAAACCGGATGAGCGCATCGTATTTACCCGGACATTACCAGGAGTTCCCCAGGTGTACTCATACGAAGAGTGGGCTCAGTTGACTGCTGGTCGCACTTTGCACGAATTCGGACCGATCAGCAATATTTGTGCAGACTGGAACCTGTTGCTGACCCAGGGCTTACTGGGACGAATCCAGGTGGCACTCGAAACACGTGAGAGGCTGGCAGGAGAAACGCAATCCATTGAGTTCCTCGACTGTGCCATCGAGACGATCGAGGCGGTTTTGGAACTTGCTGCCCAATACGCAGCGAAAGCGCGAGAGATGGGGAGGCAAGAGATCGCCGATACGTTCCAGCAAGTCCTGGCATACCCTGCGCGAACCTTCCATGAAGCCCTGCAATCGCTCCGGTTATGCCAGGCAGTGGTCTGGCTCAGTGGGCACTATCATGTGGGCCTGGGGCGCTTCGATCAATACATGTGGCCATTCTTAGTCGCTGACCTCAAGGCAGGCCGCCTGAAGGTCGAAACCGCCGAAGAACTGCTGGCTGAGTTCTTCATCTCGCTGAACAAGGATAGCGACCTGTACCCCGGGGTTCAGCAGGGTGACAATGGGCAGTCGCTCACCCTGGGTGGTATTACACCCGATGGAGATTCTGCGGTGAACGAGCTTACCCGTATGGTTCTGCGCGTCTCACGAGACCTGGGGATGATCGATCCAAAAATCAATCTGCGCATATCGGCTCAGACCAACCTCGATCTGCTGGTATTGGCTACCGAGTTAACCCGCATCGGATTGGGTTTTCCCCAATATAGTAATGACGATGTCGTGATTCCGGCGCTTGTGTCCCACGGTTATGACCTCGAAGATGCGCGTGATTACGTTGTAGCCGCCTGCTGGGAGTTTATCATCCCCGGCCGCGGTATGGAGGTGGTCAATATTGGGGCAGTGTCATTCCCAGCGGCAGCAGACGTTGCTATTCGCGAGGGGCTCAAAGCCTGTGACGATTTTGAGGGAATCCTCGACCGGGTTACCGAGAATATCAATCAGCAAGTGCATCAGCTCGGTGAAAATTATTCCCGCTTATTATTGCCACCGTCTCCCTATTACTCAGTGTTCATGGATGGCTGTCTTGAGCAGGGTAAGGATCTTTCGGAAGGACTGAAATACAACAATTTTGGTATCCACGGGGCTTGCGCGGCTAATGCAGCAGATGCCCTGGCCGCGGTGAAGCAGTTCGTCATTGAAGAGGGCAGTATTCCCGCGGATGACCTGCTCTCTGCCCTGGAGGGTAATTTTGCTGGTTACGAAACATTGCGCTGTAAACTTTTCGATGAAGGATCAAAGGTTGGTAACAACGAGGCACTCGCAGATACATTACTGGTGAGACTATTCGATGATTTCGCCACTGCCTGTGATAGGTATGGGCAGACAGCCAGGGGAGGACTCCTGCGTCCGGGCACAGGTTCTGCCATGTACTATATCTGGCTGGCAAGCGGGCACGAGGGGATGCGTGAGCCGGTGGTCGGTGCTACCGCAGATGGACGATTTGCTGGTGATCCATTCGGTGCCAACCTTTCACCTTCGTTGGGTGTGCGCCTGCGCGGGCCAATCAGCATGTTGCAATCCTTTGCCAAGATTGATTACCAGCGCATTTACAATGGCGGACCGATCACCATGGAACTCTCCGATACCGTTTTTCGCAATGCTGAATCAATCCGAAAGACAGCCATGCTGGTGCGAACTTTCGTCCAATTAGGCTGCCAGCAATTACAGTTGAACAGCTTAAACCTGGAAACATTGCTGGAAGCCCAAAAGCATCCGGAGAATTATAAGAATTTAATTGTGCGGGTGTGGGGCTGGAGCGGCTACTTCTGCGAGCTTGCGCCTGAGTATCAGGAGCAAATTATCGCCCGGCATTATTATGAATGAAAAATACCAGGATCATTGACTGATTATAGAATGTTATTTTAAGGAGATATTTATGATCAACCTCAAAGACTATGAAGTATGGTTTGTAACAGGAAGCCAACACTTGTATGGTGAAGCAACACTTAAAATAGTGGAGCAACACGCCAGGGAAATGGCACAGCAGATGACTCAATCGGGCAAACTACCGCTGAAGGTGATTTGTAAACCGGTTGTGAAGACTCCTGATGCGATCACCGAACTCTGCCGGGAAGCGAATAACTACCAAAACTGTATCGGATTAATTACCTGGATGCACACTTTCTCTCCAGCAAAAATGTGGATCGCTGGCCTAAAAGCGCTGAGTAAACCCTTTGCCCACCTGCACACACAATATAATCGAGACTTGCCCTGGTCTGAGATCGATATGGATTTCATGAATCTCAACCAATCTGCACATGGTGATCGCGAATTTGGATTCATTGCCAGCCGGATGCGATTAAACCGGAAAGTTATCGTTGGGTTCTGGCAAGATGATGACGTGCTTTCCAGCCTGGGGACCTGGATGCGCGCTGCCAGTGCTTGGCATGATGCTCAAGGTGCTTGCCTTGCTCGTTTCGGCGATAATATGCGCGAAGTGGCGGTCACAGAGGGTGATAAGGTTGAAGCACAAATCCAGCTAGGGTATTCGGTGAATGGATATGGTATGGGTGATCTGGTCAAATATGTCGATTCAGTTACGGAAGTAGAGATAGATCGCCTGATGGCCGAGTATGATGACCGCTATACAGTTGCTGAATCCCTGCGTCCAGGGGGCGTTCAGCGACAATCACTGCGCGATGCTGCCCGTATTGAATTGGGTTTACGTGCTTTTCTTGAAGATGGCCATTTTAAAGCCTTCACTACGACTTTTGAAAATCTTCATGGTTTAAAACAATTACCAGGCTTGGCTGTACAACGCTTGATGTCAGAAGGTTACGGGTTCGGCGCAGAGGGGGACTGGAAAACCGCTGCCCTGGTCCGCGCAATGAAAGTAATGGGTAGTGGTCTTGCTGGTGGTACTTCCTTTATGGAAGACTATACCTATGACTTTAGTGGAGAATCGCCCAAAGTATTGGGTGCCCATATGCTGGAGGTGTGTGAATCGATTGCAGCCAATAAGCCCTCGCTGGAAATTCACCCGCTCTCTATTGGAGGGAAAGCTGATCCGGCCCGCCTGGTATTCAATGTCAGTAGTGGGCCCGCCATCAACGCAACATTGATCGACATGGGTAATCGATTCCGCATGATTGTAAATGAAGTGGATGTCGTCCAGCCGGAGAAACCGCTGGCCAATCTGCCGGTAGCCAGTGCAGTGTGGATTCCACGGCCCAACCTCAAGGTTGCGGCACAAGGTTGGATCCTCGCAGGCGGGGCTCACCATACCGGATTCAGTCAGTCTGTTACCACCAGGCACCTGGAAGACTTCGCTGAAATTGCAAGCCTGGAATTCCTGCTGATTGACAACCATACCGATCTGGCAAGACTGAAAAACGAGCTCAAGTGGAATGAAGTGTATTATCTCCTGCCCAGAGGTTTCTAACCTGGAGAATGGAAGTTGGCATGGGTGAAACGTCAATGAAATTAAGCCTGCTGCGCGACCTGGCCTTAAGGCATGCAGTGGATGCCATCTTGCTACAACGCGTTAGCAGCATCGCCTGGGCCACCGCTGGAGCTGCAGCTTATGTGAACACGGCCAGCAGCAAGGCAGAGTTTGCTCTGCTCGTAACTGCGAAGGACCAATACCTGATCACCAACAATATCGAAGCCACGCGTCTGGAAAAAGAAGAACGATTAAAGGCTTTGGGCTGGGATTTTCAGGTTAGCCCTTGGCTTGAAAAGGATAGTGCCATTTATGGATTGACGAAAGGGCTCAAACTCGGAACAGATAACTATTTTCCGAGTGCCCTGGACCTCTCGGGTGAGATCGCACATTTGCGCGCAAACCTGAATCTTGAAGAAGGGGGTCGCTTCCGGATTCTCGGGCAGCTCTGTGCCCAGGCCATGGATGCCACCGCCAGGTCTGTTTACCCTGGCCAGACCGAATATGAAATTGCCGGCCTTCTGGCAGGAGAAGCGGAGAGCCGCGGCGTGCAGGCAACCGTCAATCTGATCGCTACGGATGAGCGTATTTATAACTTCCGCCATCCTCTACCCACCGATAAAAAGCTTGACCGTTACATCATGATCGTGCTATGTGGCCGACGCTGGGGACTGGTTTGCTCGCTGACGCGCTTGATCCACTTTGGCAAACTACCCGATGATATCCGCCATAAAGCGGAGGCAGTCGCCCGGGTGGATGCTGCGATGATTGCTGCCACACGTCCGGGTGCGACGCTAGGCCAGGTTTTCACGAGTGCACAGCAAGCTTATGCTGGGGTTGGGTATGTAGATGAGTGGAAAAATCATCATCAGGGTGGACCGGCAGGCTATGAACCACGCGAATGTTTAGCCACGCCAGGTTCAAAGGAAACAATCCTTGCCGGGCAAGTCTATGCGTGGAACCCATCCATCACGGGATGCAAGTCTGAGGATTCTGTATTGATCAGCCAGGATGGATTTGAAATCCTATCTTCCATTATGGGCTGGCCGACCATGAAAATCGAAATAGCTGACCAGATCATCGAACGGCCAGATATACTGGTGGTGGATTAATCGCTACCATGAAAGCGCTGCGTTTGTATGGCCCTGGCGATATCCGCCTGCAAGAAGAACCTGTTCCGGTAACCGGGGCAGGAGAGAGTTTATTGCGTATCCGGGCTGTGGGTATCTGCGGCTCAGACCTGCACTGGTTCAACGAGGCCGGAATTGGCGATGCACGGCTGGGCAAGCCATTGATCCTCGGGCATGAGTTTACTGCTCTGACTGCTGAAGGCAGGCGCGTGGCAGTTGATCCAGCCATCCCGTGTATGGAATGTGAGTATTGCAAACGAGGTGACCCTAATCTCTGCGAACGACTGATTTTTGCAGGGCATGGGGAACAGGATGGTGCCCTGCGCGAGCAGATGCCCTGGCCGAATCGCTGTTTATTCCCCCTCCCGGAGGCAATATCTGATGTAGACGGTGCGATGCTGGAACCTTTAGGGATTGCCATCCATGCCGTCGACCTGGCTCACCTGCAGGTCGGCATGACTGTTGGGGTCTTTGGATGCGGGCCGATCGGTTTACTGATCCTGCAACTGGCAAGGCTGGCGGGTGTGAATAAGGTTGTTGCTACCGATATCCTTCCGCACCGTGTGGAAGCAGCACGTGCATTTGGAGCGGATGAAAGCTATTTGGTTGGAGATGGTTTCAACGTTCAAGAAATAACAATGCCTGGTGGACATGCGTTAGATGTCGTCTTTGAGGCAGCTGGGGATAATAGTGCAGTTGAGATGTCTGTCTCTGCGGTCTGTGCGGGTGGTAAGGTGATATTGGTGGGCATACCACCTGACGACAGGACCTCATTTACCGCATCCCTGGCACGGCGTAAGGGTTTGACCATCAAACTGGTACGCAGGATGAAGCTCACTTATCCGCGCGCCATACAGTTAGTAGAGAGCGGGAAAGTGAATGTTCGATCTCTTATCACACACACATTCCGCCTGGAACAAGCAATCGAAGCCTTTGCTATTGCTGCACGACGAGATGGTCTAAAAGTTATGATCACCATATAAATGGAGGCTCGTATGACGAAATACGCTATTGGCGTGGATTTCGGTACGGAATCAGGACGGGCAGTGCTGGTGGATGTTACAGACGGGAGGGAGGTTGCCACAGCTGTTTACCCTTACTTGTACGGTGTAATAGATAAGAAACTTCCTGTCCCAGGTAAGGAAATCCGCCTTGAATCTGATTGGGCGCTGCAGGATCCACAGGATTACGTTCGAACCTTCCAAAGTACTATTCCAGAGGTACTCAAACAATCCAAGGTGAAAGCGGAAGATGTGATTGGTATTGGGATAGACTTCACTGCCTGCACGATGTTGCCGGTGAAACAGGATGGTACACCCCTGTGTGACCTTCCGGAGTTCCGTGAGAATCCACACGCCTGGGTCAAACTGTGGAAGCATCATGCTGCCCAACCTGAAGCGGATAAGATCAATGAGACCGCCCGGAAAATGGATCAGGGTTGGCTCAACCGTTACGGTGGCAAGATTTCGTCAGAATGGTTCTTCTCAAAGGTATTGCAAATCCTGGATGAAGCTCCGGAAATCTACGACGCGGCTGACCGGCTGATTGAAGCCGCCGATTGGGTCGTCTGGCAGTTAACCGGCGTGGAAACCCGTAACTCCTGTACCGCTGGTTATAAAGCCATCTGGTCAAAGCGCGAGGGATTTCCTGACCAATCCTACTTCAAGGCACTCGATCCACGGTTGGAAAACGTGGTGGATGAGAAAATGAGCCGTATTATCCGTCCAATCGGTGAACGCGCTGGAGGCTTGACCGAACAACCGGCCTTATGGACCGGATTGAGGCAGGGTACAGCGGTGGCAATTGCCAATGTGGATGCCCATGTGTCTGTCCCGGCTGCTGCAGTTACCGAGCCCGGACGCATGGTGATGATTATGGGCACCAGTATCTGTCACATGGTGTTGAGTAATGAGGAGCATGCCGTCCCTGGCATGTGCGGTTATGTGGAAGATGGGATTATCCCGGGTTTATTTGGCTACGAAGCCGGTCAGTCTTGCGTGGGTGACCATTTTGCCTGGTTCGTGGAGAATTGCGTCCCTGCCTCGTATGAAGAAGAAGCCCGGAATCGTAAGGTCGATATCCATCAACTGCTGGAGGAAAAGGCAGCAAAGTTATGTCCCGGAGAATCTGGCTTACTCGCTCTGGATTGGTGGAACGGAAACCGCAGTGTGCTGGTGGATGTGGACCTGACCGGCTTGCTGCTGGGGGCAACCCTGGCGACTAAACCTGAGGAGATCTACCGCGCCCTGATTGAAGCTACTGCTTACGGCACACGTGTTATCGTGGATACCTTCCAGGAGAATAGCGTACCGGTCAACGAGCTGGTAGCCTGTGGTGGTTTGCCAGAGAAAAACAAATTACTGATGCAGATCTATGCCGACGTGACTGGCAGGGAGATCAAGGTGACGGCTTCCAAGCAAACGCCAGCTCTAGGGTCTGCCATGTTTGGCGCAGTTGCCGCAGGTAAATTCGCTGGAGGATATGATTCCATATACGAGGCCGCTCAAACTATGGCACATCTCAAGCAGGAGTCTTTCAAACCCATCCCTGAGAATCAGCAGGTATATGAAAAGCTATTTGTTGAATACCTACGATTGCATGACTATTTCGGACGGGGTGAGAATATTGTAATGAAAACGCTTAAAAAGATCAGGGCAGAGGTGAAACATGGTGCTTGAACGATTGCGAAACGAGATCTATCGCTTACACGTTGAGCTGCCCCGTAATAATCTGGTGGCCTGGACATCGGGTAATATCAGCGGACGTGACCCGGAATCAGGATGGGTGGTGATCAAGCCATCCGGTGTATCTTATGATGAATTGACACCAGAAAGCATGGTGGTAGTGGATCTGGATGGCAAGTTGGTCGAAGGAAAACTCAAACCTTCGTCGGACACTTTCGCTCATGTGTATGTTTATCGCCGCCGGCCGGAGGTGAATGGTGTCGTGCATACCCATTCGACCTTTGCGACCGCCTGGGCGGCAGTGGGCAGGCCGATACCGGCGGTGCTCACCGCCATCTGCGATGAGTTCGGTGGATCAATCCCGGTTGGGGCATATGCAAAAATTGGTGGAGATGAGATTGGGCAGGAGATTATCCGTTCCATTGGGTCCAGTCCAGCCATTCTGATGAAGAACCATGGTGTGTTCACCATCGGTAAGACGCCCGAGGCGGCAGTGAAAGCGGCAGTAATGGTTGAAGATGTAGCCCGCACCGTTTTTTATGCACTACAACTCGGTCAGCTGGATGAAATCCCGCCGGAGGAAGTTGCCCGCGCTCACCATCGCTATCTCGAAGAATATGGACAGTAAGCATGCCGTCTTGTGGGATATGGATGGCGTCCTGGTAGACAGCAGCGAGCTGCATTACCAATCCTGGCTGGAAACACTTAAATCCCTCTCCATACCGTTTGACCGTGATCAATTTAGGCGGACCTTCGGAATGAACAACACCGGGATCCTGACCATTCTGCTTGGGAGGGCGCCAGATGCTGAATTTGTGGATATGGTAAGTGACCATAAGGAGAGCCGCTTCCGTCAATTGATGCGCGGGCGCCTGCAGTTATTGCCCGGGGCATTGACATGGCTGCACGAGTTACATGATCGAGGAGTGCTCCAGGCAGTAGCGTCCTCGGCACCATATGCGAACATCGAAGCCTCGGTGGACGAACTGGACATCCGGCAATATTTCTCAGCCCTGATCTCTGCGTATTTAATGCCCGGAAAGCCTGCCCCGGCGGTCTTTCTTGAGACTGCCCGGCAATTAAGCGTGCTACCGAAACAATGCGTTGTGGTTGAGGATGCGGTCGTAGGAGTTGCGGCAGCCAAGAATGCCGGTATGAAATGCATTGCCGTTAGCACGACTCATCCACGGTCGGCCTTATCTGCTGCGGATATTGTGGTAGACAATCTAGAAGAGCTTGCCATAGCCGATCTGATAATTTAATTGATGAGAACAAATATGACTATCTGCATAATTGGAGTGGTCATGACATTCATTCCTGGTTGTAAAGTACTAATTCCTAGCTGACTTTGATGTAAAATCTTTAAGGACGATATGATCTCATATCCAAAACTGACACGCGAAGAGTTGACCCGCCAGCGGCAAGAGCATGCTACTGCGTACGCGATGAAACAACTGTCGAATTGCCTGGACACGACCCTGTCTGAGGCACTTGTGCTTGGGCTTCTCAAGCAAAATGTAAAAACCTATTTCACCGTCTTTGGACATGGGTCAACTGAGATGGGTGAGGTATTTCGAATCTACCAGCGAGCTGGATTGGTAAAGGTCTATGGGTTGCGCAGCGAGATCGAGGCCTCGCATGCTGCCACAGCGCTACGCTGGGTGAGGGGTGAAAAGGCGGCTGTGGTCACGTCCATTGGCCCAGGGGCTCTACAAGCCCTAGCAGCCTCCTTAACGCCAGCATCCGATGGCGTTGGTGTGTGGTACCTCTTTGGCGATGAGACCACCGAGGATGAAGGCTTTAACATGCAACAGGTTCCCCGGCACGAACAAGGCCTGTTTTTACAGCTGGCAGCTACCATGGGCTCTGCCTATAATCTACACACTCCCCTGGCACTTGCCACTGCCTTGCAGCGCGGTGCGGCCAGGGTGGGGCATCCCTATCGCCCCGGACCGTTCTACCTGCTGTTACCGATGAATACCCAGGGAGCCTGGCTGCCCGGTTTCAACCTGGACGAATTGCCGGAGGATATCTCGGTTTCACTGGGCGCGGCCGATGGAGATTATGACACAGCAACAGATTGGATCAGGCAAGCGCAGCGGATCGTGATCAAGGTTGGAGGTGGCGGTCGGAAGGCTGGCCAGGAACTCACTACCTTGCTCGAACGCTCGGGTGGTGTGCTGGTGCATACCCCCATTGCAAGCGGATGCGTTCCGTACAGTCACCCGCAAAACATGGGCGTGGGCGGCTCGAAAGGCTCGCTGTGCGGCAACTATGCCATGGAAAATGCCGATATGCTCATTGCTATAGGAACGCGGGCAGTGTGCCAATCGGACTGCTCACGTACCGGTTATCCTAAGGTAAAACAAGTGATCAACCTCAACGGCGACCTGGATGATGCGACTCATTACCATCACACCCTAGCATTGGTTGGTGATGTGAGCAAAACGCTGGAGAGATTGAACCAGGTGCTGGGCAGCGAGAGAAGCGATAAACCAGAATGGCTCCAAGCCTGTACTGACAAGAAACTTGCCTGGCGATCTTTTAAGCAGCTGCGATTTCAACATCCAATCTTGTTCGATGAGTACTGGGGGAAACCCGTGCTTACACAACCCGCGGGGATCAAGATTGCCACCGACTGGGCGAAGTCAAAGGGTGCAGTCAGCTTCTTCGATTCCGGGGACGTGCAGGCGAATGGCTTCCAAATCGTGGAGGATGAGCATCCTGGGCAAACTTACACCGAGATGGGCGCCTCGTACATGGGTTTCGCGGTCTCAGCCTTGCTGGCGACAGGTATAGCCACGAAACCCTTCTATGGCTTGGCATTGACCGGCGATGGGTCGTTCAGCATGAACCCACAGATCCTGATCGATGGCAGCGAACACGGAGCGCATGGCTGTATCCTACTGCTGGACAACGGGCGCATGGGTGCCATCAGCGGCTTACAGGAAGCCCAGTATGGTGTGGGTTTTGCCACCTGGGACAGGCTGAAAGTAGATTACGCAGCCTGGGGCCGCAGCATCCCTGGGCTGCTGGCACTGGATGGCGGGTGCACCCCTGAGTCACTCATGACCGCGCTGGAACTGGCGGGGAAGCATGACGGGCTCTCGTTGATCCACCTGCCGGTGTATTACGGCCCCGACCCCCTGGGTGGAATGGGGGTATACGGGCGCTGGAACGTGGGCAACTGGAGCGATGAAGTGCAAGCATTGCGGCACAAGATCGGGCTATGAGATCCATCATGACCCTAGCGGAGGACAAATGATGGATCCCATTCGGGTCGCCATCGTGGGCTGTGGGCGCATCTCCGACCTGCACCAGCTGGGTTATCATGAGCGTACAGACGCCAGGATCCTGGCCGTATGCGACACCAACCGCAGGCGGGCCAACCAGAAAGCCAAAGTGTGGGAGGTGGAAAAGGTATACACCGATTACCAGCAAATGCTGGAGGATAAAAACATTGACCTAGTGGAGCTGCTCACCCCACATCACCTGCACTGCCCAATGACCGTTCAGGCGGCACAAGCGGGTAAGCACATCTCGGTGCAAAAGCCCATGGCGCTTAGTGCTGGCGAAGCGGACGAGATGATTGCGGCGGCAAACGCAGCGGGAGTGATGCTGCGGGTCTACGAGACGTTCGTCTATTATGCCCCGGCGGTGCAGGCAAGGGCGATGATCGAAGCGGGCGAGATCGGTGAGGTGCGGGCGGTGCGCATGCACGTCAGCACAGGAACCGGCGACACTGCCTGGAAGGTGCCGCTCTCGGCCTGGCTGTGGCGCTTCAACGAAAAGCAGTGTGGTGGTGGGCCGCTGGTGTTCGACCATGGCTACCACTTGTTTTCGCTGGCTTATTACCTGGCTGGACCGGTGGAGAAGGTGTTCGCCTGGATCGACCAGACAGCGGTGAAAGAGGCCGGAGGGATAGTAAAGATCGATGCCCCGGCAGCGATCATCTTCCAATATAAAGCGACCCACTGCTACGGCCAGCTGGACATCGAATATACGCCGCAGATGCGCATCTTTTCCGATTATTACGCCGATGATGACCGGGTTGAGGTGATCGGCGAAAAAGGCATGCTGTTTATCAACCGCTATACCGCCAGGACGGTGGACCTGCCCGAACTAATGCTGTTCAAGGATGGCAAGACGACCGCCATCCCGATGGAAGGGGTGGAATGGCACGACAGTTTCATCGCCGCCACGCAGGATGGCATCGAAAAGCTGAAAGCGGGTGAACAGCCACGCCTGGATGGGCCGACAGGGAAGGCGGTGCTGCAGTTCAGCCTGGCAGCGCTGCAGTCTGCGAGGACGGGGCGGGAGGTGAAACCGGAGGAAGTGGCATAAATTGAGAATAGATTGGTAAGGTACGGGGGAGAAAGACTAACATGAAGGACACAAAGTACACCAAGGTTTGCGAATACACGAAAGAAGAGCTGGTCAGCGGATTGCATAGCAGATGAGCGGATGGAGCCTTATCATGAAAGAAATTTGATATGGGCAGTGTT
This sequence comes from Anaerolineales bacterium, assembly GCA_049287485.1. Taxonomy (GTDB): domain Bacteria; phylum Chloroflexota; class Anaerolineae; order Anaerolineales; family UBA4823; genus FEB-25. Next base: position 12,019 of record JBAQFX010000119.1, read on the forward strand.
GGTATACAGGATGGTGAAGGTATTTGAATCTCAGAAAAAATAAAATGCATTCAATTCCTTGATGAACCATTAATCCAGTGCGGTATTCGTTCCGCGAAAAGAACGAAGAGGGACGAATATGGCCTGAGGTGGGATGAGGTTGGTAAGGTGCGGGGAAAAAATAACACGAAGGGCACGAAGATTAGCGAACACACGAAAGGATAGCTGGTCAGCGGATTTCAGAGCGGATGAGCGGATGGAGCATGATAACACGGGGAAGTGAACCTCAAAATATTCAAATGCATTCAATTCATGGTTGGCGGGGAGGGAAAAGGAAAACCACGAAGGACACAAAGGGCACGAAGGT
>JBAQFX010000120.1:0-55531 GCA_049287485.1 Anaerolineales bacterium
GCCTCTGGCTTCCTTCAGACCCCGCTTCACAGCAATGCCCTTGCCTTTGGCTAACGGTTGGTGCGACCAACCTCCGTAAGGGCCTTTCACCCTCTAGTCAGCACCCATGCTGGGCGCACAAAATAAAAACAAGCGGTGGATTTCACCGCTTGTTTTTTTTTAACTAAATCTCCGGGCAAGCTACCCAGCGGCACCCGGAAGTTCCTCCTTACTGCTGCTTCTTCTCAGACCTGACAGGGTTCGAAGGTTTCCGCCGCGCTGGACCCACCCGGAGCGCAGCAAGCATACCTCATGAATTTACCCCTGTCAATGTTTTTCTCTCAGCCGTACTCCTAATACCGCTCCAACGATGATCAGTACCAACACGCTTGCTCCAAGCACCAATCCCGCATTACTTCCCACAGGTGGAAGTACGCGTGCCTCCGGAGTTGGATAATCTGCAGAAGCAGGTGTAAAAGTTGGTGATGGGGTATTTGCAGCTTTCTGCCCTTCCACAAATTGGCTCAGGATCTGTGCTTTCGGCCTAACCTGAGCACTGGCAATATATGGCATGGAACCAATGATGACCAAACCTACCAGAATGACTATTATCCAAAAAAAACGATGAGTTTTCATGAGGAACTCTTTTATCTTCTGAAAAAGGTAAGCGATATTAGTTTAACACGGGGTACCCAATCTAATCTGACTATCTTTTTATTCCGGATAATAGTTGTCTCTCAAGAAGCAGGCCACCAGAATAATATCACATAAAAGTTCTGGGGGATAGTTAGCTATCGAATTTCCAATATCTTACTGTCGTTTCATTGCTGATTAACAGGTCCTCTTTCCGTACGCTATTCTCCAATGCTGGCGGTATACGATCCAAGAATTACTTGGCAAATATACCATCACTTTACGCGACATTAGGTGATTCTAAACAGAGACGCACGAGGTCTGTTAAGTAAATAGATACGCCACATCAAGGTTACGATTAATGCGGATATGACCAAACAAAAACATATTGAACTAGTATTTGGTGTTATGTTGAAGCTCTACTCTATTAGACGCGTACTATCCTATTGCCGATCATGGATGCCACCACCACCGCGTTCGAGTGGGTGTGGGTGTGCGTGTGATAGTGGGTGTGCGTGTGGTAGTGGGTGTGAGTGTGGCAGTAGGTGTAGTAGTCCTAGTAGCAGTCGCAGTAGGCGTAGCAGTCGTAGTAGCAGTCATTGTAACTGTGCGGGTGGGAGTCACCGTCCTTGTAGCCGTGGCAGTGGGTGTAGGTACGGTTGCTGTAGGCGTGGAGGTGGGTACTGTCGCTGTAGCCGTGGGGGTAAGTACGGTTGCTGTAGGTGTGCTCGTTTTCGTCGCTGGCGGAGTAGGGAAGATTGTAGGCGGTACCAGCCCCGGAGGAGTGCCATACCCCGGGTGTCGGAAACGTTCATTGATCATTTCTACATGCGCAGTCATCCTGATATAGGGAGCAAGCATTTTTACAAGTGGCGTGATCAAAGGGTGGTTAAAAACTACATCCACCGCAACCCGCGCATTCGGACCACCCGGATATTCAGTTCCTCGAATTGGTGGATCGGATGCATATACAAACACATGGAAATAACCTGGAGCTGAGGGACCAGCACCGGGGTCAATACTCAGGCTAGCTGCTTTGTTCAGTGCCAACTCCTTGATGGCAGCGAGACGTGCCGAATCCCATTGATCAACGCCGGGATCGACCGATAGCTGTCCGGTAGTAGCATATCGCGCCGCTGCCTGGGCACAGTTTTGTACCGTCAGCCACGCCTGAAACATGCGCCCGAACTCGAATATACCGAAGATGATCAGTAGTAAGGTCGTTAAGACCAGCCCGAATTCAACCAGAGCCTGGCCTAAGGTTGGTTTACCGTGCTTGATCAACATAAATCACCTTCACGCCTTTCATTTCAAAAGACGGGCGTAGATTCGTTCAGCGATTTCCACAAATGCAGTTCGCAAGCCAGCCTCATCTGGCACCGCCCAGAAATCATTGGTGCTCCCATTAAGCACACCGTTATCCGTCCAGTCGGCAATATCGATCATGAGATCCCTGTAGGAAGGATCTGTAAAAAACATTTCGCCATACGCGATGGTGTAGATTACCGTCTCATGGAACTTCCACGTGGCTATGGCATTATTGATTGCCCAGGTCTCTGCTTCGTTACATTCATTACAGAGATGGAGGGTCTGGCAACCTGACGCCCCGCAGTTAGGTGTGGGAGGTGGCGTTGAAGGGCAGGTACTGCAGCTGCGGTAGACGTTAGCCCGCCCGTCTGTCATCAAGACGATGGACCAGATGGCGTCCATGCGTCCTTGAGCTGCGATACCATTGTGGGCAAACATGAGGCCATCACCGATGTTGGTATTTTTATTACATCCAGCGGGACTTGTATGTGGACAACTTGAAGGTGGATCTTGCTGGTGGTCAAATGCATTCAGGTTATTAATGGCATCTTTCACCGCATTAAAATCGCTGGATAATGGAAAAATATTAAATCCTTGTTGGTCATACGACACCACGCCGACCCGGTCAAACTCAGGATCCAGCTGGTCTACGAAAAAATCTGCTGCGGGCTTGATGTGGATGTCTAATGGATCGCATTTTCTATTTGCATTGCACCACTGGGCAATCTCGTCAGACTGATAGACCCACCAAGAAGGTTTTGGAGATGGTCTTTGTGTGCTGTATGTATCGTATGTCATGGATTCGGACAAGTCAAAGACTAAATAAACATCTATGGGAGCACTTTCAGCCTCACCCGTAGCGCTGACCATGATCGTCTTAACGCCGAGAATCTTCAGGAAGAAATAACTCGATTCTGTCGTTGCAGTTACTCTGACAACTTTGCGAGGTGGATCATAAACCGGGAAGCTGACCTCCAAATAAGGCACAGAAGGATCGACAGGGTCAGATGGGTCATAAGTGTAGCCATGCAGGTCAGCGAACTCGTAAGCAGCCTTGGTTGCATTTGAAGGGGATGGTAATTTATAAGCGGCAGCCAAAGCTGCGGAATCAACCGTGCGTTGTAGATCTTGCTTCGTCTTATAAATCATCGTTGCATCCGTAGCCAACCCAATAAATGCAATCAAAGTAACCATGCCTATAGCTACGATGACAATTGACTGTCCACGCTCCCGTTGAGACCTATGAATATTCTTGATGAAAATTTTAAATAATTTCATATGATCTGCCTCTCCAATCTATTTGGCATAGATAATAATTCTGATGAGAATGGCACCGAAATCATTTTTAGACACCTGAAGATTAACTTCCACACGCATCACCTCATTTACGCGCTACATACTGGATGGTATAAGCATGTAAAGGAAATGGGTTCGGTAATAAACCCGCCACATTCGGCCAGTTAAATAAAAGTGGGTAATCAAATACGATATCGACGGCTATTAATTGACCTGCTGGAGAGTCAGCCCTCAGACGGCCTAGCAGAAGTCCCTGAGTGAGGACCGTTGCCCGTCCGCTGCCCATCATATTATATACATGGTAATTATTAATCGTTTTACCCCCTGGTAGATCAGCGCGCACGATGATCACATCAATTAAGGAGCTGGTGTAATATCCTTTTTGGGTGAGATCCTGTTCAACTACTTCTTTAACTTCGGAATTGCTATATAGTATTAATCCCTGCGAGCCAAGGTGGGCACCCTGGTATGAGCTATCCAGCAGGGCGAGATAAGCACGGCCGATAAATACTACCTCGATCATACTTAAGAGAAGTAAGACCAGCATCGGCAACACGAGCGCCAGCTCTACAAAAGCTTGCCCATTTCTACTTTTGGATCTTAATTTAGTAAACATATCCCTATCAATTTATACCTTTTATCCAGATCCAACTCATGCAGAATAATCGATTAATAATTGATCAATATACTAATTTTTCTCTACGATAATTGTAACATTCAAAAATTAAAAATGTCTTATCATTTTTGCAAGGCATTATTTATAGAAAATTGATCATATAGTGGTCTAGAAAATATAAGTTTGGCAAAAATGCTTTCGACCTACAAGGCAGGTTAAATAATAGTTACTGGCGGATAGTTCTTCTTGGGGTACTTGTTGGTCATGGTGTACTTGTATTGGTACTTATCTGTGTATTTAAAGTTGTTGTGGTAGGTATTTTGGTTGATGTAGATGTTGGCTCAGTGGTAGACGTGGGTTGGGCGGTGAGTGTAGATGTGGAGGTGGGTGGAATGGTTGCGGTAGCCGTGTTGGTGGGTGTATTCGTTGGAATTGGGGTAGGATATATCGTAGGCGGCAGTAAACCAACCGGCGTTCCGTATCCCGGATGCCGGAATTGTTCATTGATCATTTCCGTATGCGCATGTAACGTAATGTAAGGAAAAAACAGGTTAATCAGGGGTGTCATTAGGGGGTTGTTAAATACTACATCAACCGCCACGCGTGCATTGGGTCCACCAGGATACTCGTTTCCTAAGACAGGCGGGTCGGAGGCGTATACGTAAACATGGAAATATCCCGGCGACGAAGGTCCAACGCCTGTATTGATTTTTAATGTAACAGCCTTTCGTACGGCTTCAGCTTTTATCGCTGCTAATCTGGTTGAATCCCATTTATCAATGCCGGGGTCCACTGATTGTTGCCCCGTAGTGGCATAACGGGCAGCTGCTTGAGCGCAATTTTGAACCGTGATCCATACCTGTAGAATACGCCCGAACTCAATCATTCCTAAAATAATCAGGATTAAGATGGGTAGTACCAGGGAAAATTCAACCAGTGTTTGACCAATCTTGTTCTTATTGCCTGCAATTGACATGCATCTCCTTAATAGCCACTCATTGTATCAAACGGGCGTAGATCCGTTCAGCAATTTCTTTCAGCGCCACGCGCAAGCTATCCTCATCTGGGGCTGTCCAGAAATCGTTCGTGGTTCCATTCAGAACCCCGTTATCCGTCCAGTCGGCGATATCGATCATCAGGTCTTTGTATTGGGGATCTTGGGTAAATAAATCCCCATAGGCAATGGTATAGATCACCGTCTCGTGCCGCTTCCAGGTATCCTTAGCATGATTGATGGCCCAATCGGTTGCCGCCTGGCATTCATCACACGATCTGACTATGGTGCAGCTACCACAATCTGGTGGACAACCGTTACAATTGCGATAAACATTCGCCCGTCCGTCCGTTTCTAAGACTATGGACCAGATGGCTTCCAGGCGTCCTTCACTGGCAATTTTATCGTGAGCAATCATGATACCATCGCCTATGTTGGTGTTCTTATTGCAATGATGGCCGTTGTTGTTATAGATCGGGCAGGAACTATCGGAAGTGAACTGATGATCAAAGGCATCCAGATTGTCTATGGCTGTCTTGACTGCAACAAAGTCGGAGGAAAGTGGAATGATTTGTACCCCTACCGTATCGTAGGCTACCACTCCAACTCGGTCGTACTGGGCATCGAACTGGTCGATGAAGAACTTTGCTGCGGGCTTTAAATGTTCGTCTAATGGATCACAATTTCTATGTGCATTGCACCACTGGGCAATCTCGTCAGACTGATAGACCCACCAAGAAGGTTTTGGAGATGGTCTCTGTGTGTAGTATGTATCGTATGTCATAGATTCGGACAGGTCCAGGATCAAATAAACATCCATGGGTGCACTTTCTGCTTCACCTGCCGCACTGATTTTTACTTTCGCAAATCCAAACACTTTCATGAAAGCAAGATTTGCATCTACAGTTCCAACCAGCTTAAGTGCCTTGCGCGGTGGAGTATAGACTGGGAATGTGATCTGTAACGGGTTTGAAGTGGGGTCGAAATCGTAGTTATGCAGGCGCATGAACTCATAAGCTGCCTGGGAGGCAAGAGTTTTATCGGGTAGTTTATAAGCTGCAGCTAAAGCAGCAGAATCGATTGCCCTTTGTAAATCTTGCTTCGTCTTATAGATCAATATCGCATCAGTTGCCAAACCAACTGCGGCGATTAAAACCATCATGCCTAAGGCGAGTAAAACGATCGTCTGTCCTTGTTCCCATCGACGTTTATTAGCATTCCTTTTAGAATCTAATAAAAAGCTCATTTAAGCTTTCCATCCCTCCGGCCGGAATACCTCAAATTGCTACCTGCCATAAAAATTTCTGCTAATAATTTGAGCATTTTAATTAATTTAAACTCCAACCTTTTTCCTTATTGGCGCTGAACATATTGAATCGAATAGCTTACTAATGGGAATGGATTTGGGAACAATTTCTCTGTAAATGGATAATCGAATAAAAGTATGTGATCATATACTATTTCAACGATGATGATTCGTCCCGATGGGTCAGTACCTCGTAAGCGATTGCCGATGATCGTTGGGTTGAAAATTGATTCTCGCCCACTTCCTTTCATGTTTACTACCTGATAATCCTGTATCCCTTTACCTCCGACCAGGTTGGCTCGGGTAATAATCACATCAACTAATTCGCTGGTGTTACATCCCTCCTCGGTCAGCTTCTGGGTAACCAGAGTGTATATTTCATTATTGTCATATCGAAATAAACCCTGTGAGCCAAGGTGTGCCCCCTGATATGAGCTATCCAGCAGAGCAAGATATGTGCGGCAGATTAACACTGCTTCTACCATCCCGACAATAAGCAGCACCAGCACAGGTAGCACAAGTGCTAACTCAATAATACTCTGTCCTCGAGTTTCACATGTAATCTTTTTGATTCGCACGTCACCTGCCCATTCATATCCTTTGGTTTCTCGGATATTTACTGACTGACTGAATGCAACCCGAGTTTGATGCTGAATAAATATCTAAGTATTAGGTTGCTCTTACCAAAAATTATTCTACTCTAAGCTTTTAGGGACGGGTAGCAAAAATATCAATTTTGTTAGGCGCAATTATTTTTAGGGTGATTGCAAGATCTCCTTAGAGAACTACCATTGCTTTATAGTTCGTTTATATTTTGTCAAAGAACATGCATTTGATTGCCTCGAAAGTCTGATATTAAACCATAAACCCGTCCACACCAAAGAACGGGTTCTTTCACTCTGGCGGAGAGGGTGGGATTTGAACCCACGTACCATTACTGGTAACACGCTCTCCAGGCGTGCGCGCTAGGCCAGACTACGCGACCTCTCCGAGAAAATAACGCTCTGGTTTTCTCTCCACAGCGAAGCGCATTATACCATAAAGGGCTGTCTGACCTTGTTCGCCAGTAATCACCCCCCTAGCGTCATCTGCTTCTAATCAGCATTCAGCTCATAAGCATATAATGACATATCCCAGCTTCGTTCAAAACCTGCCTTCTCCAGGCTGGAGATCACCTCTGGATGGTTGGGTGCCACCCAACCCACTGATTTGTAGCCCAGATCGCCCATGAGATTACGAAAATCTTTCAACAGCCCCTCAATGTCGTTCAACCTGCAAGCAATAATCTCAATCCCAGGCTGGCGCTCGCCCTCTTCCTCATCTTCCCAAATGGAAATGAAACCTTGTCCATCCCGCCACCACCAGGCATGTCCCTCCTTTGCTGCCTCCTGGATATGCTTAAGTTGTGGGTCTGCATACACCCAGCCCAAATTGATCAGACCTCTGGATAATGCATGGACCGGATTATTAAGCATAAATTCCAACGCTTTCGCTGCCTCTTCTATCTTCAAGCGGGACCAATGCTCCTTCCCATCCTGGCTGATTGCTGCCCTGTATGGGATGAATTCCGCCACGCGTTTGAATCCGGTTTCCTCGCACATCCTGTGTACCTTCACGTTATACGAGCCTGTCACCAGTCGGATGATCCCGCTTCCCATCCGCCGCCAGGTTTCCACCACATATTCATGGATGTGCGAGGCAATCCCTCTATCTCGGTAATCGGGGTGTACTCGCAATCCTTCCATATACCATTCTCGCTCCTGGAACTTTGTGAGTTTGAATACACCCACCACTCGGCCATGATATTCTGCCACACCCAATAGCCCATCTGGATCTGCTAGCCACTCACCCCACACATCGGGGATATAATCATTCCCTTCCCATATATACGAGCATAGTTCCATCACTTCAGCAGTGTCTTTCTGCAGTGCAGGTCGGCATACAATAATATTCTGATTATCTGATAAGGTCATTTTCTCTTCGTATCTAATCTGGGAATAGGACCTGTAATGCTGCCGGGGCATAACGTCTTACCATATCGTCTGATATCCCATTCTCCCGGCATATCTCAGTATATAAATCTGCGCTGGGTCTTTTATGCCTTGTCTGGGTTTCAACATCCAATTCCCATAAGCCAAAGCGTTGTGTCCAGCCCCGTTCCCATTCAAAGTTATCCACTAATGTCCAATGAAAATATCCTTTGATCGGCCAGTTAAAATTGACCGCCCGCCATACCTGGTGAAGATGCTCCACCATATATCGTGGACGGACACGATCTTCCGCATCTTCAAACCCATTCTCAGTCACAATGATGGGGAGATTATATTTAAGCCCCCACTTGAGTGCTTCGAACATCCCGGCAGGTTCGTTGGCTAAAAAACCTGTTGTGCTCAGTTCCGCACCTGGACGAAAAGTTCGCCGGCTGAACAATTCAGCGGGTTTGAAGAGGTCGAAACTCACGTAATCTCGCGTGTAATAATCAATCCCTAAAAAATCCTGGGTGCCTTTTGCTTCCGGAACCCGTTTACGCCTGGTCATAAAACGCACGATTCCATCCGTTGCTGCAGCTGGGAAAATATTGTTTAATCTCATTAACAGGTTGGTAACCAGGCCATCTAACGGTGACCATTTCTTCGCTGGCTGCAGGCTGCGGTAATAATTGGCCATACCAACTCTTGCCTCAGGTTGTATTTGATGAATGGCATGATATGCACACGCGTGTGCTCTGACCAGGTTTACCATCACTTTAAAAGCCAGCCCAGTAACCTTTTTTCCAGGAGGGAATAGCCCCTGCATAAATCCTAGAATCGCGTAACCATTCGGTTCGTTCAAAGTACACCATAGGTTCGTGTAATCTTTTAATGCTCCCACCACTTTCCGCACGTACTTTTCAAAATATCCCGCAGCTGTGTCACTTTCCCAGCCCCCTTGGTCAACAAACCATTGCGGGTCTGAGTAATGGTGCAATGTGATTAGTGGCGTCATATTGAGTTCAACCAACCCTCTCACCATTTCCACATATCGATCAAGAGCGTCTTCATCCCAGCGGTCGGGCGTGGTTTGGATCCTGCTCCACTCAACCGACATGCGATGAGCATTCTGGCTGCCTTCCGCGGCGCGACGAAAGTCATCCCGCCAGCGACCATTCCACCAATCACATGCCAACCCAGATCGATCACCATTGATAATTCTTCCCGGCTCTTGCTCCCATGCGAACCAGTTGCTGTTTGGATTATTACCTTCAACCTGGTAAGCTGCAGTAGCCGTTCCCCATAAGAATCCGCGTGGATAATGAAATGTTGCTTGAGCCATGAATACTCCTAATAATTATGACCTTAATTAAGTTATTTTAGTCCTTTGCAACCTTCTTGGCAAAGGTCAATTTATTAGTCTGAGTTTTTTCACATAAATAATTATGGTATGCTATACGTATTGTTTACGGAGGTCCTGACATGTCTGAAGCATTCATTATATCGGCGGTTCGCTCCCCTGTTGGCCTTGGAAAACCTACCGGTGCACTTTTCCCCATCTCTCCAGTCGACCTGTCAGCGCTGATCATGCAAGAAGCATTAACGCGTGCCCATATTGAACCTGGTCAGGTGGAGGATGTTGTTTGGGGATGTGTTACGCCCATCGGAGACCAGGGCGCAAATCTTGCCCGTTTAGCCGTTCTTCGCGCAGGTTTCCCAGCAAAGGTTCCCGCTGTTACACTTAATCGCATGTGTGGTTCTGGGCAGCAGGCAGTTCATTTTGCGGCTCAGGCCATTCTGGCTGGAGATATGGACATTGTGATTGCTGGTGGCACTGAAATGATGTCTCACCAGCCATTGGGAGCAGATTATCCAAAGGAATGGCCAGAAGGTCTTCCATACAAAATGGTCCATCAGGGTATCAGCGCTGAGATGATGGCTGAGAAATATAGCCTATCCCGTCAGGAACTTGATGATTATTCTTATCAGTCTCACCTACGCGCCATGCATGCTATTCAAAATGGTTATTTTGAAAGCCAGATTCTTCCGATAACTTTGTCTGATGGCAGAGTGATCAAGCAAGATGAGGGAGTTCGTATGCCACCCAATCGTGAGAAGATGGGTTCACTAGCACCGGTTTTCAAGCCGGATGGAGTAATCACCGCTGGAAATGCCAGCCAAATCAGCGACGCTTCTGCTGCATTGGTGGTGGCTTCAGCCAAAGCCGTAGGTGCCTACAATCTGACCCCCATTGCACGTATTATTGCTCGTTATGTAATCGGCTCTGATCCTGTTTTGATGCTGGACGCACCTATCCCTGCCACCCAGCAAATTCTCAAACGCTCCGGGCTGTCACTGGATCAAATGGATGTCATCGAAATAAATGAGGCTTTTGCCTCAGTGATCCTGGCGTGGTCAAGTGTGTTTAATCCTGATATGGCCAGGGTAAATCCTAATGGGGGAGCCATAGCTCTAGGTCATCCATTGGGGGTCACGGGAGCCATTTTAATGACCAAGCTCGTGCATGAATTACACCGTACCAACGCCTCGTATGGATTGCAAACCATGTGTATTGGGCATGGCATGGCCACTGCTACAATTATCGAACGGGTTTAGTATTGGGGTATTCGCGTATGATAAAAATGTCTCACCTCAGCTATCTTTCAATCGGCAGTAATCTTGGCGATCGAGCCAAGAATCTTGGAACAGCGATAGTTTTACTCGCTCCCAAAATACAACCGGTCTTGCAATCTTCCATTTACCAAACAGAGCCATGGGGATATTCCGACCAGCCCTCTTTTCTAAATCAAGTCATAAAAGTAGAAACTAATCTTGAACCATTAGACCTGTTAATTTATTTAAAAGGGATAGAAAGTCAAATGGGACGCCAGGAAACCTTTCGTTTTGGTCCTCGTTTGATCGACCTGGATATCCTTTTTTATGATGAACTCGTCTTAGATACACCAAAATTGACCATCCCTCATCCACGTTTATATGAACGTGCTTTCATTCTCATTCCCCTGGCAGAGATTGCTCCTGATCTGAACCACCCTGTCCTCGGAAAAACAATCCAACAACTTAAAACGACTGTGGAATCAAACAGCGTTGAATTATTCCAATCTGTAAGATCCTGAGCTGGAGTTAATATATGCCTCTCCTCATTAAATCAGGTACCCTTATCACTGCAACTGAAACCTTCCAATCAGATGTCTTAATCGAGGGAGAAAAAATATCCTCGATTGGCAACGATCTGAAATCTCCTGGCGCCGATCTGATTGACGCTACCGGTAAACTTATCCTGCCTGGTGGGGTAGACCCTCACACGCATTTTAACCTACCCATGTTCAATACCGTCTCTTCAGATGATCATTACACTGGTCATAAAGCCGCTGCATTTGGTGGTACCACCACAGTATTGGATTTTGTCCCCCAAGAAGATCACTCCCTTTCATCTTGTGTTGAATCCTGGCATCAACGCGCGGATCCACTGGCTGCCATCGACTATGGCTTTCACATGAATATCACTCAATTTGATCGGAATGTAGCAGACGAGATCCCCGAGCTTCCAAAATTGGGCATTACCACCCTCAAGGTATTTACCGCATACAACAATCGACTTCGTTTAAACGATGGAGAGATCTTTCAAGTTTTACGCCTGGCTAAAAAAAATAACTTACTGACCATGCTGCATGCAGAGAATGGTGATGTCATCGATATCCTCGTAGCAGAGGCATTAGCAGAGAGTCATACGACACCAGAATGGCATGCACTCACTCGTCCTGCCTGGGGAGCCGTTGAAGCAGCCTTGCGTGCCTCAGCACTTTCTGCCCAGGCTGAGGCATCCCTATATATCGTTCATATGAATGTGGCAGGCGAGGTAGATCAGCTCCGGTATGCCCGGGAGCATGGATTATCCGTAATGGGAGAAACCTGTCCTCAATATTTGTTCTTTTCCATGGATAAACTTCGTCAACCAGACGGAGCCAAATGGGTCTGCTCTCCACCCTTGCGTACCCCGGCTGATAATGAGCGTTTATGGGAGGGCCTGGCTGATGGAACACTGCAGACGATAGGTACAGACCATTGTGCTTTTTTTTACGATGGAAGCAAACCAATCTTGTATGAAGGACAACCTATAGCTATCCCAGGCAAGGAGCTAGGAAAGGATGATTTCACTAAAATTCCCAATGGTTTACCAGGTGTTGGCGACCGGCTTCCAATATTATGGACTTACGCCGTAGGTGCTGGAAAACTTTCCCCAAATCAATTTGTTGCCCTCACCAGCACCAACCCGGCAAAAATTTTTGGCCTTTATCCTCGCAAAGGGACGCTCATGCCAGGGTCTGATGCTGACGTAGTCATTTGGAACCCTGAGCGTCGTCTGCGCTATGGTATTGCTTATTCCCATCACCGCACAGATTACAATTTATTTGAGAATTGGGAACTGGTAGGCTTTCCCGAAAAGGTTTTTCTGCGTGGATCCTTGATTGTTGATGGAGATCAGTGGCTTGGTAAAGCTGGAATGGGCCGTTATTTACACCGCAATCCTGGGATAATTTTATAAATCTGATCTGAGATATATGCTCATCCTTTTGACCATATTTCTCTATATTTTAGTCCCTATTCTCATGCTGATCCTCTATCTGGTCCGGCCCAGGTTCAGCATACAGGGATTTTTAGCCATCCTGACTGTAATAGCCGGATGGGTTATGGTTTTCCTTGCACGAACGGATTCTCCTCAGGTAATAACCCTGCTTCACTGGCAACCTGATTATTTATTTCCTGTCTCACCATCATTACTCGTTGATAATATTTCTTGGTTTTTTGCTCTTGCATTGACCTCCCTTTCAGTCACCGTGCTGATCACCTCCATTGCACAATCTGGACAAAATACTAACCTCGATGTTTTTCCAGTTCAAAATGGCTCTCCCGCTAACGAAGGACAAAATCCCTCAAATCAAGAAACCTCGCCAGTCAACCGTATCATGCTAGCTGATGTTCAATTAAAACCAGGTTGGCATGTATGGGTATCGGTCTTGTTGCTAATAAGCTTGGGCCTAGTAGCAGTTGCAGCAGGCAATGTGCTTACCTTACTGCTTGCCTGGGCTGCTTTGGACATGATGGAGCTTTTTATTCTATTAGGTCAGGTACCACAAAGCAATTTACGCGAGCGCATTATCCTGGCCTTCTCTGCAAAGGTAGCTGGCATCGCCATATTATTAGTTGCCACACTCATTCTCTGGTCACATGGCGCATCTTTGGCTTTTGACGCGATTTCCTTTAGCATCAGCCCATATCTCGTATTGGCAGCTGGTTTGCGTTTAGGAGTGTTACCCTTGCATTTGCCGCTTGTCCACCGACTACCCATCAAGCCTGGCCTTGGAACAGTTTTACGTTTGGTCCCTGCTGCAGCAAGTTATATTCTCTTAGTTCGAGTATCAAATGTAGGTGTAATGGAAATAATCACTCCCTATCTACTGGGTTTTACTACCTTAGCAAGCATTTATGCTGCTGTGAAGTGGTTATTTGTCGAAAATGAGCTTGGCGGGAGGCCATTTTGGTTGCTTGGAACTGCATCTCTGTCAATCGCAGCAGCAATTGTTAATCAACCAACAGCTTGTTTGGTATGGGCAATTGCTAGCCTTCTTTCTGGAGGGTTTATCTTTTCAATGCCCTTGCGTCATCGAAACCTTATCCCTTTAATAGTTCTGGGATTGGTTAACTTCTCCGCTCTTCCATTCAGCCCTACCTGGCAAGGTATGACATTATATTCCTTCCCACCCCATATTCCATTCAACCAGGCATTATTTTATTTATTTGTTTTGTTTCTTTTTCTTTCCCAATCTGTTCTTCTCGCAGGTCTGATCCGCCATGCTTTACATGCTATCTTCCCTCATGCAGAAAAAAAACCAACACATGTCGAACGATGGGTGTGGTTATTATACCCACTCGGACTGTTTTTTATTCTGGCGACTCATCTGCTGATCGGATCGATGTCGTACCCCAGATTATCTGAAGTTCCCATATCAGGATGGGTCATGGGTCCCCTTGCACTAATAATTTCTGGGTTAATTCTATACATTTCCTGGCGTTTCCCCCATCCTTTCCAGCTTGCCAGCCAATCCAAAATTACCGTGTTTTGGAATAATTTACTCTCCTTTGAATGGCTATATCGACATTTATGGAAATTATTCCGCACAATAACCAGGCTTTTTGCTCTCTTATCTTCCATTTTAGAAGGGGATGGTGGCATTATTTGGGCTTTGGTATTGTTCGCACTGATATTTGTCTTCTTACAAAGGTGATTAATACTTATGGACTCTGGTGTATTCGTGTTAATTGCAGTGATAAGTATTAGCCTCACTTCGTCTTTTATATTAATCAGCAGAGATTGGCGTTACTGTATCGGAGCGTTGGCAATTCAGTATGTCGGGGTATTTGTGTTGGTCAATGCCTCCTGGCCAGTGGAGGCAGCTGTAGCAAAAATGGTGGCGGGGTGGATGTCTGGAGCAATTCTTGGGATTGCCATGACCAGCATCCCTGATTCATTACGGGAATCTGAAAAACTTATAGCTTTTGGACCGTTATTCAGGATCATTTCAGCTATTATCCTTGCACTGACAATCACCTCTCTCACCCTTCATTCTGAAGCCTGGTTTACAATGATTAGCCCTCTAGTTCTCTGGGGAAGTTTTTTCTTGATCGGCTTTGGAATATTACAGGTGAGCCTCACCTCTCACCCATTACGGGTGGTTATTGGTCTGCTTACATCATTATCTGGATTTGAAATCATTTATGCAGCTGTAGAGACATCTATCCTTGTAACCGGCTTACTGGCTGGTGTAAATCTTGGTCTCGCTTTGGTTGGATCATATATGATCATCGCCCCTTCAATGGAGGCTAATCCATGAGCTCACCCCTGATTTGGATCCTTACTCCAGGGGTTCTCGGCATTGTACTGTTCTTCCTTCAGCGTTGGTATCGTCTGACGGTGACCCTTGGAACGGTCGTCATGTTTTTATTAGCCGGAATCGCCTGGAAGCTTCCCATTAATCAGGTTATCAGACTCGGTCCATGGTCATTAAAGGTAAAAGATTCCCTTAACTTCCTTGGTCGCCAATTTATCTTGGATGATACTATTCGGCCCTTGCTAATTCTAATCTTCTTGCTTATGGGTTTCTGGTTTGCTGTTGTTTTCATTTCTGAATCAGGCCGAATGGTTGTTCCATTGGGTATGGTTTTAGTTGCCCTGTTAATCGCTGCTTTGGCTGTTGAGCCGTTTCTCTATGCAGCGTTGCTTCTTGAGTTAGCTGCTCTGGTATGTATCCCTATCCTTATACAACCCGGCAGTTCCCCCAGCAGAGGCGTGATACGTTTTTTGACTTTTCAAACCCTTGGTATGCCATTCATCCTATTCTCAGGATGGTTACTCGCCGGGGTTGAAGCCAGCCCTCAGGAATTAACCATGGTGACACGTGCTTCTTTGTCTCTCGCCATCGGTTTTCTCTTTTTAATGGCAATTTTCCCTTTTCATACCTGGATACCCATGCTAGCAGGAGATTACCACCCACTTGCTGTTGGTTTCGTCCTGTCCATCCTTCCTCTAATGGTATATCTTTTAGGTCTTGGCTTTCTTGATCGGTATACCTGGTTAAGGAATTCTGAAACGGCGATTAACATGCTCCGGCTTAGTGGTGCAATGATGGTGTTCGTAAGTGGCGTATGGTCGGCATTCCAACGTCACCTGGGTCGTATCCTTGGTTATGCATGTATGATGGTGATTGGAATATCGATCCTATCAATAACCGTCGATAACGGACTCTCTTTATTTTTCACCTCTGTGCTTCCCAATGCTATGGCTATTGGTGTTTGGTCTTTAGCCCTCTCGGCAATCTATAACCTGAAACTTGCACCTGGATCTGAAGCATTGTCGTTCCGAATTGTTCAGGGTAGGGCTCGCCAGATGCCTGTAGCATCCATTAGCCTGGTCATTGGTTGCTTCTCAATAGCTGGATTACCCTTATTGGCTGGATTTCCGGTCCGTCTTACTCTTTGGAGTGAGTTGGCTAATTACTCTCAAATAACAGCGATATTTGCCTTGATTGGAGCTTTTGGATTGATCGTCAGTGGCATCAGAATGTTGGCGGTCCTGACCACGGGAAAATCCCAAGAATCTTGGAGCATCGATAAAAATACAGGGTTAATCATCTTCCTGCTGATAGGTCTGCTCTTGCTATTCTCTATAGGATTATTTCCACAAATTTTTTTGGCGCCAATGACCAATGTATCTTCTGTATTTACCCACTTAATTTCCTTGAAAATGCCGTAAATCTACCTCATGCTATAATGGCTTATAGTATTGCCAACTTGCGCTGAAATTTTCGCTAAATAAACAGGAGCGCTCATGGATAATGAACAGCTACAGAAGCGTATTCAATGGGTGGAAGAAGATCGCCGCAAGGAGAAAGATGCTCTTGCCTTGCTTGAAAATAAATTACTTGCTTTAGAAGGTAATCTGACGGCTTCATTGCAACAAGGCAAGAGTTTGAGCAGTGAAATAACACGTCTTTCTGCCATTATTACCCGTATGGACCAGTATGATCAGGCATTGACAAAGACTCGCCAGGAAAACAAACAGGCAATTGATGAATTGGATAAATTACTCAAGTTGCGTATCGATGAATCTGAAAAAGTCCAACAAGTCCAATTGAGATCCTTTGATGGTAATTTTTTAGAACTGCAAAAACAACTTGAGGCGATCCCCAAGCTGGATAAAAGTATCCAGGCGCGCATCGATATCGAAGTAGCTTTCCGCCGTTCATTGGATGAATTACGTGGAAAGATTGATTCTGTACGTATCGAAAGTGAAGAATACACCCGTACTATTCGTTTACTTGAGGATGGTCGGCGTCAGGATGCAAAACGGATTGTGGATGTGCAGGGCGAAGCGAATGCACTCAGAAAGCGCATGGATGACCAGCGGGGTCAGAATGAATTGATGAATACCAACCTGCATAAATTAGAAACTCGCCTCAACGAACTGATCACCGTGGAAAGCGAACGCCGTGATGCGATGACAAATTTTATTAACAAGCAAACGGTGACTCAAGTTGAGAGGGATCGCACCTGGAAGGAATGGCAGTCGCGCTTCGATTCCATTGAAAAACAGGCAGTGGATATCGAATCACAACTTGTCAATTTAGATACTACCCACCGCGAGGTCAAGCGCATCCAGACCACCTTGGAGGAGTTGGTACAACGCGTGGAACGGCGCATCAGTGAAATTACCGAGATTCAACGCCTATCAGAAGACCGATTTCGCCAGGATTGGATTGCATTTAAAGCCGACGACCAGAAGCGTTGGACAAATTACACCCTGACCCAGGAAGAACAACGCAATGAGGTAGCCCGCCAATTCGACAAGCTTGCTGAACAAACCACTCAAATCGAAGATGAGCTTCAGGAAGTAAAAGATTTACTCCAACAGGAAAACGAACTGGTTGAAAAACGCTTGCAAGCGATGTTGGCAATGGCGCACGATTGGGTAACTTCATACGAACGGACAATGGGGCGCAATCGTTAAGCAATATGCATGTCATAGGAACTGCTGGTCACGTTGACCATGGGAAATCCAGCCTCGTTCAAGCCCTAACAGGGACAAATCCCGATCGCCTAAAAGAGGAACGCGAGCGGGAAATGACCATCGATTTAGGCTTTGCCTGGCTCACCCTTCCTTCAGGTGAGGAAATTGGCATTGTAGATGTTCCGGGGCACCGTGATTTCATCGAAAATATGCTTGCCGGTATTGGCGGGATCGATGCTGTGCTTTTTGTTATTGCCGCTGACGAAGGTATGATGCCCCAAAGCAAAGAGCATCTGGCAATTGTTGATCTCCTGCAAGTGCAATCAGGTGTGGTTGCGTTAACCAAGATTGATCTTATCAATGATCCCGATTGGCTTGACTTGGTCGAGGAAGATATTCGGACCGCATTAGCCCATACCGTCTTGCAGGATGCACCCATCGTGCGAGTATCATCACGAACTCACCAGGGGATTCAAGAATTATTAGCTCGCTTGAGCGAATGTCTTTCCACCCGCCCGCCAAAACCCGACCTGGGACGACCACGCCTCCCCGTAGACAGGGTATTCACGATGCCTGGTTTTGGCACCGTGGTAACGGGTACTCTCAGTGAAGGGAGTTTCCACACCGGCGACGAAGTGGCAATTTTACCATCCGGGTTACTCACCCGCATCCGGGGTCTCCAGACCCATCGACGAAAAGAAGACACTGCCGTTCCAGGCAGTCGTACCGCAATAAATATCTCTGGTATCAATGTTGACCAGGTGAAACGAGGAGATGTGATTGCTTTTCCGAGCACCTACTTGCCCAGCCGCCGCATCGATGTGCGATTTCGCCTGTTGCCTGATATTTCTCAATCGCTGAAACATAACACCACTGTAAAGTTTTTCCTTGGTGCAGCAGAAATCCTGGCCAGGGTCCGTCTGCTGGGATCTGAAGAAATACTACCTGCTGAAGAAGGCTGGTTGCAACTTGAACTTGACGCGCCTGTAGTCACCATCCGTGGGGATCGTTATATCCTCAGACGACCCTCACCTGGAGAAACATTGGGCGGTGGGATAGTGATTGACCCCCATCCTAAGGGACGACATAAACGTTTTTCGGTTCAAGATTTGGTTAGTCTCGATACATTAGCACGTGGCACGCCAGCCGAAATCTTATTTGAATCCATCCTTGCTCTTGGTGTCGCTTCTTTACAAGATGTGTTCAATCGTTCGAATCTGGAAGCGAATATCGCCAATCTTGCCTGTCAAGAATTGTCCGCTAGGGGTGAAATCGTCGCATTGGAAGACAAAGAAAACGTCTCGCTCTCAGCACAGACTTATGTGACCACGAAAGCCTATTGGAAGCAACTTAAACAGATGCTTCTCCGGGAAGTGGACAACTATCATAAAAGTTACCCCTTAAGACGTGGTATTCCTCGTGAAGAATTAAAATCTCGCCTGAAATTATCGCCCCGCCTATACAATCTAACTTTACGAAAGATCTCAGCTGAAGGGGAAGTAGAAGAAACCGGCTCATTGGTTCAACGATCTGGATACAGCATCCAGTTCAATCCGCAGCAACAACGTTCAATAGATCAATTGTTAGCTCGCTTTGTCGCCTCACCATTCTCACCTCCTACCGTCAAAGATTGTATTAATGAGGTAGGCGAAGACCTATACAACGCCATGCTTGAAGTGGGATTATTGATGCCTGTTCCACCAGAAGTGGTTTTTCGCAAACAAGATTACGACTTAATGCGTACTGAGATTGTGGGATTGCTGAAGAAGAACGGCACCATCACCGCAGCGGAAGTGCGAGATCACTTCAACACTAGTCGCCGATATGTACTTGCCCTACTAGAGCAGCTGGATGCCCAGGGGATTACTGTACGTGAAGGCGATGTACGACGGTTAAAATAAAATATACTAACCCCCAATGCCGAGACTATTTTTCTAAATAATCTTCGATATTCAAAGATCTAAACAACCTTTGGCGTATATCTGGAGAAATCACTTCATCTTTTGCAGTCGTATGATACAGATAGACCGTTTTTCGCAACGTATCAACCACGATCCTGCAATCTTCACAATCCTCCATGTGGTGCTCCAAAACACTACACAATTCTTCGTCTAGCTCTCCATCCACGTATGCGGATAGCGACCCGAGTAATTGTTTGCAGTTTTTATGGTTATGTTTCTTGGATGGTTCTTTCATTATTTGGCTTCTCCTCTACCGCAAAGGAGCATGTTCTTTCGGTTTTATCTGAGGGTCATTCCTTGATTTGTCTGACAGTGATTCACGCAGTTCATTCGTTCTCTCAGCAAAATAAGAAGATAATTCTTCCCTCAAACGTAGACGGGCACGTGACAAGCGGGTTTTCACAGCTGTTTCACTTAAGCACAATACTTCAGCTGTTTCATGTGTGGATAAATCGTTGATATCCCTTAGCAAGAAAACCACTTTTAATTTCTCAGGAAGTTCTTGCACAGCATCGTCCAATCTTTCCCTGGTTTCTTCAGATAACAATTCACTTTCTGGCAGGCAACACCAATCGATGATCTGTGCTGGTTCTTGTTCACCTTCTTCCGTTTCTATAGGTTCGTCAATCGATACAATTTCTGGATGTTTACGACGAATGACCATTAATGCCTCATTTGTAGCTATTCTAAATAACCACGTGGATAATTTAGATCGCCCATCAAATGATTTTAAACCTCGGTAAGCTTTAATAAATGTCTCCTGCAAGACATCTTCAGCATCCTGTTGCTGGTTCAGCATTTTTATGGCCAGGCGGTAAATATTGTTTGAGTATGCATCTACCAGATGAGAAAATTCCTCTGGATCGCCTGCCTGTAATGCTTCTAATGAAAAGCCTTCGGATTCAACCTTGTTTTCATTATCATTCATTTATTAGATGCACCTTGATGTAGTTCGTTACAATCATAAAGTTCTAAAAAGTTTGCTGTTGACTGATTTTTCTGAGCCAATGAAGTATAACCGAAAAATGAATCAAGTTTGTTGATAATAATATGGACGAGAATGAGCAAGTCATCATGATTTATAAGAGTTTTACCATCTATCTACCAGTCAACCAAGCTGTACTCACAATCTATCTATTTACAGGTAAAATTACCCGATAATGATTATTGGTCAATCAATGGAGGTGAGAATGGCGATTCTCCGTACCAAATATAATCTACTATCTACAGTCCTGCGGGCTGGCATTTCATCTTGTGCCCTTCTGTCCATGTCAGCTGCCCTAGCACTTACTCTAACTATCCCAACATTCACGCCTTCCACCCCATCAGTTTTCCCAACAGTTGCCCTGACTCTACCCTCCCCACCCGCTACTATTAATACACTGTATGCTACACAAATCATTTCGAAACTGTTCTTCCAATTGAGATTGCGATGTCTGCAACGGGTTAAACGCCTTTATTTTCAGACTCCTCTATCCATGATTCATTTTCAAAGAATGTGTTCATCAAAGATAGTTCTCTATGACTGATTTATTCGATTCTCTAACTCCCTTTTTCTCTCCTCGCGGTATTGCACTGATTGGCGCATCTTCTGACGCGACCAAGTTAGGTTATGGGTTAGCCCGTAACCTGGTGCAATGCAATTATCAAGGCGTGATACATTTCGTTAATCCAAAAGGGGGCAGCCTGCTTGGTCGTCCGATGTATCCTTCGGTTATGGAATTACCAGATCCAGTCGACTTGGCAATCATTTTAATCCCTGCTCCGGCAGTTGCCAGTGTTCTGGAAGAATGCGCCTCATGTGGTATTCATGCCGTGATTATCGCCTCCGGGGGTTTTCGCGAAACAGGTGAATCTGGTACTGAACTGGAAAGTGAGCTCATGGACATTGCCCGGCGCTTTGGCATCCGTCTGATCGGCCCAAATTGCATCGGCATACTTGATACCCATCTTCCTTTGGATGCGACCTTTCTACCTCCACCTGGTCCGCCTCCAGGTGATGTTGCTTTCATATCGCATTCGGGTGCGATCTGTGCAGCAGTCATCGATTGGGCGCGTGGGCAGGGTTTTGGGCTTTCACGTTTGGTTAGTCTGGGCAATCAAGCTGATGTAAACGAAACCGATGTGCTGGCACCCATCGCAGAAGACCATTTCACTCGCGTCCTGACCCTGTATTTGGAAAGTGTCAGTGATGGTCAGCGATTTGTCAGCGAAGCTAGAAAAATTACCCACCACAAACCCATTGTCGCCCTTAAAGTAGCACGCTATCCAAGTGGCCAACGGGCTGCTGCCTCCCATACCGGTGCCCTGGCCGGTCAGGAAAATGCCTTTAACGCTGCTTTTCGTAAGGCAGGAGTGATTCGCGCCGATACCACCGAGGAGCTTTTTGATTGGGCTCGGGCTTTAGCCTGGTGCCCACTTCCCAAGGGTCGTGCCATTGCCATATTAACCAGTGCCGGCGGTCCCGGAGTTACTGCGGCTGATGCTCTTGAGATGAATGGAATGTCCCTGGCCAGGTTAATGCCGGATACCCAACGAGAATTAGCGAAGTTACTACCCCCTGCTGCCAGTCTTATCAACCCTGTGGACATGCTTGCCTCAGCTTCTCCTGAACAATTCGCAGGCTGCTTACAGGTCTTGCTCAAAGATCCAGGTGTCAATGGAGTGCTTGTGGTCACCCCACCACCGCCCATGCACACGGCTGGTGCAATCGCCAAGGCAATTATCCCCATCATCCACAACGCTGAAAAGCCCGTAACCATTGCTCTGATGGGTGAGCGTCTGATCCAGGAAGCAGTTGAGCATTTTCGGGCCGCCCGCGTACCCGAATACCGCTTCGCTGAACGTGCTGCATCTGCACTGGCCGTTTTGGCTCACCGCGCTGAATACCTGACTCAGGAGAGGGAGGCTCAACCATTCCAGGCTATCGTTGACCGGAATACTGTTCAGCAGGTGATAAAAAGCAGAGACTCTCTTCTTGGATACTTAAATCCTTCAGAAATATCAGCTATCCTCCAGGCCTACCACCTACCTGACATACCCATGCGACTGGCAACCTCGTCTACTGATGCTGTGAAATTGGCTCAAGAGCTTGGGTACCCGGTTGTGTTAAAGATTGCCTCACCAGATATTAGCCATAAATCAGATATTGGAGGGGTCATGCTAAACCTGGTTGACGCTCAGGCAGTCGAAATAGGATTTACTAAAATTATTTCAAATACACATTCAGCATTTCCTCTTGCCGATATTCAGGGTGTTTATGTTCAGCGCATGCTTCCTGCAGGGCAAGAAGTGATCCTGGGTGCAATTCAAGATGCTCAGTTCGGTCCACTGGTGATGTTTGGATCAGGTGGTGTGGAGGTTGAGGGCTTGAAAGATGTCACCTTTTCTTTGACGCCTCTCACCCTTCAGGATGCTGAATGGATGTTGCAAAATACTTGGGCAGGTCGTCGGTTACGCGGATTCCGCAATCTGCCTCCTGCTGATCGCCAATCAGTCATCGACGCAATTATGCTTCTCGGTCAGCTCTCGGCTGATTTTCCCCAATTGGCTGAGATAGAAATTAATCCCTTGCGCGTATTCCCCGACTCGCAAGGTGCAGCAGCCCTGGATGTCCGTATGCGTTTAGCTTGAGAAAACCATTGAACATTTGATCGCTAGCCCATCTGAAATATGGTGTTGATAAGATCTACTAAAATCTTCATCCCAAGGGCTACCGGTCGTGTATCTATATATTCACCAGTCGTATGTGACCCACTGCCTGTGGTCAAGCCGACACAGATGGCAGGAAATCCTCGACTGAGCGGTTCGTTAGCATCGGTTGAGCCAATATTTAATTTCGCTTTGATTCCATGACTTGCGTAGCAATTCATAGCTGCATTTACCAATGGGTGATAAGCCGGGATTTCTCCCGCGGGGCGGTTCCCGATTACTTCCGCGCTCACCCTGATCGCCTGCCCACCTTTCCGATCTGCTTTTTGAACCAGCCTTTCCACCCGTTCTATCATGCTATTCAAGACATGACTGCTTTCTGAGCGCAAATCAAGTTCAAGACTTGCCTGCGCAGCGATGGTATTCACTGAAGTGCCACCGTTGATCATTCCCACATTCAAGGAAGACCTGGGGTCAATAGGAATAGGAATTTCCTTGATTTGTACCACCAGATCAGCCAGCTCATGGATTGCAGATGGGCTGCCATAATCTACCCAAGAATGCCCTCCCTTGGTATTTACCCTGATTCGATATCGTCGCACACCTAATCCACGGTGATAGATTTGCCCCAATGCCATACCTTCCAGGACGATATATGCCACGGGTTGATGCCCAAAGCGATCTACCACGGCTTTCATTCCTTTCAAATCCCCCAATCCTTCCTCACCCACATTTGCAACCAGCCAAAGATCGCCATTTTTACCTGGTTTTTTACTTTGCTTGAACATATCCTTGTTAAAAACCGAATATAGTCCAAATAATCCTGCCAGTCCCAGAGAATTATCACCGATTCCGGGTCCAGTAATTTTTTCTTGGTTACGAGAGCTGGTTAATTCAGTGTCTTGAGGGAAAACCGTATCAAGATGTGCTGATACAACAATAATCGCTTTCTCCCTCTCACCACGAATGTGGGTGTATACATTTCCAACTTCATCAATACTGACTTCTTTCGCACCCCAAACCTCAAAACATTTTTGGATGAATTCAGCGCGAGGTCCTTCACCAAATGTTGGTGCTGGTATTTGTTGTATCCGTATGGCTAGTTCTAAAATTCGCTCAATCAGCGCATGATTTATGTTCAACTCAAACCTTTCGTACGCCTTCTTTTAGTGCCTCCAGTCTCGCATCAGCTAATCCTGGAAGCGCATCCATGGCATAAAATGCACCACTTCCTTCAATAGCTAAAGAGGCTGAAATACTCCCATATAATGCGGCTTGAAGAGAATTATAGGTTAACCGATATCCTGCCAAAAAACCACCGCAATATGCATCACCTGCCCCCGTTGGGTCGACAACCTTCGCAGGGTATGCCGGGATCTCCCATTTTTCTTTGGTGACTCGATCATATAAATATTGACCTCGTTCTCCACGCTTTACCACAACGATCTCACAACCGTAATTCGCTACCGCTTCCATCATCTGCCATATGTCTGTGCTTCGTCCATGAAAAAGCATACGCATCTCTTCTTCATTAGGAAAAAATGCAGTTAAACCAGTGACCAGAGCAGGAATATCATCCCAAAATGTGGGAGACATCGAACCGACCGATGGGTCGAGGGTGACTGTAGTAAACCCATTCTGGCGTAACACCGCGGGTAATAAGGTATGGGTAAGGTAATCAATCGGGCATAGATGTGCTACGGTTGCATCCAGGTAATCCTCAGGGATATCCGATTGTCTTAATGAAGTTGCATTCAATCGAGTACGGCTGTCAAAACTATTGGTTTGTTTTGAGAAATTTAGTAATGCCTTTGGAAATGGTTGTTGCAGTCGCGTGAAATGTGCCGCGGGATCTTCAGTTAATCGAGTATACATATCTACATATACATAAAAAGATCGTAAATCTATGGCTTCAGGTAAGATCCGAATACCTCGGATATCAAAACCGCGTTGCTTGATCTCCTCTAACCATTCATGTGGATAATCTTCTCCAACACGTGCGATCAATCCAGCCAGCGCTGCAGGCTCCCATACGCCAAAACCAGCTGCTGCATAAACAACATTTCCACCAAGAACATCAACCAGTGCTTTCCCATTGGGGATAAGCGCAAAATCTCGTTTGAGTTGTCCTGTGATTAAATATCTTAGGGAGGTCGCTGCCATCATTTACATGTTAGATTATGACACTATTCAAAACATTACAATATTAATTAGGTGCCCCGAAGTTTAAAAATCACTTATCGGCATTAATTTGGCTGGTTGCATCAGAGTAAGTCGAAGCAATGATCGTCCGACCACCTCTGGTAAGTGTGCCTTCATATGGCACAAGACCTTTATGTACTACCCACCCACCAAGATTATATGCGACGATCCCATCCGCTGGCATCCATTCACCATTGTATTTCCGAGCAATATGCACATGCGTCCCCGTTGTCTCTCCTCCTTCACAGGATGGATGCCCGATTGGTTCACCCGTCTGTAAGACTTTGCCCAACGGTGCCCGGTCTTTCGTTCCGATATGGAAGTAGAATATCGTCCATCCTGTCCGCTCATCTCCATCTCCATCCAGATCTAACACCACTGTAGCTGTGCCTGACCGGGCTACAATTCCAGGTGCGACTGCCGTAACCCATTCATCCGTCGGCACACATCCACTGCTTGTCGCTCCCGGAGCAAAATCAATTGCAGCCGATGGTTCTCCCTCTCCAAAACCTGTATGTGGTCCACCAGTATATGCCCAGGTAAATCCTGGTAGGAATGGCAAGGTTAAGTCTGGCTGGACCAAGCTCCCGGGGATGTGCGGGTTATCATTCTGCCACGGATCTCCAAACAGGTTCATGTATGAAAGTGCAAATCCATCGTGTGCTACTGCCCGTGCATATTGGTCACCATCAACCAGTCTGGAGAAATAATATTGCAAAGCTACTGTCGCTGCGTTTTGCCACGGGTCAATACGTTCCAAAGTTCCATCAAGGTGCTCAAATTCAACCAGCTCTCCATTCCTCCAGCTATAATACGCGTTGTTAAGCAAATTGGCTGCCCATACCAGCTGCATATATAAACCTTCATGCTGCCAGTCACGGTACCCCAGTGGATATTGACGCGATTCTTCCGCCAGGCTTGGCAAAGATAAAGCTCCATCCTGATACTCCAATAGGGTAAGTAACAACCGTGGACTGACGCTATAATTCAATGCCACATAATCAATAATCTCTGCTCCTGTTCGGTTTCCTCCGAATGCGTATTCAGTAAAATCATTCAACCATCCGGGATGCTCCATTACAAATTTCGCTGTATCAAAACCCACTTGAGCTGGTCCATTGATAAACAAGCTGTCCGGTATAATCTCAACTTGAGAACCCCAAAAAGGCTGGTAATAGATGGGGATTTTCATAGGCATACCGGGAGGCATTGTTGATGCATCCGCAGGTATAAAGCTGTTCGCGGCTAAAATTTCTTCCACACTCGTATTAAAATGGCTGGCAATACCAGCTAAAGAATCCCCGGTCTGGGCAACATAATCCACCAGCTCACCTGGCGAATATGGTGGGCGCGTGGGTAAAGGCGTCGTGGTAACATTCGGTTGACCGATCACAAAATTCTGAGTCGGAGTATTCGTTGGTGACCCATTTTGTTGAGGGATTTGATTCTGCCCCAGTGCCTCTCCACACCCGCTCAGCATCATCATCAAGATGATCGGTATTAGAATGCATTGAAAAAGCTTTTTCATTCTCTCAAAAAATCCTAAAAATCCATCAGCTTGCCACTATGAAAACCACCCTCATGGATTATCCTTGGTCCGTATGATCAAGGACTCACTTGAACCATAAATACTGGAAGTGATCATTTTATCACCATTGGTCATAGTGCCCTCATATGGCGCAATTCCAGCATGCACCGTCCATCCACTCAAGACCATGGGTAATGGTCCATCGGCAGAGATCCACTCTCCGTTATATTTTCGTGCAAAATGCACATGGGTTCCTGTAGCAATTCCACCTTCACAAGAAGGATGACCTAAAAGATCACTGGTCTCAACCCAATCGCCTGCTTTAACTCGTAAATCATTGACGTGCATATATAGGATATCCCAACCAGTTTGCTCGTTACCATCGCCATCCAAATCCTCCATGATCGCCCCATTACCTGCCCGAATGATTAATCCCGGCGCTGATGCAACCACCCAGGCATCGGATTTAACACATCCCGATTCTGTGCTCCCAGGTGCAAAGTCAATCGCTGCACGTGCACCATCTCTTTCCCATGCTCCGTGTGGTCCGCCAGTATAACTCCATACCTGACCAACTAAAAAAGGTAGGATCATTTCAGGCTGGCTTAATTTGGGTGGGTACAGTGGCTCAACTTCCATTGCTCTGATCCAGGGATTTCCGAACATACGCTCATAAAGGGCAGGTAAGCCCGCCGTTGCATCAATCGCCCCTAACCATCCTGGAGTTTCATATATTTGTGCAAAATAATATTGGATTGCCACCGTTCCACTATTCAAATCGGGTGCCAATCGTGCTGAAATTCCGTCTGAAAATTGGATATCTGTCACCCACCCTTCCCGCCAGCCATAGTATCCGATAGATAATTGGTTTACCGCCCAGGCGAGTTGGGAATATAACCCCTTTAACGATAATTCCACCTTACCCAGTGGGTAATCCTCTTGTTTTGCATTGGAAGGTTCTCCATAGACCCAGCCTCCCTGGTATTCTACCAATGCTAGCAATAACCTGGGATTGATTGAGTTTTCCGTGGCAATCCGCTGTATGATCTCAGCACCTGATGTCCATTGCGTACTACCCAACCATTCCTTATATCGACTCAAATATCCGCCAGCTTTATTAATATAATCCGCAACGTCAAAATCAACAGCGGATGGCGAATAAACCAGCTCACTATCCGGTATGATCTTGACCGGGCTGGTGGTATTTACCAGCATATGCGGAATGATCAATAATGTATTCGGCGTTAATAAACCCGCTTTCGGAATTGATCCTGTGGGCGAGTTGATATCATCAATGTTTACCCCAAACCGGATAGCCACCACAGGCAATGTGTCCCCCGCCTGGGTGTAATAAAGCAATGGTGCCGTATCCACTGGCACAGAGATGGGAGTAGTGATTGCAGTATTTTCTGGACGGATTTCTATAAGGGGTGGATCAGCGGTCTCGGTTGGAATTGCCCTGTCAGTCGGGAAGTCTAAGGATGGGGTAGACGTCCATTCTCCCATGCTGTTTGGCGCGCGGAAGAGTGGGTCGTTCTGGTCTAATACGCCGATTGCACAAGACAAACTAACAAAAGCGACCACCAAAGCACTGATTACCGCCCGATTCATTCTCTTCGGACGTTTATGGTTACCGGTGGATTGTGTTCGCAGGGTAAAAGCCTTCCCAGGCTTCGATCGTTTCTCCATCACGCTCTAAAAACCCATCGTATTCGATGCCATCACCGCTGGAAATCCAACCCTCCAAATTAAACGGTATTCCATTATTGCCTGTCGTTTGGTCGGCTGGAATCCATTCACCATTATACCGCCTAGCTAAATGGAAATGCGTGCCCGTTGAATATCCCCCCTCACAGGACGGGTGCCCGATCCTATCTCCAGCTTTGAGATACTCCCCGGCTTGTACCCTGTCACGCCCTTCAATATGCATATAGAGTACCACCCATCCGGTTCCCTCATTACCATCTCCATCCAAATCCTGGATCACTCTGCCCTGGTCTGCTCGGATAATCATGCCATCAGCAACTGCCACCACCCATAGATCGCTTTGCACACAACCCAGTCCATTCGCTCCTGGCGCAAAATCCAGGGCTGCCCATGCTGATCAACTTCCCCAGCCACCATGCGGACCCCCGGTGAAAGCCCAATCCACTCCGGGTTCAAAAGGCAATTGCATGGCAGGCTGTTCCAGATTATCAGGTATCAATGGCTCGAATCCATAATCAAAGGGGTGTCCAAAGAACCCACTAAAAGTGGCAAACAATCCATCCGGCGACACAGCTTTATCCCAGCCTTGTCGGTTATATAATAGGGCAAATAATTGCTGCACACCCGCTGTTCCCGCATTAATCGATGGGTCGATTGGGATGATCTCACCATTACTTAATAACCACCCCGCAATCCCATCCACTCGCCATAAGTAATATCCGCGGTTCAGGTTGTCAGCAGCCCATGCCAGTTGCAGGTATAGCCCTTTCCTCCAGCTGTCCTTATTCCCAATCGGGAAATCTCGAGCATCCTGACTCGGATTTGCCTTGGTGACCCAGCCACTTTGATATTCCAATACAGCTAACAACAATCTAGGATTTACTGAATAATCCTGAGCCACCATCTGTACGATTTCAGGACCCGTCAATGTCTTTCCTTCTACTTCTTCACTGTAACGGTTCAAATAGCTGTCATATCGGCTCGTAAAATCCTTCACCACGAAGTTCTGGGCATATGGACCATACACCAGCTCTGAATCAGGAATGATTTTAAAATCAGATCCCCTTTCTCCTGGAATAGGGGCTGGAATAATCAATTCCTCCCCCACCTCCACCAGGTCGGGATTGGTTATCTGGTTTGCATCGATTATCATCTGTACAGTGATATTGTATCTAGTCGCGATGCTCCCCAACGAATCTCCTGCCTGTACGATATATTGGTCATCTTCGATCCGAATCTCTGGTAACTCTCGGGGAACATCAGGCGTTGGGGATGCGATTGTAGCATCACCCGCTTTTCTCACCATGGGCAGCATAGTAGCTTTCGTTGGCTCAGGCTCAGTCGGTTGGATCACTGCTGGAGTGATTGGGTTGTAGAGTATTGTAGGGATTGCCAACGGTTGGGCCGATTGGCGACAAGCAAGGGTAATAATGAACACCAATAATATGAATGAAAACTCAATTAACCGTTTACGAGGCATGGAATCTATTCTTTCATTCTACCGTGAAGGACATTTCAAGTCAACCAACCCTATTCTTGTGAGAACTGACATAGGAAGTGTTTGCTCATCTCCCTGAACGTCAAGAGTATAATTATCATCATCAACCTTTCCGAGGTCTCCCATGATAAAACCTGTACTCGAATGTATTCCCAATTACTCAGAAGCCCGCCGTCCAGATGTTATCGAAGCTATTATGAGCTCGATCACCTCTGTAGCTGGCGTTACATTACTGGATCGTCATTCCGATATGGATCATAACCGAACCGTTCTGACCTTCGTCGGTCCACCTGATGCCGTGGAAGAGGCCGCTTTTCGCTCCATTGCCAGAGCAGCTGAACTGATCGACCTGGATCATCACACCGGCGAGCACCCTCGCATAGGTGCTACCGATGTGGTTCCTTTCGTACCAATCTCTGGGCTTACGATGCAAGAATGTGTCCAGGTAGCGCGTCATTTGGCACAGCGGGTTGGGCAAGAATTGAATCTCCCGGTCTATTTATACGAAGAAGCCGCCACCCGTCCTGAACGCACCAATCTGGAAAACCTGCGACGCGGGCAGTATGAAGCCCTGAAAAAGGAAATGGGGACCAACCCTGACAGGGACCCCGACTTTGGACCCAACCGGGTTGGGACGGCCGGAGCAACGGTGATCGGTGCTCGCCACCCATTAATCGCCTACAACGTATATCTGACCACTGACGATTTATCCATTGCTGAAAAAATCGCCAAGACCATTCGCTTTTCATCCGGAGGGTTGCGTTTTGTTAAAGCCTTGGGCATGTTGGTGGATGGCCATGTCCAGATCTCAATGAATCTGACTAATTATCATAAAACCCCGGTGGCATTAGTGGTAGAGGCAATCCGCCGGGAAGCTGCACGTTATGGAGTGATGATACATCATGCAGAGCTAGTGGGTTTGGTCCCTCAAGCTGCCCTGGTAGATGCTGTCGTGTGGTACCTCCAGTTGGACCAATTTAAGCCTGAGCAAATCTTGGAGCAAAAATTATATTCCATGCTCCAACCTCCAGAAGAGTCATCTGCAGAACAACCTGCTTTTGGGACTGAGTTCCTGGATGCCTTAGCCTCAGGCAATGCTACACCTGGTGGTGGTTCTGCTGCGGCTTATTCTGCGGCTGCCGCAGCCAGTCTGTTATCCATGGTCGCACGCTTGACCATTGGCAAGAAGAAATACGCAGCAGTTGAACCCGAAATGCAGGCTATCCTTACTCAGGCCGAGGCTCTTCGCAGCGACCTGACACATTCCATCCAGCTCGACTCAGCCGCATTTGAGAGCGTGTTGGCAGCTTATAAATTACCCAAAGATACTCATGAGCAACAGGAGATTCGCCAGAAATCCATAGAACAGGCTATTATACTTGCCACCCAGGCACCCATGGGGATTGCTCGTAAGTCCTTACAGGTGCTCGAATTGGCAGAACAAGTCGTTCGCTTAGGAAATAGTTCCGCTCTGAGCGATGCCGCCACGGGCGCGGCTCTTGCCACGGCTGCGATTATCGGAGCGAGTTATAACATTCATATTAATATCAAGGATTTATCCCCCAATCTGGCCAATCCATTCTTAAGTGAGTTCCTTGGGATTGAGAAGCACGCGAAAGAGATTGAAACTCGCATCCATACAGCCTTGCATGAAAGAGGTTTATAACCAATGACCCGCCGGTTGGTGGGGTTTTCCCGGGGCTCTTTTCGCAAGCTGATAAGAGCCAATGTGTGTCTATTACTGATATTTACCTTCACCTTCCTCATGGTCGGATGTATCCAGGTGGCACCTTCCACCGCTACAATATCCGCCCCATCCCAAACAACCCTTCCACTAACCGAAACTTCCCCGATCCACCCATCCTTACCGACCAAAACCTCTCAAGCCGAACCCTCCCCTTCGCCAACTCACCTTCCGATTATAGTATGGCTTCCGCCTTACCTCCCTGTAAAGATGCGTACATCCATTATCCTTCCTGCAGGGATGAGTCTGGCAGCCTCCCAAGAAGACGCTACTATCACTTTAGCCATCAATGACCAGCAAGGATATCCTGATAGCCTTTGGATCTATGCCCTGGTAGCACCCTTCCCTACCATTAGGGATGGGGTTACTTCCGATCAGCTTCGCCTTGCCTGGGCTGGGGAAACGAGCGCTCCATTGGTGGCATCTCCCCTGCTTATGGATGAAAATACACTTGAGCTGCTTACTGTTTACTGGGGAGAATCTGCCTCACAGGCAGTGCAAGTCTTACCCGCTGATCAGCTAATTGACTATGCCTGGAATAATCAGCCATCCTGGGCAATTGTCCCTTTTGAGCAGCTTGAGCCGCACTGGAAAGTCTTGACCATCGATGGGCAGTCACCGGTTCGCAAGGATTTCGACCCTTTAAAATATGAACTCACCATCCCATTTACCTGGATGGGTAATGATTTCATACGGCCAGATATTTTGAGCCTCCCCGCTAGCAACCGCAACCCTGCCAAACTGACCACAGTTGCCATGACTGGGGTCACTGCCATGGTGCGTGCAACTGCTTTCACCATGGAGCAGGAAGGCATTACCTATCCCGCCCTGGATATTGGCTCACTCCTGGCACAGGCTGATATCACCCATATCAGCAACGAAATTCCCTTTTCACCTGATTGTCCGTTTCCCACCCCCACCATGGACAATCTGGTTTTTTGTTCCAGCCCGCGGTATATTGACCTTCTCAAGGCCGTTGGTACGGATATCGTCGAGCTGACTGGAGACCACTTCATGGATTATGGCGCTGATGCAACTTTATACACCCTTCAAATGTACAAGGACCTTGGTTGGCCATATTACGGTGGTGGAGCCAATGCTGAAGAAGCTCGTCAGCCCGTCAAGTTAGAAAACAATGGCAACCGCATTGCCTTTATGGGTTGCAATGTCGGTTGTCAGGTAAAGAACGAAATTCCTTGTGATGCCATCGCCACAGATGAGCATCCTGGAGCCGCCCAGTGCGATTTTAATTGGATTAGCTCCGAAATCCCTGCCCTTAAGGATGAAGGCTATCAGGTGATTTTCACCTTCCAACACCGTGAATACTACACTTATACTACGGAGCCTATCCTGGCGAACGACTTTGGATTGGTAGCAGCTGCTGGAGCGACGATTGTGAGCGGCAGCCAGGCTCATCAGGCTCACGGCTTTGCCTTTGAAGATGGTACATTCATCCATTATGGTCTGGGGAACTTATTCTTCGACCAGTATCATTATTGTGTCAATAATGCCTGTGACGATGCTTTCATTGACCGCCATGTTTTTTATGATGGACAATATATCAGCACTGAGCTGATTACCATTCACTTCATCGATTTCGCCCGTCCTCGATTAATGACCCCTGAGGAAAGGCAGCGCTTTTTACAGGTAATTTTCAAAGCCAGTGGCTGGTAATTGCGCTAGGCAGCGTTTCATCGAGTAGATAACCATTATTCTAATCAAGTCTCGTCGAGCGATTTATTCTCACCAAGCTAAGATAAGGAGCATGTTATGGGGCTGAAATCAGATCATTGGATTCGTAAAATGGCCACTGAAATGGGCATGATTGAGCCATTTGCTGATAACCAGGTGCGTGAAGGTGTCATATCCTATGGAGTATCCTCCTATGGTTATGATATGCGTGTGGCGGATGAATTTAAGGTCTTTACCAGTGTGAATTCTGCTATAGTTGATCCAAAGCATTTTGATACCCGTTCCATGATCGATTACAAAGGTGATATATGTGTGATTCCCCCCAACTCATTTGCTCTTGGGCGTTCTGTAGAGTATTTCCGTATTCCACGCCAGGTGCTCACCATCTGCTTGGGTAAATCTACGTATGCCCGTTGTGGCATTGTCGTAAATGTGACCCCCTTCGAGCCAGAATGGGAGGGGTACGTCACCCTGGAGATATCCAATACTGGCCCACTACCCGCCAGGATTTATGCCAACGAAGGCATTGCCCAGGTCTTGTTCTTTGTTGCAGATGAAGAGTGCGAAACTTCCTATGCAGATAAAAAGGGGAAATATCAATCCCAAAAGACGATTGTGTTGCCCAAGCTTTAAAATGCCTCGTGTTCCGTTCGGGCAATGATTTCATCCTGCAAGGTCTTACTTAAATCACAAAAATAATCGCTGTATCCAGCCACTCTTACGATTAAGCTTCGGTATTGTTCAGGGTGTTGCTGTGCCTGCCGCAGAGTCGCTGCATCTACCACATTAAATTGTATGTGGTGTCCGTCTAACCGGAAATAAGTCCGGATGAGTTGCACCAGCTTATCCAAACCATCATCACTGCTCAGCACCTGTGGAGTGAACTTTTGATTGAGCAGCGTGCCACCCGTCCGCACGTGGTCCATTTTAGCCACGGAGCGGAGTACCGCGGTTGGTCCCTTATGGTCCGCTCCCTGCACTGGCGATACTCCCTCTGAAAGTGGCGTTGCCGCCAGTCGGCCATCGGGGGTTGCTCCAGTCACAGATCCGAAGTAGATATGTACCGTTGTGGGTAACAGGTTGATGTGATACTCACCACCCTTTGTATTTCGACGTCCATCCACAGCACTGAAGTAAATCTCAAAAATTCGCTGCATCACCTCATCTGCCTGGTCATCATCATTTCCATACTTTGGAGTTCGATTGAGTAGTTTTTGTCGGAACTGCTCGTGTCCATCATAATTCGCATCAAGGATCTCGATAAACTCATCCATTAACAGGGTCTTTTGATCAAAAATATGATATTTCAGACTGGTCAAAGCATCTGTCATAGTGCCCAAACCAACCCCCTGGATATAGGTTGTGTTATAACGGGCACCACCATCATGGTAATCTTTGCCATTACTGATGCAATCGTCCACTAAAAGCGAGAGGAACGGGCAAGGCATGTAACAGGCATAGAGACGTTCGATGACATTATTTCCTCTAACTTTAATATCCACAAAATAGTTGACCTGTTTTTCAAACGCCTGGTAAAGTTCCTCCATGGTTTGAAACCCATCTGGATCCCCCGTCGAGATCCCGATGTGCTTTCCACTGCGGGGGTCGATCCCATTATGTAAAGTGATCTCCAATACCTTGGGTAAATTGAAATAACCCGTCAGGTTATAGTTTTCTTTACCAAACGCTCCCACCTCCACACATCCGCTGGATCCTCCCCCCCGTGCATCCAAGATAGTCTTCCCCATCCGCACCAGTTCTTCCCCAATCAGGTCTGCATTGAACACCGAGGGTTGCCCGAAACCCGTCCGGATGATCTCAGTTGCCCGCTTGATGAACCGGTCCGGGTTCTTTTTGCTGACCTGGATGGAAGCAGAAGGTTGTAATAATTGCATCTCCTGGATCACATCCAATAACAGGAAGGTGACTTCGTTCACCCCATCCGAGCCATCTGGACGCACTCCTCCCAGGTTAATCTGTGCAAAATCGGTATATGTACCGCTTTCTTCGGCGGTTACACCAACTTTGGGTGGTGCAGGTTGGTTATTAAACTTGATCCAAAAACATTGCAACAGTTCCTCCGCACTTTCTCGTGTCAGATTTCCTTCTTCCAGCCCTTTCTGGTAAAAAGGCAATAAATGCTGGTCCAGGCGCCCCGGTGAGAATGCGTCCCAGGTATTCAGCTCAATCGTCACCCCCAGATGGACGAACCAGTAATATTGCAGCGCTTCCCAGAAATTTCTTGGTGCAAAGGCTGGCACATGCTGGCAAACCTCTGCGATCTTCATCAGCTCATCTTTACGCTGCTCATTCTGCTCCATCCCTGCCAGTTCTAAAGCCTTCTCTGCATGCCGTTCCGCATAACGTATGATTGCGCTGGCTGCGATATTCATGGCGCGTAATTCTTCCTGCTTCTCGTAAGCCTGTGGGTCGTGTAAATAATCCAACCCGGCCAGGCTTGCCTGGATTTCTGAGCTAAAATCTAGCATCCCTTTTTTATAAATCTTATCATCCAGCACCGTATGCCCTGGTGCACGTTGCTCCATGAATTCCGTGAAGATCCCTGACTGATAAGCAGCCTTCCACTCATCGGTCATCTCTTTGAAAATCAGCTCCCTCATCGATTTTCCCTTCCAAAAAGGGATAATCCGATCTTTGTAGATTTGCCTCGTCCCTGCACTGACCTTGAATGAGGTCTTCTCCCGGTTATTCAGGATATCCAGATCATCCAGGTTATGACAACATAATTCTGGGAAAGTGGGCGCATTTTTGGGTGCTGGTCCTTTCTCACCCACGATCAGCTCTTCATTACTTATGCTTATTGCTTTGTGTTCCATCATATACTTGAAAGCTAAAGCCCTGCGCACCGGAGCTGAAACCAAGCCTGCTTCCTGTGACCAAAAATCCGTTAACAGTCCTGCACGTTCAGCTGAGATTGTCTCGATTGCTTCCAGGCTTTGCTGGTGAAGTCTTTTTACCCGTGCGGTCATGCTCATACAGTCCTCCCAGATGGATGCTTAATCACCGGCAAGTCATAGCTTGTGAACAGATTCTCTGCCTTGGATATTTCCCCTTCCGTTGGTGTAATGATCTTCTCCAACTTATAAGTCATTCCCAGGGCTTGATATTTTGCCACTCCGATCTCATGATATGGTATAAACTCAATCCCCATGAGCTTTGGCAAGCGCTTCAAGAATAACCCACACATTTCGAGATTCTCCTCACCATCGTTAATCCCAGGAATGAGCGGAACACGCACAATGATGTCTACACCCTCACCAGAAAGCTTTTTCAGGTTATCCAAAATCTGTTTATTGGGAACGGAAGTATATTTTATATGCTTTTCACTATTCATCAGTTTCACATCATACAAGAAAAGGTCCACCAACGGCAGAATCGCTTGATAATTTTCCCATGAGCTATACCCGCATGTATCCACAATGGTGTGGATTTGTTTTTCCTTGCATGCGATTAGGGCTTCAGCCAGGAATTCCGATTGTTGTACGGGTTCACCACCTGTAAAGGTCACCCCCCCACCTGATTGTTCGTAGAATGGGATATCTCTCTCAATTTCAGCCATTAGCTGGTTAACCGTCACTTCCCTCCCGATAATCTCCCGTGCCCCTGCAAAGCATACCTCTGCGCACTTCCCACAATCGTCACACAGCTCCCAATGGGTGATCGACTTCCCCTGCCAGATGATTGCATCTTGTGGGCACGCAACGAGACAGGCTTTAGATGCTTTACATCGGTTGGATCGGAAGATTAATTGAGCCTCTGCCCGCTGACCCTCCGGGTTATGGCACCACCAGCATTCGAGTGGGCAACCTTTCATGAATACCGCCGTTCGAATCCCTGGACCATCATGGATTGCATAACGCTTGATATCAAAAATCATTCCGGTTGTCATATTAGTAACGGTAAATATAACCTTATCGACTTCTTTCGTCAATCAGGCTAGGTAAATTACAAGCAAAGTCAAGAATCGAAATGCGTTATTAAGACTGAAATTAATTATTCGTCGGCAAGTTATGGCGAGGATCCAACTGTGATCAAATCCTTGATTTTTTCGAAAGTCACCGGCCCTATACCTTTTACGTCCAGGATATCCTCAATGCTGGAAAATGGTCCATTCGCATTTCGGTAGTCGATGATCGCCTGGGCAGTTTTTGGTCCAATTTCCGGCAGGGTATCCAGCTCTTCGATCGTAGCCTTATTGATATTGACGATTGTTGGGAAAGAGGTCAGCACTGGTGTCGGTAAAACCGTGATTAGCCCTGGTTCACGATCGACCATAGTGAGAGATGGCAAGGCAGGTACATCCAGCTGCTCCCCATCCTCGAGCATTTCAGCCAGGTTGAGTGAGCCAGTATCTGCCTGCTCGCTAAATCCACCTGCTGCCTGGATTGCATCGTTCACCCGGCTGTCTGGTGGTAAGGAATATAACCCGGGTTGGTTGACACTCCCGCGAACATAAACCTGGATTGGTGCTGGTGTTGGAGCTGGTAATAATACAATCGGTTCACCCCTCGGCGGACGCGTAACTAGAAATATGATCCCCGCTCCTAATAATACCCCCACGACAATAAATGCAGTTACCCACCACCAGGTTTTATTCATACCTCAAAAAGCCTAAAAAAAATCAATTGATAAGAAATAATGATCAATGCTACTTACTCAGATTCATGCTCAAACCAAGCCTTTGACGCGCGGCATTAACATTTAATATCTTTACTTGGACTTCTTGCCCTTCATACAGTCCTTCATCTGATCCATCCCGACTCTCATTTGTAATAAATTCTGACGAATGGATTAACCCATCCAATCCTTCTTCCAGGCGGGCAAATGCACCAAATGGGACAACACTTGTGATTACAGCGTTCACCACCTGTCCCGGTAGATATCGTTCCTCTGCTGTCTCCCATGGGTTTGGGATCAAGCGCTTCAAGGACAGGGCGATCCGGGCTCGTTCTTGATCTACCTGGATTACATGGGCTTGCACCGTTTCACCTACTTTCACCACCTCCATAGGATGGCGCACCCTACCCCACGAAAGCTCAGAGACATGGATCAATCCTTCCACTCCGCCCAGATCAACAAAAACGCCAAATTCCGTGATATTGGTTACAACGCCGCACACACGCTTGCCTGGGTAAATTTCGTCGAACAGCATGTTTCTTTTTCCAGATTCTGCCAGCGCTGCCCTCTCAGAGAATACCACCCGTCCGCGCTCTGGATCGCATTCAATGACTTTAAATGCCACCGTCCGGCCTACATAACTGGATAAAGTGCTCTCTTTATCATCATCACCGGTCAGGCAATCGATCTCTAAAAGGTGTGAGATAGGAACAAAGCCATGCAGACCACTACCAGCTACCAGCAATCCCCCTCGATTAAAACCGGTTATCTCCAGCGGGATCACCTGGTCAGATTCAAATAGCACTCTCACCATCTCCCAGTCGATTTCGCTGGTCTTTATTCCCTTTTTAATCCCTTGCAGCCCCTGTTCATCGAATTCCCCGATTTTAGTAGACTCCGTAACCCTTAGATGATCGTACTTCTCTTCTTCAGCTAATAACGCTGTCCACCAGGCTTCATCAATCTCTGGGGCTTCCGAGCTATTAGATTGTCTTGTTACCATTAAACCCTCCTTAGCTTTAATACTAATCTTATTTTACTATCTATTCGATTTTTGCCTCTGTCCTGGCTTTTTGTTCCATATCTTGGATCGCACTGGCAACAGCTTCAACCGCCACTCTTTGCTTCCGATATAGATCTGCTTCCGACATGGATAATCGCGTTGCTATCTCACGGACTTTCTTACCCTCCATGAATTTCATCTCCAAAATGTTATACAGGATCCACTCTCCGGTAAATCTTCGCTCACCTTCCGGGCGGACTTGTTCAACCGCCTGTTTTAAGATTGCTCGTAATGCATTAGCAGGATTACCCTGGTGTTCTTTCAGGGTTTCTTGAACTACTTTTAAACCCAACAACGGGCTATCGGTCAGTCGCGGCCCTCCCCAGTAATGTGTCAATGCTTCCTTAACCCAGCGTGATAGGTTGGTTGGTTCCAATGGGATATCTGTTGCAGTGAGTACATTCGCGCCATCATACCTGGATGCGGCTCGTAAGCGCTGGATCATATCTATCTGCGGGCTTAAATCCTCGATTGAGTTGAATATCTCCTGCTGCTGCGCATGATCCTCCAAAGCAGTCGCTGCTCGCTCAGCCAGGATTAAAACCGCCTCTTTTTGTTCCTCACCTAATTCATTCTCGGCATTTCTTGTAATACCTAATATTCCTAGCAGCGCTCTCTCATCACTATTCTGGCTATGAAGTGGAACCAGCCAGTAATTGTTCCACGTAAAGAAACCATTTCCATTTCCATTTTGTTTTTCCACCTGATCTAAGCCATCCGACATTTCTGTGATGGGTGGAATTTCCCCAATATTCACCATCATCTCAAGATCTCCGGCTTCCAATGCGAAGATAAAGGCCTTAGACGCCTGGACCCGATCGCATACCGCCGCCAATACCGACTCGAGGAACTGGCGCACATCTCCCGTGGTGAGTAGGCGTTCATTCAAGGTCTGCACAAGCAATATGTTTGATTTATCACCTCCGCTGAATGACCAGCGCTCCCATAACGGAGCTGCCAGGGTGATTCCATATTCGAATAACAGTAATGAACCCACCATAACGATGGGTACTGCCGCAGAATATTCGAAACCGAAATATTCACCTGACCTGCGCACCAAAGTGGTGATAGCCAGGACGGTGGAAGCTGTAACTGGGCCTCGCATAAGCCATTTAAACAACCTGCGTTTGACTACTCGGTCCGGCCAGGATACCCCGAAGAACGCCACCGAGTATGCCATGATGACCAGTAATGCCAGCACGAACAGGTTGTTCATCACTGCCACCAGCCAGAATAAAAGGGGGTGGTTGGTTGCCAGACTGGAGCCGAACAACAGGAATGGGTAAGAGCCAAGCACCGGTGCCAAAGCTCCGGTAATTAAATAGCGCATCCTCCTGCGACTGGTAGGTGTAACTGTCCGCTGGTATGCTCGCCTGAAGTTTAACCATGACCATATCATGGCGATCGCGAAAAAAAGCGCAAAAATCCAGGTAAGCCAGGTACGCTGTAAATGTGGGGCAGGATTTGCATTCGGGACGAGTGGTCCCACCAGCAGCATAAATGGCAATGTAGCCAGGAACCCCAGGCTGATCAGGTAAAGCAGCCGCACGAACCATTTTTGACTCCCATACAACTGGCTGCCTGTGGTTGCTAATAGCGCATCAGAGAAGTGAAAATAACAGGCTGGTAAAAATGTGATCCCGATCCATTCAAATTGCAGCCACAACTGTAACATATGGTCCGAGCTCACCACGCTACTGATTGCATCCCCCACGAAGACGATCACTACGCAGATCAGTATCAATGCAAATGTCCGCGCAACCCGATCGCGTAAGTTAAACGTTAGCCCATATAAAAGTAATGAAAATGCTGTGATGGCTATCCCAGCTGTCAATAGCTGGTTTATAAATATCAATCCAGTTAAGCTTGCACCAATCATATTAAACCGTCAACGATTCTACAGAACTCTCCATTAAATAATACCGCTCAATAGAAATACTTTTATCTACGAATTGACCTTCACCTCAAACTCTTAGAAAAAAATAAAGCGATATCATGATTCGGAAAATAATGATCATTATACCCACACAAGTCATATCCTAGTTTTTGCGCCAGGCAAATTGCGGGGTAATTCTTCGGCTGCATTTCCATCACCATTCGTAAACACCGCTTGTGACGTGCCCAATCCTGTCCTGCTAACACCAGCGCACTGCCAATTCCTTGCCGCCTTAACCTGCGCATGATCACCAGGTCGGTCATCCAGCTGGTATAAGGAGCTATGCTGAGCATCATGCTGGTATATCCAACCACCTCTCCTTTCAATGCTGCTACCAGCAAGCAAGATCGCTCTTTCCAATCATTTTTAAGCTCTTCTGACATGCGTGGATACGCCACCCTGACAGACCGCGGTAATTTTAATTGCCTGAAGATGATTTCTACCCGCAAATCCGATGGTTTTTGTCCCTCCTCGTGTTGTACCTCCATCTGCCAGACGTGATCGCTGACATAATCGTGATCAATCTCGATTAATTTCGGGATATCTGCTGATGTAGGTGGTCGTATTTCGATTTCTGGCATATCTTCTCCAATAAAACGCTAAGGTGGTGCCTCTACGGTCACCTGGATGGCACACGGGGTCAATTCAGCGCCTACATTATCTGTCACCACCAGCCTGAGCATGTAATCGCTAGGAGTTAACGTGGATGTCTCCCACGTGCCTAAAATGTCATTCTTGATCGCTTGCTGGCCCACTAGGATTGGCAACCAAATGGCATCTCCTGGGTGGGCAATTTGCAGTGTGAAAAACCCAAAGTTCGTTGTATTTGCGCTACCTCTTACCGTCACGCTCCCACTGATCCGGTCACCATTCACGGGTGAGGTTAGGTTCACCTGTCCCGGCACACATCCCTCTGCCGCCGGTACCTCACCTGGTGTTGGAGTGATTCCCGGGGTCTCATTAGGATTTTGGGTCGGTGGCACCAAAGTGGTAGTTGGGGTAGCCAACAAGTTCAAGGTTGCGCTCGGTAATGGGTTAGCACCCGGCACTGTCGGGATTACGAACGTGACCAGGCTAAACTCAACAACAGCCATAATGATAAACAGGACGATCAGTGTAGCAGCGGAATTTACCCGCCTCTGGGCTGCCTCCCGCTCTAATCCAAAAAAAGCACCCCGTAACTCTTCCCAGGCCAGGGCAAACTTTCGAATCTGCCATAATATTAGCATCCCCAATAGGATATAGATCCATATCTCGTAGTCCCGGAAAAATTGGAGTACTTGTTCCATGCGGCGTCTGTTCTTCCCGTCTTTAACACAGGTTCCCGTGTTAGTTAAAAAGTGAGATTACAGGCGGCCCAGCACCCCCCTGATGAGCGTCGTTAATATGGGTGCAATTTTCTTACCAGCTTCCAATACCTCTTTATGCTTGGTGACTGTCTTTCCATCCAGGTTTGCTTTATTGCTGATCCCTGAAATTCCTAAGACCCGCAATCCCCCATGGCGTGCTGTGATTACTTCCGGCACCGTCGACATGCCAACTGCATCGGCACCAATGACGCCTAAGAAACGTAAATCTGCTGGGGTTTCAAATGAAGGACCTGCCAGGCAAATATATACCCCTTCTTGTAGCTGAATTTTTTCTTCAATAGCCACCCTACGCGCCAGTTCCATCAAACCCTTGTCATATGCCTGGCTCATATCCGGGAAGCGCGTGCCAAGTTCATCCAGGTTGGGTCCTCGTAACGGGTTGAGACCTGCCATGCCAATCAGGTTGATGTGATCTGTGATGAGCATCAAATCCCCTGGGGTATAGCCAGGGTTGACCGCCCCAGCCGCATTGGTCACAATCAAGATTTCAACCCCTAGGCGTTGCATCACCCGCACAGGCAGGCTGACTTGTGCCATGCTATAACCTTCATAATAATGCACCCGCCCTTGCATCACGATGACTTCTTTTTCTTCAAACTTGCCAACCAGCAAATGCCCTTGATGACCAACGACTGTCGACACTGGCCATTCTGAGATTTCATCATATGGAATGATGCTCGCAAATTCTACGCTTGCCGCCAGAGCCCCTAATCCTGATCCCAGAATGATTCCCACCCGTGGTCGATAATTTGACTTTGAACGTACAAACTCTGCAATCCTATCAATCTGTTCCAACGAGTAATATTCGCTCATGTTAAGACTGCCTCTCCTTAAATACCACTACAAATCGATCTCTTCCTCCCCAGGGTACCAACAAAAATATTATAACATGAGGGGTAATTTCCCTCGTTAATCGTAGTACCCTTATGCCGGACTTAGCTTTCTGCCCACTTCCTGAAATGCCAGGAGGGCTTTCTCTACTGCCTCATCATCAATCCAATAATGCGTGACCAATCTGAAACGTCGCTTGCCAACCACACCCACCCTGACGTCCAGTTTAGACAGTTCCGCAGCTACCTCTTTAGCATCTGTCGGGAATGTACCTGCTAACGACATGAAAATCATATTGGTGTGAGGTGTACCCGGATCCATCACCAGCCATGGGAGGAAAGCTAAACCTTGTGCCAGGTAGCGTGCCCGTTTATGATCCTCTGTCAGACGCTCCACCATGGTTTCTAGTGCCACGATTCCCGCTGCTGCCAGGATGCCTGCCTGCCGCATACCGCCTCCCAATTGCTTACGGATGCGATGCGCCTTGGAGATAAACTCAGCACTCCCACATATCACCGATCCCACCGGTGCTGATAACCCCTTGCTCAGGCAGAAGGTGACCGAGTCAGCTGGGCCGGCTAATTCCTTGACTGTTACTCCTTGTGCTACTGCGGCATTGAAGATGCGCGCCCCATCCAGGTGCATGGATAATCCTCTTGCATGCGCTAGCTCACCCACCGACCGTGTGTAATCTGCGGTTAGAGCCACTCCTCCACACCGATTATGTGTATTTTCCAGGCATACCAGCCGTGAGATGGGCTGGTGTGCGTCTTTTGAGCGGATCGCTGCTTCAATATCCTCTAGCAAGAGCGTTCCATCCTCCTGGTTGGGTAGCTGGCAGGAATGCACCCCACCCAGCGCAGAGATCCCTCCCGCCTCATATAAAAAC
Source organism: Anaerolineales bacterium (assembly GCA_049287485.1). GTDB lineage: Bacteria > Chloroflexota > Anaerolineae > Anaerolineales > UBA4823 > FEB-25. The sequence goes on from JBAQFX010000120.1 coordinate 44,396, forward strand.
GTATGCGCTTTATTCCCCAGAATGGCTTCATCTCCTCTCCCGCAGTGTGCCAGGATGGCTGCCAGGTTGCCCATCGTGCCTGAAGGCACGAATAAGCCAGCCTCCTTACCCAATCTCTCGGCAGCTATCTCCTGTAATTTGTTCACTGTCGGGTCTTCTCCATACACATCATCCCCAACCTCCGCCTTTGCCATTGCCTGGCGCATCTCTTCAGTTGGTTGTGTAACTGTATCCGAACGCATATCTATCCAGTCCATAGAACCTCCAATCCTTTCGCCATTGCGAGGGCGTTTCATGCCCGAAGCAAGTTGCCCTCATTTTGTCATTGCGAGGGCGTTCTTTACCCGAAGCAATCTGCTTTTTTGATCTTATATACCAGCACTATTCAACTGCAATCGATGTTTCAATTTTCTTATAAGGTACCATCATATCATAGGCTTAATCTGCCGGTCTAATTTGATTAATGGTTAGTTCAACTGGTGTATCTCTTCCCCAAAAGTTAATTTTAACCACTACCTTCTTTTTCTCGACATCGATGGAATAGATTACACCTGTAAACCCCACCCATGGACCATCGATAACTTCGATTTTCTGGTGGTTAGGCCAATCTTCATCCGGGTCACGAATATCCTCATTCATTATTTTTCATCTTTGATTGAATAATACCTCGCTCACAGATCCGGCATGCCCTGAAAATAAGTATAGACATTATAGTAAGTTGCCTTAAAGGCAACCTGTTCTCGTTTAAAGTTCAGCCTTCATTGAATCTACCTTTCTTTCCTCAATCCCTCCAGCACCTGCTCCAGCTCCTGAGGCAACGGTGCTTCAAAACTCCTCGTCTTTCCTTCTCCCGCTAAAACAATTGTGAGCCTGGAAGCATGCAGGAATTGTCGATGTAATTCAATGGTTGCATGTTTTTGACCATATACCCTGTCTCCCGCCACTGGGCAGCCAATAAACTTCAAATGCACCCGAATCTGGTGGGTACGTCCCGTCAGTGGGTGCACCTCCAGCAGGGTATGCTCTTTGAAAGATTCCAGTGTGCGATACTCGCTTACCGCCTCCCGTCCCTTCTTGATCCCCGTCACTGCCATCAATTGCCTGTGCGTGGTGTCCCGTCCCACTGCTGCCTCGATCCGCCCCGATGGTGTGGGTGGCTTACCGTCCACCAGGGCGATGTAAGTCTTTAGCGTTTTTCTCAACCTGAATTGGTCCTGCAGCCAGCGATGAGCGCGGTCATTTTTTGCCAACAGGATGATCCCAGAAGTGTCTTTATCTAAACGGTGCACTACCCCCGGACGCTTCTCTCCCCCAATACCCTCCATCTCTGGGGCATGTGCCAGAGCCGCATGCACCAACGTGCCGCTTTCGTGCCCCGCTGCTGGGTGCACCACCATCCCGGCTGGCTTGTTCACCACCATAAGATCAACATTCTCGAAGATGATATCCAATGGGATATCCTCCGGCACCAACCTGCTCGGCTCTGGAGGTGGGAGTTCCACCTGGATCAGGCTTCCCTGGCTGATCATCTGGCCACTTTTACTTGCCACTGCACCATCCACCCAGATGCACCCATTTTCGATAAGTTTTTGTAACTGTGATCGTGAGAAATCTGGCAGGCTGGTCACTAGGAATTTATCCAGGCGCATGGCCTCTCTCCCCTCGAACCGAAAACTCAGGGTTGGATCATTCAAGCGAGGGTTTCTCCGCATCAGCTGGGTCAGCCGCCTTCAAAGCTTGTTCCTGCTCAGCCTGGGCTAGTTTCTTTTGCTTTCGCTCGCTAATCCACACCGCCAGGATCAGGATGGCCGTCCCCACCGAAATGCTGGCATCCGCCACGTTGAACACCGCAAACGTGCCCACCGAGACGAAATCCGTTACCGTGCCTTCTGTCAGCCTGTCGATCAGGTTTCCCACAGCGCCACCCATCATCATCATCATTGCTATCCGCAAGGCCCACTCACTGCGTGGCACGCGCGGGAAATAATACAGGATGGCAATTGCCACGATGAACGCCAGCACGGTGAATACCATCCCAAACCCCTGGAACATCCCGAATGCCGCCCCCGTGTTCTGCCAGTGCACGATACGCACATAGGGTTCCAGCCAAGGCCAGGGTGACCAGCTCCCCGCGAATGGGATGCGCGTCCGCACCAGGTACTTGGTCCACTGGTCCAATGCTACTATTACACCTGCTACTACAATTAAAATCACATAATCCCACAGATACTTCTTCAACCTGTCACTCCACTTACCGTTATTTCATGCTAAAGTTTACGATTTTTCACGTCGCCCCCATTTTACCTCACTATTATTCATCATCTGCTGGGGTAATTATGACCCATATTTTTTATAAATCGTAGACTTAAAAAAAGAGTATGATTATGATGAAAGACTTTGAATTCTTATCAAAACCTCATTAATCCATGCTGAGTCGCGTCTAATCATAAAGATGAACGACCAAAACCTGGTTGAGCTGGTCCAAAAGTCCAGAAATGGGGATTCACAAGCTATGGAAATGCTGGTGAAGTCCTGCCAGCCCATCGCTTTCAAGCTGGCCTTATCCATCCTGGACGACCCTGCTGAAGCCGATGACGCGGCTCAAGATGCCCTCATCCAGGCCATTCGTGCCATCCCTTCTTATCGTGCTGAGGCTAGCTTTCGAACCTGGTTTTATCGCATCATCATCAACAACTGCCTGGGCAAACTGCGCAAGCGTCGCACCAGGGAAAGGTTGCAAAAGTTCCTGACTGATGTTTTCAGGCACAGTCCCCGCGATGATACTCAGCCTGAAAAGCAGACCATTCAAGCTGAAAACACCGATCAAATAATTCGCCTGGTCAATGGCCTGGATCCAAACTACCGCCTGCCAATTGTCCTGCGCTATTACCAGGAATTGCCCATTGCCCAGATTGCCGAGATCATGCAGCTCAGCACCCGCACCATCCATACCAGGCTGAAACAGGCCCATGATCTGATCAGGCAATCTATAGGAGAGACCGATGTCATCGATTGACCATCAACAAGCGCAAGAATTGCTGCACATGCACAAGGGTGAGCTGAGTGAAGCCGAGCAGCAGGTTTTACAGTCTCACCTGGCTGGTTGCGCCGAGTGTCGTGAATATGCTACTTCCCTGGAAGCGATTCAATCCAAATTGCGGAACGCTTTTCACACTCGTTGGGATGGCATTCAGCCAATGAAAAGCCGCACTGGCGGCGTGCTCATCCGCCTGGGCAGGGAAATTACCCGCATGCGCATTTCCACCTTCGCTGGGACGGTTGTTGGGGTGATCGCCTTGATTGCCCTCGTCCTTGGCTTGAATTACGCCATCGCCAACCTGCGCCCTCAACCTGCCACTGTGCCTATTCTTCCGACAAGCACTGCTACTTTCCAGCCGACCTTTCAATTACAGGCTGAGATAATATCCCCCACCTACACATTGGTCCCCTCAGTTACACCACTCCCAGAAGGTTCGATCATATATGATGCAGGCCCAGCGATTTTCCCAAATCCCGAATGGTTTGCGACGATCCAGGCCTGGGTAGAAGAAATCAATGCGATTTCAGGTTTTAATATTGTCGCCTTGCAGGGACCATCATCGCAAATGGAAGTGCTTCAAGCAATGCGCGATGGAAAGATTCATATTGCTATCCTCAGTCCCCTGGCGTATGTTTATGGCCTTCAGCAAGGCTGGGTTGAACCAGGCTTGATCAGCATCAGCTCCGGGTTGAAACCCCAGAGCATCATGTTTGTCTCGCGAAATGATACTGGCCTGACACCTGGTGACCCACCGCAGGTTTTCCAACAAATGGCAGGTAGGAATCCCTGCTGGCCGAATATCGCTGGCTGGCCTGAAATTCCTGTTGAAGAGTACATCCTCCCTTTGGGTCTATTAAACAAAGCCGGTGTAGAGTTGGGTCAACCGGTGATGATCAAGCGCACACCTGCTGGCTGGAACGAGCTTGCCGCAGTCTACCTCAAGGAGTGTGATTTCGCCGTCACCTATGCTATGCCAGTCGAAAACTTCCAGATATCCATGCCCGATGAATTAGTCCATACATCCAACCCACCCTGGGCGGATTGGAAGGAACACATGCAGGTGCTGTATACCACGCAGCCTATTGAGCCGTTGTATATCCTGTCTTTTTCTTCCAGCCTTGATGCGTCCACCCGTGAAAGGCTAATGAATGCCATACTTGACTCACCCGCTCTCCGATCAGTTGATGGATGGCGCAAGTACGATCAGGAGCAAGCGACTTTTTATGATCAATTCCGGGAATTTGTGGATGCATCTGGTGTGGATGTCCCGGATTACCTTAGTCGTTTATGGTATCTCCAGGAATATGCCGATGCGGCCCTCAACCCATCCCCTACACCCGAGCCCACCAATCTACCAACCACTCGCACCCTGACCATCTGCACTGGTGCCGAGCCAGATACATTGGATATTTTCCCCGGCGGCATGCTTGCCCAATCCAATATCCTGGATGCCATCTATGATGGACCCATTGACACTAACGGGTTCTCTTACCAGCCGGTCATCCTGGAAAAGCTGCCCAGCCTGGCCGATGGTGATGCCTCCATCCAGCCAGTTACCGTGAAGGAAAACGACCGTGTGGTTAACGATGCGGGCGAGGTTGTCCTTCTGCAGCCCGGACAGCTGGTACGCCCTTATGGTTGCAATCTGTCTGACTGTGCCATCACCTGGCAGGGTGAGCCACTCGAGATGGCCCAGATGTCTGCCACCTTCACCCTTATGCCAACCATCCGCTGGTCGGATGGGGAGCCTCTCACCGCCGATGATTCAGTCTTTGGTTTTGAAATTGCTACCAGTTGTATATCTGAATATGATCCAACATTTGCTTGTGGTTCATTAGGGGCAGGCGGGCACCAAACTGTGCAGAGCACTGCCTCCTACACCGCATTAGATGAGCGCACCACCCAGTGGGTAAGCCTGCCCGGTTACCTCGACCAGGCTTATATGACCAATTTCGCCCATCCCTTGCCCAGGCATTTGATACAATCTCTCACCCCACAAGAATTTCTCGATATGGAGGCTCATAAGCCACTGGGTTGGGGACCTTACATGATCGACAAGTGGCAAAATGGTGAATATATCCGCCTGAGTAAGAATCCTTATTATTTCCGCCTCAGTGAAGGTTTGCCACACTTTGACCAGCTGGTTTTCCGCTTTTTCGGCAAAGACGAACAAGCCACATTCGCAGCCCTACAAAATGGAGAATGTGATCTGGTCGATACCGAGCAAGGCATGAAAAACCTTACCCTCCAGAGCCTGCTGGAATATGCGAATAATGGGCAAATTCAAGCGCTCATCACTACGGGTACCACTTGGGAGCACCTGGACTTCAATATCCAGCCTGAAGCATCTCTCCTCAACTCTGGCGCTTTTGCTGGTTGGGACCTGGATGGCGATGGTCAGGGTCCATTCGGCGACGTGCGCCTGCGCCAGGCCATTGCATTGTGCCTCGATCGCCAAAATGTAGTGGATACGTTTTTCTTCGGGAAATCCCTGGTACCCGACACCTACCTGCCTCCTGACCATCCACTGTTCAACCCCGAAGCCGTACACTGGCAGTATGACCCCGCTGCCGCGGCTGCTCTATTAGATGATATAGGTTGGGTAGATACCGATAATGACCCCGCCACACCTCGTATAGCTAAAGGTGTCACCGGTGTCCCTGATGGCACCCCGCTCGCCTTTACCCTGGCTACCACCGATGCTGCCATCCGCCAACAATATACCCAGATCCTGGCTCAGGGCCTACAAGCCTGCGGTATCGGTGTTACCTTGAATTTCTACACCTCCACCCAGTGGTTTGCCGATGGTCCGGATGGACCATTGTTCGGTCGTCAATTCGATCTGGGTATCTTCGCCTGGCTGACTGGCGCGAATCCTCCCTGCGACCTGTACCGCACCTCACAAATCCCTTCACCTGATAATGCCTGGGCGGGGCAGAACGAAACGGGTTACAGCAACCCAGATTTCGATGCAGCTTGCAATCTACAACTCCAATCATTACCCGGTGAGGATAGTTATCTAACAAGCGTCAGGCAAGCCCAGCGAATCTTCTCAGGAGACCTTCCGGTGGTACCCCTATTCCTACAGTTGAAATATGCTGCTGCCCGTCCGGACATGTGCGGCTACTCCCTGGATCCAACCTCGCAATCCGATTTCTGGAACATCGAAACCTTCGATTATGGTCTCGATTGCGAAGGACCGTAAAATCTCGTTATCATAATTTCTGTCATTGCGAGACCTGCGACCTTTGCAGGTCGAAGCAATCTGCCTTAATTCTTTCCTAAATACGCCCTAATTGAGTATTCATTCATCTATTGATTACTGATCTCATCACTGACCAACTTCCCCGATCACCATCCCCTCCCCCGCCTCGATCGCCTTCAGATTCTCCTCCGCAAACTCACGCCTCCCCGCCACCGCCTCCTTGAACGCCTCCAGCGGATAAATCGGTAATTCCTTCAACATCCTGGCCAATGCAATGATTGCCCAATACTCCTTCTTATTTCCCCATCCTTTAATTTGCTTAAAATCCATTGAAATGACCTTTGCCTGCGTCTCTATCGGCAATAAATCCGCATTAACAAATACAAAATCATGTTCACCCATCTCAGCCAGCTGGCTACGAACAATCCCCAACCCCTCCTTGAACAACAGAAGCATCACCTCCGGCTTGCTGATCCCGGTATAACCAATTTCCCGCCTTCCAACGATCACTTCCGCCACCGAGTGTCCCGACTTCACCGTCACCGGGTAATCATTGCGCTGCGTTGCCCATAATCCCGAAAGCACCGCTCCCCTGCAGAACAGTGTCGCCGTCGAGTTGATCTTCTTCCCCGCTGCCCCCGCCATCACCACCCCCATCCGCCGCTTTAGATCACTCGCATACTTCGTTTCAATCGCTCGCACAGGCATGGCTTCTTTCTCCACCTCACCCACCACCACCTGGCGATATGCCACACTATACTCTGGTCGTATGGATTGGTGAACAATCCCTGTGGGGAAATTAAGCACTTTCAGGGTTTCCATGAGCATGCTCTTGCTGAATTTATTATTGGGCACATAATAGGCTGTGCATAATTCCCAGATATCTACCAGTGAGAAGCCCTCATTATAGATGGCGGTAGCCAGTAGATCCGGCAATCCTTTGTCGAAGGCTGTCGTCCGCGCCACGAAGCTGGCTCCATTCACTGCCACCGTCTGGCAAATATCCATCGGGCGTTCCAACTGCCCGAACGGTGTTGAGCTGGTCACTCCCCCCAGCGGCGTGGTCACCGAATGCTCACCACCGGTCATGCCATAGTTGAAATTATTGAACACCACCACCGTCACCCCAATGTTTCGTCGTGCCGCGTTGATCAGGTGGTGCCCGCCAATCCCACAGCCTCCATCCCCCATCAACACGATCACCTTGAGCTCCGGATTGGCCAGCTTGATCCCCGTGGCATAGGTCACACTGCGCCCGTGCAATCCATGGAAAGCATTCGTGCTGAAATACTTATCCGCCAGCCCGCTGCAGCCGATATCGGTCACAATCACCACCTTGTGCGGGTCAAGCTGCAGCTTCACCAAGGCCTCGTTGAGATGATTGGTGATCATGCCATGCCCGCAACCCGGGCAGAAGAAATACGGCAAAAGCGTCTCATCAAGGTAAGTCGACATGATCTTGTCGCTCATCGCAGGCCTCCTTGCTCGAGGATTTCCTCGGGAGAGATCAGCTCTCCATCCACCCGGTTGATCCCCAGCACTTCCACGCCATCCGCTACCAAACGCTCAATTTCCCGCTTATACTGCCCCAGGTTCAGCTCAGGTACGATCACTTTTTTGATCCCTTTCATGGCTGCCCTGATTTCTTTTTCCGGCACCGGCCACAGCGAATAAAGTGTAAGCGACGATACCTCCCCTCCACGTTCACACACCCGTTCCACCGCCTCCTCCACCGCCCTTGCGGTTACCCCGTAGCTGATGATCAGTGTCTCCGCCCTTGGTTGTAAGTCAGCTCTGACCATGGATATCTCACTAAGGTGCATTTCCACTTTACATGACAATCTTTCGTTCAGCTTGCGCACCTTCTCAGGCGCTTTGGTCAGCTGCCCATATTCGTCATGCGTGGAGGTAGTAAAACGCAGGATGTGTGCTCCTCCATAAGGCGAATATTCAGGCACCTCATCAGGTGTCGTTGCTCGATAGGGGATGAATTCTTTGTCTAGAGAGGCTGAAGCTCTCACACGCACCGGGATTGGAGTGAATTCCTCCACTTCCACCGTCGCCAGGGTCAATGCAGTCTCCTTGTCTGTTGCTAAAAAGACTGGCACCCTGAAGCGCTCAGCCAGGTCGAAGGCTTTACATGTCAGGCGATAACACTCCTGTACATTGGTCGCAGAGAGCACGATCACCGGGTACCCCCCTGAGGTTCCCCAGCGCAAGAACTGGATATCGCCTTGTGCCACGGTGGTCGCCCCACCCGTCGCTGGCCCCATGCGCTGCACGTCAACGATCACCATCGGCACCTCTCCCATGATCGCCAGCCCGATATTTTCGCTATATAGGCTGATGCCTGGTCCACTGGTGGCAGTCATCACCCGTTTCCCCGTCATCGCCGCCCCGATGCAGAAACCCATCGAAGCGATCTCATCTTCCGCCTGTATCGCCACGCCTCCCACCTTGGGCAGTTCCCTGAGCATGTACAGCAGAATGTCCGTCGCTGGCGTGATCGGGTAGCCTGCGAAAAAATCACAGCCTGAATGGATCGCACCACGCACGATCGCTTGCGCACCGTTGATCAGCTCACGCATCGTTGACCTCCAAATCAAGGATGGTTTTAAGTATATCCAATCGCTGGTATTCCCGCAGTATGAGCTTGGTCACAACTTTTGCCTTAATTTGACCCATCCTGGTTGGCATGTCGTCGAATACCGCAAGAATCGGGTGGCTAAAACCACCGCTTTGCTTATAATCATGCTATGAACACTTACCCACAACTTTCCGATGACTATGCTCGTATCGAGCAGGTCATTTATTACCTTCAAAAAAATGCCCATCGCCAGCCAGCCCTGAGCGAGATTGCCGAGCACGTTCACCTGAGCGAATATCATTTCCAGCGCCTGTTTACCCGCTGGGTGGGCATCAGCCCCAAGCGTTTCCTGCAATTCATCACCAAGGAACATGCCAAGCAGCTCCTGGCGCAATCATCCAGTATATTGGATACCTCCTACCAGGTCGGTCTTTCCAGCCCAGGTCGGCTCCATGATCTCTTCATCACCTGGGAAGCCGTGACCCCTGGTGAGTATAAACTGCGTGGCTCAGGTCTAACGATTTCCTACGGTTTTCATCCAACGCCCTTCGGCCAGGTTTTGTTGGCTAGCACCATCCGTGGCATTTGCCACCTTTCCTTTGTCATGCCCGGCGGTCGTTCTGCATCTTTGGAAATGTTACAAAAAAACTGGCCCAAAGCCCACCTGGTTGAGGATGCTTCCATCACGCAACCGCTCGTTTCAGCGATCTTTCCCACATCGACTGATAAAGCTGAGCAACCAATGCATCTATACATGAGTGGATCCCACTTTCAGCTAAAAGTTTGGGAAGCCTTGCTGCGTATCCCCTCCGGCAATGTGGTAACATACCGGGATATTGCCAGCTACCTGGGTGAACCAAAGGCTTCGCGGGCGGTGGGCAACGCCCTGGCTCGTAATCCTGTTGCCGTACTCATCCCATGCCACCGGGTGATTAACTCCTTAGGTGAATTTGGTCATTATCACTATGGTGAAGCACGCAAGGTAGCCTTGTTAGGTTGGGAGATGTCCAGGGCTACCTATCCTGGTAACTGATCTTTGGAGTAACTTCACCTATGAAAGCTCGTGCCTGGACGGCACTGATTGCCGTCTACATCGTTTGGGGTTCCACTTACCTGGCGATTCGCTTCACCATCGAAACCATTCCGCCATTTTTATCTGCTGGCCTTCGTTTTCTCATCTCAGGTGCCATTCTTTACCTTTGGCAGCGTTGGGGGGGTGAAACTGCCCCCAAAAAGGTAGAATGGCGCTCCGCTGCCATCATCGGGCTACTGTTGCTACTGGGTGGCAATGGCTGTCTGGTCTGGGCTGAACAGGGCATCCCCTCAGGAATCGCCTCCTTATTTATTGCCACTGCACCCTTGTGGATGGTACTGATCGACGCCATTCGCCCAGGTGGCACGCGTGCCAATTGGCTCACCTGGCTGGGTGTACTGGTTGGTCTCTCGGGCACCGCCCTGTTGGCAAATCCATGGCAGACCCATACCACCAATCCCTCCCTGGACCCGATCGGAATGGCAGTGTTGATTTTTGCTGCCTTATCCTGGTCAGTCGGCTCGCTCTACAGCCGCAAGGCGTCCCTTCCCAATTCCCCTCTGATGGGCACGGGCATGGAGATGTTGGTTGGTTCCCTCGGTTTGTTTATTCTGGCTACCATCACCGGAGAATGGAGCCAGTTCCACCTCACTGCCATCTCCATGCGCTCTCTGGGTGGCTTGGCCTGGCTCATCGTTTTTGGCTCTGGGATTGGCTTTGTCGCCTATACCTGGCTGTTGCGCAATGCTCCCACCCCCATCGTCTCAACCTACGCATACGTCAACCCTGTGGTTGCTATCATTCTAGGGAATTTGATTGCCAACGAAACCCTCGAAAGCCTGGAGCTCATCTCAGCTCTCATCATCATCACCGGTGTCGTCCTCATCACCACTGCCAGAACACTGGCCGATAGGAAAGCTCACCGCGTGCCCCTGATCCCAGGCGAGGATTAACTGGCTTTTATCCAACCAATAATGATTTGAGACGAAAAGTGTAAGTATTCGCAAGCCCGTGCCGAGCGCGTGACTCAGCGCCGTTATCATATCCACTGACTCGATCACAATTCATGTATTCTTGCTCCATCCAGGAGCGTTTATTTCGACGCACCGCCCAGGACATTCAAGCACTCTTTGCTTATCCACAGTCTCTCTGTTCTATTCATCATCCATAGTTCCTCACCAATCACCGAAAACCTCTTCTGCCCTACGTTGACCAGGGAGAATGTAGTCGAAAAATGGGCTTACGCAGGGGCTACGCTCCCTGCGTAAGCC
>JBAQFX010000121.1:0-14035 GCA_049287485.1 Anaerolineales bacterium
GGATTTGCTGGTGCGAAAATACCTATCATAAAATCAGGCTTGTCCCCCCATCTGATCTCCCCAACCGACCGTCTTGAGCGGCGCTTGCTGATCCTGGCAGGCGCGTTCCTGGGGATATTTTCGCTCATGCTCACCCTTTCCAATGCAGCCCGCTTGCGCACCTGGCAGACGGACTATCGCTGGTCGCACTGGCTGGGTTTGGTGATCTGGATTGGGGTGGTCTGGTTGGTACATAAGCAGCTATCACACCTGTTACCAGAGCGGGATGCATTCCTGTTCCCGGTGGCAGCACTGCTTTGCGGCTGGGGATTGCTCACCATCTGGCGCTTATCCGACCCACTGGGATTGCGCCAATCCATCTGGCTGTTACTGATCGGGATGGTCTTCGTATTAGCCCTACGGTATGATGCCTCTCATGCAGCAAGCGGGATATTATTTTACCTGCGGAGCTTCAAATATATCTGGCTAACTTTGGGGTTGGTACTCACCGCGGCCACGTTGATCTTGGGAACGAACCCGATGGGAGCAGGGCCGCGTTTGTGGTTGGGTTGCTGTGGGGTGTACTTCCAGCCGTCAGAACCGCTTAAACTATTGCTGATCATCTATTTAGCGGCTTACCTGGCTGACCGCCAGACCCAGGCGATGCCTCAAGCGAAACTGCTATCTTTATTGGCACCCACCCTGATCATGACCGGCCTGGCTCTGCTCCTGTTATTCTTCCAGCGTGACCTGGGCACAGCAGTTATTTTTATGGCGCTCTATGCGGTCATCATCTTTGTTGGCACAGGCAAAAAAAGTGTGCTATTTGCCAGCCTGTTGGTATTATTGCTGGCTGCCATTGCCGGTTTCTTTTTATTCAATGTCGTTAACCAGCGCCTGGAGGCCTGGTTCAATCCCTGGGCAGATCCTTCCGGACGTTCATATCAGATTGTACAATCCTTGTTGGCAGTAGCCAATGGTGGGTTGTTCGGGCGCGGTATAGGATTAGGCAGCCCGAACCTTGTACCGATTGCCCAATCTGATTTTATCTTCTCCGCCATCAGTGAGGAGACTGGACTGCTGGGAGCATTAGGCATTATCGCATTGCTGGCGTTGTTGGTAAATCGTGGCATACGCATCGCCATGAAATCGGACGATACTTTCCAGCGCTTATTGGCAACCGGCCTGGTGGTGCACCTGGTGGGGCAAAGTATTTTGATCATTGCCGGTAACCTACGCCTGTTACCTCTTACCGGCGTCACCTTACCCTTTGTATCCAGTGGTGGCTCTTCCCTGCTGGTCTCCTTCTTCGAGTTATTGTGCCTGCTGCTGATCAGTGCTCGCCAGGGGGAAAAGGTGGCTGTCCAAGCGGAAAATCTGAAAGAACAGACAAGGCTCAACTTATTTATATCCAGAGGGCTGATGGTAGGCCTGGCAGGCATCGCATTAACAGTAGGCTGGTGGAGCTTGATACGCGGACCGGATCTGCTGACTCGCACAGATAATCCCCGCCGCGCGATTGCTGATACGGATGTGAAACGTGGATCAATCCTGGACCGGCAAGAACGATCCCTGGCACAATCCACTGGTCAACCCGGTGGTTACGTGCGCGTATATCCCTACCCAGCCCTCGGTCCGCTGGTAGGGTACACCGATCCAGTGTATGGTCAGGCAGGATTGGAAGCCAGTCTGGATCCTTATCTGCGCGGCTTGCAAGGTTACCCGACCCTGACTATCTGGTGGGATCATCTACTCTATGGACAACCGCCGCCTGGATTAAATGTTCGGCTGAGTATCGACCTGGACCTGCAAACGAAAGCAGATCAGTTGCTGAATGGCCACAAGGGTGCACTGGTACTTATCAATGCTGGTACAGGCGAGATCCTGGCAATGTCTTCCAGCCCAACCTTCGATGCCAACTCCCTGGGCGCCAACTGGGAAAGCCTGGTGAATGATCCCAGCTCACCGCTTTATGATCGAGCAGCCATGGGCTTATACCCAAGTGGTGAAGCCCTGGGGGCATTCCTGTTGGCTGCCAGCCAACAACCAGCAACTGGCCAATTTACAAGCTCGAATTTGCAAGATTGTGCCCTGACCCCTGAAGGAACCACCTGGGCAGAGCTCATCGCTGCTGGTTGTTCTGAACCAGTCAGGCAGTTGGTCAATTCCACAAATAAGAAAGAGCTACTCGACCTGTTGGATGAGTTGGGGTTCTTCAAAGCGCCCACCTTCCCAGTGGAAACGCTTAGCTCGGCGCGAGCGGAGACTATTTCGGATGCAGCTGCTTATATTACTGGCATAAAACCAGATCCAGAGTCGGGTGCATTACTCAAGGTCAGTCCGCTGCAAATGGCTCTGGCTGCAGCCAGCCTAAGCAATGGAGGTGTCCGTCCAATCCCACGAGTGGTAATGGCGGTCGATACGCCTCAATCAGGCTGGGTGATGTTACCCGTGATGGATCAGCCCCAACAGGCTCTTCAGGTACAAGATGCCAATGCCACTGCCCAGGCACTAGCACAAGGAGTATCACTCATGTGGCAAGTGGTGACAACTGTGCGTGAAACTATCAGTAGTAGCGCAGAAACAAATCCTGGTTACTCCTGGTACCTGGGCGGAACTTTGCCTGATTGGCAAGGGGTTCCACTGGCCGTAGCAGTCTTGCTGGAAGAAAACAATCCACAGAGGGTTGAGGAAATCGGTCAAAAGTTGTTGCAGAGCATCATTACTCCATAAAACTTGAATAGCCCGTAATTATGATATTGCATAATATTAATTATCTTGACATACTATGTAATATACAGTATAATATATCAAAGGATAGTTGATATGGAAAAATACCAAACCATCGATAACCTTATCTTAGAAATGCGGCGGGGAGTGATCGTCCTGGCAGTGCTCAGTCAATGTAATCAAGAGCAATATGGATACTCACTGATGAAATCGCTCTCGAATAAAGGACTGGAAATTGACCAGGGCACTCTTTATCCGCTGCTACGACGGTTGGAAACCCAAGGCTTACTCAGCTCAAGCTGGCGCCTGGAAGATGCACGTCCACGCCGTTATTACCTGATCAGCCAGAAGGGACAGGAAAGCCTGCCCAGACTGATCCATGAATGGAATAATATCGTCCAGATGATGCAACACATGCTGGAATAATAATATGAGGAGAATAGCTATGGATACTTTAGTTGATCGATACCTCGCTGCTGTTAGTGAGAAGCTGCCGGCAAAGCTGCGCAAGGACACTGTTACCGAGATCCGCTCGTTGATCCAGGACGCGCTGGAGGACCAAAGTAAATCGGAGGGGCGTGAACCAGATGATGCGATGATGGTGGAGGTGCTCAAGCAGTTTGGCTCACCTGAAAGTATTGTTGCTCCGTACCTGCCAGAAAAATACCTGATTGGTCCGCAACTTTTCCCGACCTTTATCCTGGTGATCAGCATTGTATTGCCAATCATTGCTGCCCTTTCACTGGTGGGTTTCTGGACCGGACATATCCAGCCAGGACCGATTAGCGGAGTAGAGCTTATCACCAATATTGCTAATTCTATTGGGAATGTACTATCAGCGGCCCTCCAGGGGTTTGGCAATATTGTGATCATCTTCGCCATCCTGCAATGGGTCATTCCAGATTTTAAATTTACATCGAAAGAATGGAATCCGCGCAGCTTGAAAGCCATCCCGCAGCCAGATAAGATAAAGCGTGGTGAGCTGATTACCGAAATCTTCTTTACCCTGGTGGGGTTGATCGTCTTCACCTTCTATTTTGATAAGATTGGCATCTATAACAATGTCAATGGCCAGTGGTCATTTACACCAATCCTGACATCCGCCTTCAATGCTTACATCCCCTGGCTGGACCTGTTATGGATCTTAACGATTGTGCTGGATGCTATATTATTACGGCGTGGTTCCTGGGAGATGGGTACGCGGGTGTTCTCCATACTGGTAAATGCATTCAGTATTGGTATCAGTGCCAGTATTCTGACCAACATCCAATATCTATATACCATCAGAGGCGCGCTAGGGGAGCTGGGGGCAGAGGGAATCATCCATTCTGTATTCAATCAAGCCTTGATCCTGGCATTATCCATTGCAATCATCGTCAGTGCAGTCAAGATTCTAAAAAATATCTGGCGAATGATCAGAGCGTAGCAACTCAAGATTTTTGGTAGCCACCAAATTGACCATGTTTTAAAAAATCAGCGACCGGTGACTTTACACCGATCACTGATCGTTTTTAACCGCCTTCTGATATCTAGCTAAATGTATCCCGTTTGTTATTCTTTGTGAAAAATCAATCCTAACGACCTGGATTTATTTACGTTTACTCATGGAATACTTTATAATGAAATGAAAAGGCTCAGATATGCAGCGATTGAAAAGCGTGAATTTCTTTACACAAATTATCTTTCGCCCGATCATCGGGATATTCTTTGTGGCTTCGCTTACTAGCAGTGGGATGGTTTCGCATGGACAGGCTGGTATCTCCTTTGGTGAACCCGTTCTGAAGTGGCAATTAGGTGGATGTTATAACTCGTGGTGTGAGACAGGCTGGTACTCTTCTCCTGCCATAGCAGACCTTGATGGAGATGGCCAGGTGGAGGTAATCGCTTCAGCATATTCTATCTTTGTGCTGGACGGGTCGAACGGCACACAGGAATGGAGAATGTCTTCAGGGCACGATCGTAGTGAACCAGGTGCTCTAAACGTCGGGCGTACCTGGCCTGGAATCGTGATTGCGGATGTGGATCATGATGGTGCTATGGAGATCGTGACTGCACACAGTGGTGGCTGGGTATCAGTATACAATGAACAAGGCTACTTCGAGCCTGGTTGGCCCCAGAAACCCACTACCAACGAATTACGCGGCTTGTTGGTTAGCGACCTGGATGGTGACAACTTGCTGGAAGTGATTGTTACCGGTGCTGTCTATGACCGGCTAAACACCTGGGTATATGAGAGCAATGGGGTCTTACGCTCAGGATGGCCTCAGTTAAACAACGATAGTGGCTACGCTTATGGTGTTTTTAACGCCAATGCCTCCGCAGGCGATATCGATGGTGATGAAGCCAATGAGATTATTGTGCCTTCAGATGTCCACTACATTTGTGCGTACGAGCCAGACGGGACTCAAATACCTGCCAATGTGATGTATGGAGATAAAGGCTGGGGGAAAGTGGGTGTGTGGGAAAGCCTGGCAATCGAGCTACGTGGATGGGGAGAATGCAATGGTGTACGCGCAGAAAGTTACCGCACCAACTTCGCTCACGGTCCAAGTGTCATTGCTGACATGAATGGCGATGGGTCGATTGAGGTGGTGGCAACCGGAAATGTATATGATTGCAGTGTCGGTCACCCTCCTGGCAAGTACAATGGAGTTTACATCTTCAATGCAGACCGGAGCCGCTTCAACGATCATGAGTTTGACTGGCAGAGCGTGCCGGTGGATACCGGTGCACCATTGAGCGAGGATTATAACGTGATTGAAAATAACCAGCCCAACCCGGTGGTAGCTGACCTGGATGGAGATGGGCGATTGGAAATCATTTATGCCTCTTACGACGGGAGGGTGCATGCCTTCTGGCTGGATAAAAGTGAGCATGGGAATTGGCCATATTCAGTATATAAGGCCGCGGAAGGTTTTTACCGTTTTGCCTCCGAACCTGTCATAGCAGACCTGGACGATAACGGTTTCGCTGAGGTGATTTTTACCTCCTGGACGCAAAAAGGCAGTGGTCATACCGGCAAACTTTATATCCTGGATTATCTCGGTAACCCGATTTACGAAGTCAATTTACCAGATGCATTTGGCGGTGAAGACTGGAATGGAGCCTTGCCCGCACCTACTCTGGCAAATATTGACTCTGACCCAGATTTAGAAGTCGTTTTTCTCACTGCCAATTCCGGGGTAGTGGCGTATGACCTACCCGGTACGGCTGGAGCTTATATACTGTGGGGCACAGGGAGAGGAAACTATCAGCGGGATGGTAACCTAGCAAACGCCATCCAGCCGACATTGAAAGATTCAACCAAGACTTCCAGCCTCACACGGGTAAGCCCTGGTGATTTAGTGACCTATAGCATCAGCTTACATAATCCTGGTCAGAGATTAAATAATACTTCAATGGTTGACCCATTACCACCCGAATTAGAATACGCGGATAATCTATGGGCTTCCTCCGGTGCAGCCAGCTATTCTGATGGGACCATAAGTTGGGTTGGCGCAGTCGGTGCAAATGCTGATGTGATTATTCGTTTCGATGCCACAGTAGATCCAGGAATAATCTACCCAACGGTTATAGTAAACGATGCATTGATTGCTGATGGAACGGGTCATAACTGGCATCGTCAAGCTCGCGTTTATGTGTTCAGTATCCCCGTTTTCCTTCCATTAATGGGGCGTTAGTTGAAAAACGAAAACGATGGAAACAATTCTGGCTAAAACCAAGGGATAACATGAGAGCCATCCATTTGAGCTTATCAAGCCGGCGGTGCATACAACGGTAATTAGCTAAATTCTGATTCTGACCATATTGATCATGGTCATCATGAAAGGCATTGGCACACTGATACACTCTGCAACTTGAACATCGTAATTTCGTATATAGATTAGAATTTAACCTCTGGAGAGAATCATGAACCGAAAATTTTTTATCCTACCTATCGCAATCATCGCCCTCATCAGCCTGGCGTGCAGCATTAATATCAACCTGCCCGACATTCAAAACAAAACTGGTCCAACGGTGACTGATGATATCAGTGTACCTTTGTTAAAGGATTCAACGGTCGTAGCCGATGTTAACTTGAATTTTGGGGTTGGAAATCTCACCCTTAAATCCGGAGCAACATCTGAGTTGATCAGTGGTACAGCAAAATACAACGTGACAGACCTTAAACCAACGGTAATGATCGATAACGATAACATAACCATTGAACAAGGGAATTTAAAGTTAAATGGTATTCCAATCATCAATTCAAATATCATTAATGATTGGGATCTTTCTCTTGGAAACAGTCCAATGAGCCTGTATATCAAGGCTGGAGCCTATACAGGTAACTACGAACTGGGGGGTCTTTCCATTCACCGCCTGGAAATAACGGATGGTGCTGCAAAAGTACAACTGAACTTTTCCAAACCGAATCAGGTCGAGATGACCGCATTAAAATACATGACTGGGGCATCTGAAGTCAGCCTGCGTGGACTGGGGAATGCCAATGCAGATGAAATTACATTCAATGGAGGAGCCGGTAATTATACGCTCGATTTCAGCGGTGAACTCAGCCGGGATGTAACGGTGAGCATTGATGCAGGGGTCAGCTCGGTTACGGTGATCGTTCCTACAGGTGTACCTGCCGAGCTAAGCACAAACAGCACCTTAATTACGGTCAGTAGCAGCGGTGGTTGGGAACACATTGGAAACACCTATCAGTTGTCTGGTAGCGGATATAAGATCACAATCCAGGCAAGAATGGGTGCTGGTACCTTGCAGTTACAGACCAACAATTCAGGGAAATAAATCACGAGCTGGCGGAAACACCGCCAGCTCGTAAATAACTCTATGCACGAACTTCATTACATCGGGTTACCTGTTGAAGGATAACAGGTTGCCCGATTGTAATTATTCATTCGCTTTATAGCCAGGTCCCTTGGTATAAAAATCATAATTTGGCTGGATATCTTTGGTCAGGTCCACCACCTCACCCGCTTTGAGTGTTTGTACAGTATTTAACACTACGGGTCTGCCCTGGTGATCAACGCCTTCGTAGTGCCCGGTAAATCCAACCTGGCTGACCATCTCACCGCCTTTTGCAGTATACGCAGAAGGTACTTCATCTTCAGGGAAGATGGCTTCAAATGGGCATTCGGGGATACAAGCACCACAATCAATGCAGGTGTCAGGGTCGATATAATACCAGGGATATTGCTCCACCGGCTTACCGCCCACGATACACTCAACCGGGCAGACATCAACACATCCAGAATCGCGTAAGCATAAACTTGTAATAATATGGGTCATGAATGGTTCCTCCTCCAGGAAATGATATGAATCAGGATAGCTCTTTTTCAGAGAGAAGCATTCTGATATTTATATTAGAAAATTGTATTCCCCTACCCCCCCTTTGTCAAGCAGTAACGGTTGTGATGTAACGGTTGTGAAGTATGATGATCTCAGACGAATAATTCTAAAATAGTGCCAGGTAACTACTTTCCACCTAAGGTTCCAGCCCGCTTTTTTTAACCGTAGCGTAATAATCATCAACCAACGAAACTAGATTAACCCCAGCTTGGAATTATTAATAAATCATCATTTATAATTTCTTGACAAGTACTTAATTTATCATTATTATCCACCCAATATATCATTTAGATAAAATTGAAAAAATAGGAGGACATATGATTTACCAGATTTTAAACAAATTTGACCAGAAATTACATATCGAGCAAGTTAAAGCCCACTGTGATATCCCGTGTGGCATTTATGATCCAATCGTCGCCCAGATCAGTGCACTCACCGTGGTGCGTATGGTGGACCTGATGACCGAATTCGATGCCAAAACACCTGATCGGAATAAAGAATATATGAATAGCATGGCGCGTTATATTGCCGTAAAAGAAGAACATGCTGAACGGGCGAAGGCTGAGATCCGTGTGATCTGGGGCGACTATCTGAAAGCCCAACACCTGGAGAAGTATCCTAACGCCCATGGCCTGGTCCATAAGATCATGCAATTGGGATCCAAGGCGCGCCAGACGGTCGATCGCGAGCAAGCCACCCAACTGGTGGATGCCATCAACGAATTTGCCCAGATGTTTTGGGAGACCAAGGGCATCGCCACCAAGCGTGCTAAGGCACCTTACGCCCCGGCACTGGAGTTGGTGTATCCTGCCTTATAATGGTCAGGTTTTTAAAAGTTACGGGGGATAGCTTAGCCCCTGAATATCAGGAAGGGGATTTTGTGTTAATCAGCAAAATCCCCTTTTACTTCGTTCCACCCTCACCTGGAGATGTGATCGCCTTCCGGCAGCCTGGATATGGCTTGTTGATTAAGCGTATTCAAAACATCTCCCCAGATGGTGGCCTAAACGTAATTGGTAACCACCCAGACAGCATCGATAGCCGGGTTTTCGGGATTGTCAGGCGGATGGATATTCTCGGTAAAGTGATCTGGCACATCCGCAAGGCCTGAAATATACCCAGCCATGGGAATGGATGAATTTCGTCTATAATTATGCCTTGTAGATGGATTCACCCAAACGTCCCCTAGTTCCACCTCTCATTGCCATCCTTTTCGGTATCGTGGCGGTTTCCACCGCTTCTATTTTTATCCGCTTTGCTCAAAAAGAAGCAACCTCGCTGGTGATTGCAGCCTGGCGGTTAACCATTGCCTCGATCATCCTGATTCCCGTGGCAGTTTCGACTCGCAGGCGCGAGTTTACCTCTCTCAGCCGAGGGGAATTACTGCTGGCACTGCTGTCGGGCATATTTTTAGCTTTGCACTTCGCAACATGGATCACCTCACTACAGTATACAACCGTAGCCAGCTCAGTAGTGCTGGTCAGTACGATCCCCTTGTGGGTGGCATTACTTTCACCCTTTACGATTAAAGAACCTATCCAGCGAGCCGTCTTGATTGGTTTGGTGCTAGCGCTGCTGGGAGGGATAGTGGTAGGCATCAGCGATTCTTGCAACATCAGCACGGGCCGTTTGGTCTGCCCAACCCTGGCAGATTTTATGCATGGGCAGGCGTTCCTGGGAGATATCCTGGCGCTATGCGGCGCGATCGCCGGGGCAGGCTACCTGTTGATTGGTAGGAAATTACGCTCAAAGATGTCATTGATCAGCTATATTTCGCTGGTCTATGGCATGGCGGCGATCGTACTGGTGATCATCATGTTATCAGCTCGAGAAAATCCTTTTGGATATTCCCCGCAAATCTATCTTTGGCTCGTCCTGCTGGCGGTGATCCCTCAACTGATGGGGCACTCAACCTTCAATTGGGCATTGGGTTATCTATCTGCAACCTATGTTTCCATTACATTGTTGGGAGAACCGATTGGATCGACTATCCTGGCATATTTCATCTTGAACGAAAAGCCGACTCTGATCAAATTGATGGGGGGTGTGCTGATCCTGGTAGGAATCTATGTTGCCTCCAGGGCGGAAACGGTGAAAACCCCTGAGATGCCTGCTAGATAAGGCCATCGGAACTACAAAATCATACCAATATCAGATGCAAATGTCACCATTCTCCTGGAAGGTAAAGTGGTACTGACTTAACGTGCGGATTTTGAAGGTTGATGCCTACCCAGGAGTGAGGTCTAGGAATGTGAAACCCATTCACAAGCTGCTACGCATGAGGCGTGCAAGGAAGGTCGGGTTCATCGGTAGGGGGAAGGAAAAGTTGATGTATACTAGAGGGAGAGATGGGTAGATTCCTTAAGGGAAATATCTAATGGCATCCAAAAAAGGCAAGGCCTCCCAGGTAAAGCCACCTGACAAAAGACGTGAATATCAGGACATCATCCATCAGGGAGCGGGATTCCTGGCACGTTTCCAGCGCTTCACCTGGGATTTCACTGGCATATTTTTAATCGCCCTGGGGTTGATCACCCTGGTAGCCCTATACTTGCCGAAACTATCTGGGGGTACACTGATCACCTTCTGGCGTAATTTAATCCGTCATGGATTTGGTTATGGATCGATCCTGGTGGTGATTGCCTGCCTAGGAACCGGTATCATGGTTTTGTGGCTGCATGTATCTCAGTCCTATGCTAACAGACAAGGGTTAGCCTCGCCGGTACAGAAAGTGCCCTGGGGAAGAGTAATCGCCCTAGAGCTGGCAGGATTTACAGCTCTGGCATTGCTCTCTGTGGTGGGAGGCAGGTTGGTAAATCGTGCCGATTTAGGCCTGGATGGGGGTTATATCGGTTGGGGATTATCCGAGCTGTTGGCTATGGGTTTGAGATTGATCGGACTGAGCAGTAATTTATGGGGAGGCCTGGTATTAGGAGTGGTCACTTTGATCTGCTTGATTTATGGATCAGGGTTATTCCCTCCAATAATAAACCGGCTACAAAGGATGTCAGCGGTTAAACCGCCAGGCACGATGGTGCAAGAGCCAGTAGTCAGTGTGGCACCTTCCACAACACAAACTGGAACCTCCCGAACAGGATTAGAAAAGAAAAAACGACGCTCCTTTGTGCCACCCGAATTTCGCAAGCGCTTAAATGCCTCGAATGAGCCCACAAAGACTGTCTCCCCACCAGCGCGGGACGAACATCTCCCTTCACTTGAACTTTTAGTAAAAGACCAGCTTGACCGTCCAGATGAACATAACATCAACCAGACTGCCGGTATGATTGAGAAAACCCTGGCAGAGTTTGGTATTCCGGCCAAAGTGGTTGGCTTTCGCGTAGGGCCGACTGTGACCCAATTTGCAGTAGAACCCGGTTTTGTGGATAAGGGTAGCTCGGAAGAAGAAAACAATCGTATCAAAGTACGAGTCGCCCAAATCGCTGGGCTACGGCGGGATCTGGCGCTGGCACTTTCAGCAGAGCGCCTGCGCATTGAAGCGCCGGTCCCTGGACGTCCTTTCGTGGGCATCGAAGTACCCAATATGCGGACCAGCATGGTGCGTTTAAGATCCATCCTGGAGACCGAGGCGTTTTATAAGATTGGCTCACCTCTGGCCATTGCTCTGGGGCGAGACGTGTCCGGCACACCAGTTGTGGCCGATTTAAGTACCATGCCCCATCTTTTAATCGCTGGAACCACCGGTTCTGGTAAGTCAGTGTGCATTGCAGCCATCACTGCTTGCCTGGTGATGAACAATACCCCCGACGACCTGCGCCTGGTAATGATTGATCCTAAGATGGTTGAACTGGTGCGCTTTAACGGGCTACCCCACCTATATGGGAAAGTGGAGACGGATATCCAGCGCATTCTGGGGGTGTTGCGCTGGGTGGTGACCGAAATGGACCGACGCTATAAGCTGCTGGAAGAAATGCATGCCCGTAATATCGATTCGTATAATCGCAAAGCTCGGCGACATAAGGAAAGCGAAACTCTACCACGTATCGTCGTTTTGCTGGACGAGCTGGCAGACATGATGATGAGTGCCCCAGACCAGACTGAACCAATGCTCATCCGGCTGGCACAACTGGCGCGCGCCACCGGCATCCATCTAGTGGTAGCAACGCAACGCCCAAGCACGGACGTGGTCACTGGCCTGATCAAGGCAAACTTCCCTGCACGCATCTCATTTGCAGTGGCCTCATCGGTAGATTCACGGGTCATCCTTGATACCGGGGGGGCAGAAAGCCTGCTTGGACATGGAGATATGCTGTTTATGCCACCTGAAGTGGCTGCTCCGGTAAGGGTGCAGGGGGTGATGGTCTCGGATGCGGAGGTGGACAAACTCATCCTTTACTGGCAAACCATCCATCCCACAGCGGTGGAGGCTGCTGCTCCATGGGAAGAGCTGTTGAAGGAATACGCGGCGATGTCAGATCGGGATGAGTTGGTTGAGAAAGCGATTGAAATGCTGCACGGTGAAACGCATACCAGCACCTCCATGCTACAACGCAGAATGCGAATTGGTTATCCGCGAGCAGCGCGTTTGATCGATGAATTGGAAGAAATGGGGGTAGTTGGTCCTGCTCAAACAGGAGGACGTGAGCGGGAAGTGTTCCTGGAAAACGAAGAAACAGACGAAGAAGAATAGGTTCATGAATTAGCAATTTATCTTGACATCTATTGGCGCATGAGATAGCATACGGCAGTTAAGTTGACGGTTAGAGAGGTAATTAGAATCAGGTGGAAGAATTACAATCGAAGAAGCAAAAGATGACATTTTCCGACCGCATGCGGGTGGTCTTTAAAGGAATCCTGGACCCGATGGGGGCATTTTTCAACCGTCTGGGTATCTTTCCCAACACCATGACCTTACTCGGTTTGGCAGGTAACGTCATTGGAGCCATCCTGATTGCCATGGGATATATGACTGTGGGAGGCATCATTGTGCTGGTGATGGGAGCTATTGATACCCTGGATGGCACTATGGCACGCCTGCGCGGTATGCCCTCTGAATTCGGGGCGTTCGTAGACTCGGTCACTGACCGCTATTCTGAGCTGGTCATTTTTGCTGGATTGTTATATTACTTTCTTGAAAAAGGAGACTGGTTGTCTACCCTGGCGGTTTATATTGCCGCAAGTGGATCAGTCCTTGTTTCGTACGTCAGGGCACGGGCGGCATCCTTAGGGATGGACACTAAGGTTGGCTTTCTGAGCCGTTTTGAACGCTATCTGGTGTTGGCACCATCGCTGATATTCAATATCCCCAAGATTGGTATCTGGATCATCGCCATTTTCGCCAATTTCACCGCCATCCAACGTATTGCAGATGTGCGCCGTCAGGCGCATGAGCAAAATAAAATATTACGCAAGAAATAACGAAGAGAGGTTTTCATGCCCAGTGGTTTTTATATTGGACCCATTTACATCCGTTTTTACGGCATCATCCTGATGCTGGGAGCCCTGGCAGCGGCGTTTTTAGCCGAACATGAGGCTCGGCGCAGAAAATTAAACCCTGATTTCGTGTGGGATGCGTTGATCCTGGTCTTGATTGGGGGCATCATTGGGGCGCGTTTATGGCACGTCTTTACCCCACCACCGTCCATGCAAGCAGCTGGTTATACCACGAAATATTACCTGACCCATCCGCTCGACCTGATCAACACACGCGCCGGGGGTTTGGGCATTCCTGGAGCCATTATTGGTGGCGCGATTGCTTTATATTTCTATAGCCGCCATCGAAAGACAAGCTTCTTGATGTGGGCAGACATTGCTGCCCCTGGAGTGGCATTGGCGCAGGCTATCGGGCGTTGGGGCAACTTTTTCAACCAGGAGTTATATGGTAAGCCCAGTACTCTGCCCTGGGCTATCTATATCGACCCGGTTAATCGCGTCCCTGGATATGAAAACTACTCCACCTTCCAGCCCCTGTTCCTGTATGAATCGATCTGGAATCTGCTTAATATGGGCTTATTAC
>JBAQFX010000122.1:0-3195 GCA_049287485.1 Anaerolineales bacterium
GCATAATAGAAATAATAACTGAAAATTGCGCACGACCAAGTCAACATCCCAGCGAGTATCGAGTTCCATATTCTCAGCGTATGTCTGGATTCATAAATGACGACTGGAATGATAGGAACCAACCAGATCCCGTAATTCATACCGATTATGATCGGTAGAACCAGTATGGATTCTCCCAGGCTGCCCCATGAGATATGCGCCAGCCAGTTCAGGTAGAACCAGTCAATAATACCAAAGATGAGACCAATAACGGCATAGAAAGGGAAACGGTGTTCGTATTTATTCATATATGATCGCACTGCAAAAACGATCTGACCAAAACACTCCAATTTCACCCCTCCTCAAAAAGGGGATTTCTTAATATAATCAGACCAACCCACATAAAAGGTCTGAAACATGTATAAAGCTAATAAACGTCATCTGCAACCCTTACTGATCAGCAACGTCAACGATTTACCGGAGAAGAAACGCAAGCGTTTAGCCAACTCCTGGGCGGACGACTTTTTCCAAAACTTCTTCAGTCGGATCAACGAAGATGCCTTTGCCGTGCTGTATGTTGATTTTCCTTCCCGGCCCAACGTGCCCATCAACTGGTTGATCGGCCTGGAGACGCTCAAGGCAGGCTTCGGCTGGAGTGATGAAGAGTTGTATGACCATTTCTGCTTCGATCTGCAGGTACGCTATGCGCTGGGCATCCACGATTTGAACGAGAGTGATTTCGAGCTGCGCAGCCTGTATTACTTCCGGGAACGGCTAAGCCGCTACAACCTTGAACATGGCGTGAACCTGCTCACGCAGGCTTTTGAGCAGATCACTTCAAAACAGCTAAAAGTGCTAGAAGTCAAGGCTGGCAAACAGCGCATGGACAGCACCCAGGTTGCCAGTAACATCCTGGAGATGAGCCGTTTGCAACTCCTGGTGGAAGCCGTGCAACGCCTGCAGCGCAAGCTTTCGGAAGCCGACCAGCAGCGTTATGCCGAGACCTTTGCTCCTTATCTACAGGGTCACTCGGGGCAGGTCGTCTACCACATCAAAGGCAAAGAAGCAGCACAGGCGCACTTGCAGCAAATTGGAGAGGTAATCTATCTGCTCCTGGAAGAACTACGGGATAGCTATGCTCAAGAGCCAGCCTACCAGGTGTTGACGCATTGCTTTGCTGACCATTTCCGCCTGGTTGCGCAGGAGGTACGCCCCAAGAGCCACCAGGAATTACGAGCCGATAGCTTGCAGTCGGTAGACGATCTGGAAGCCACCTATCGCCGCAAAGGTCAGCGTGACTACAAAGGCTATGTAGCCAACCTGAGCGAGACCTGTGACCCGGACAATGCGCTGCAGTTGATCACCAAAGTGCAGGTGGCACCCAACCATACCAATGACCGTGATCTGCTCTTGGAAGCCTTACCCGATTTACGGGAACGCACCACCCTTGAGACACTCTACACGGATGGAGCCTATAGCGGTACAGATGTGGATCTTGTTCTGGCGCAACATCAAGTGGAACAGATTCAAACCGGAATTGTGGGCAAAATCCCAGATCCCAGCAAGCTCTCCCTGGCCGATTTCGAGATCGAACTGAATGAGCCAGGAATTCCCACCCGCATCACCTGCCCCCAGGGACAAAGCGTGCCAGTCAAGCTGAGCAATCGCCAAAAGAGTTATCAGGCGGATTTTGATCCGCTACGATGCCAGACTTGCCCACATCATCTGACCGGAGATTGCCCAGCAAAGCCAGGAAAAAAGCGCCCCTCTTTCCGGCTGAGCTTTCCTCCATCCAGGGTAACGGTGGCTCAACGACGACGGAAGATGCTGCAGAGCAGACAGGAGGGTAAGAACCATCGGGCTGCCATCGAAGGCACGGTGCGAGAGGTTAAGCACCCTTATCCAACTGGCAAGTTGCCGGTGCGAGGTCTGTTTCGTATGACCTGCGTCATGGTGAGTTCAGCAGCCATGACCAATATACGCCGCATTCACCATTATTGGGAAGGGAAAAGGAAGGAAGAAAGGCGTAAGATGGTGACTGAAACAGGGATGCAAGCAGGCCAAACTCAGCAAGAGTTTTCTTTGTCTTCTTTTCTCAAGGCACTTTTTATCAGAAAAAGAGCGTTTATGGTGTTTCCGAGCGCTGCTGTCAGTTGTTAAAGAACTGTTGTTGCAGTGGAATCATATTTATAAGGAGCGAGAAAATTCAGTAAAAGAGTCGAACACGACCTGGCGTAGATGAGATGCACTGGCAAAAACTAAGGATTGGAGTTCTGATGTACGTCCCAGCGCCATTTATAAGAGCTGAAACAAGGAAGTGATCCGAAATGATTTCGCTTAATTTCATTAGTCTTTAACAACACATCTAGCGTTCCTTTTCTAAATCACTTGAAAAAGAGGTAGCGAATATGGCTATTTATTCCATAAAGAATGATCCGTTATAAGAGATGAATATAATGCTTCCCACTGAGGCGCAACGGTGTCCCAAGAATACTTATTCGCTACTAGAGTATATGATTTATTTCCATAATCAAGCCTCTCTCTCAGACTCCAACGCGATGTCTTCAAAATACTACTCGCCAACTCATAAACATCTGGGTGTATTAATATTCCGCCACCTTCCTCCCAATCCCACAAACCAGTTTCAAAAGTCGTGATACTGGGAACCATGCAAGCAGAAGCCTCTAAATTTACCATCCCAATCACTTCGCAATAAGAAGGAAACACCACCACCCAAGCCTTTCGAATTAATTCCTGTTTGTCAACTCCAAATATTGGCCCGGTAAACTCCACTCTATTGGATAAGCCCAAATTTAACACAATCGCTTTTAATTTCTCGATATATTGCGGAACAGATTCTGGACCAGCGAGCACCAATCTCCACTCACTATCTAGATTAGCCTGGTAAAAAGCATTGACCAACAAATCTAAACCTTTTACTGGGTGCAAGCGTCCTAAAAACAGAAATGTTTTTTCTGGAACTATTTTTTTGACAGCATTATCATAAGCATTTTCTTTATCTAAACCTATTGCATTAGGGATCACAATTATTTTTTGCTTTGGAAGCAATTTTTGTAAATTATCTTTCTCTATTGGTGTGATTGCATGAAAGATGGTATTTTCTGTAATTGTGCGTTGAAAAACCAAATTGAAGTATATTTTCTTCTTGTATTTTTGTAAAAGACTCTGCTTATTCCAATACCACGGCTCTAACAT
>JBAQFX010000123.1:0-11662 GCA_049287485.1 Anaerolineales bacterium
GGCATTAATTACCCACTATCAACATGCTGATAAACCACGCGATCTGACTTTACTAGCCTTCACAGCTGGCTACGAGAGTGATTTGCTGGTTGGTGCGGGGATGATTTCTCACGTCCGTACCTGTTACTTTGGATTGGAAATATTCGGTTTTGCCCCCATGTTCACGTACATGGCTAATGCTGGTGAGATTGATGTGATCGAAGAGACTGAAACCAGTATATCGATGGGCCTTCGTGCTCAAATGGCCTCCGTTGGATTTATGCCAGGTTTAGGTTGGCTGGGTACCAGTCTTCCTTCTCTGCGACCGGATGTACGCACAATCATCGACCCGTATAGTGGTGAGGAACTGATGGCCTTCCCTGCTATTCAGCCCGATGTTGCTGTAATCCATGCATTAGTTGCTGATTACGATGGCAACGCCCTGATTGGGGATAATAAAGGGGTGGATATGGAATTAAGCCTGACGGCAAAAAAGGTGATCATCACGACGGAAGAAATCATACCGAAGCTAGACAAAGCTGATGTAGTAGCGCCATGCATCCATGCTGTGGTGCATACACCGCGCGGTGCTGCTCCAACTTCATGCCATCCCTTATATGTACTGGATACGAAAGCGCTCCTGGAATATACCGAACAGGTAAGTGACCAGGTTTCATTCAACAAATACATGAGCCGAAGGGCTTAACTATTTCTAACCCAATTATGATAATCTTTATATAATGTGAGAATATACTTTCCTTTGAGTAGGAGAAAAAATGGATTCTAACCGCACAATTACTAAGGTCCTGCTCGGTTGTGGGCTGATCATTTTACTGGTTGCTTGTTTATCTGCTGGTTTCATCTTTGGCCGGTTAAGCAACAGCCTGTCTGTGAGTTTACCCATTGCTACCAACACTACTTCATCGACGAGTACTGAAGAAATCTTCAAGCCGTTCTGGGAAGCCTGGCAGCTGGTTCACGACGAATATCTCGATCAGCCGGTAAACGATGAAAAGATGATGCAGGGAGCCATCCGCGGCATGATGGACTCGCTGGGTGATCCCCATTCAGCTTACATGGACCCGGCTGAGTATAGTAATGCTACTGCTCCTTTAGAAGGTTACTCAGGTATAGGGGCATGGGTTAACACCGAGGGTGATTACCTGACCATTACTGAACCCATGAAAGGCTCCCCAGCGGAAGCTGCGGGTGTTAAGGCAGGTGATCAGATTATTGCCATTGATGGTGAAGATATGACCGACACCTTACCCGAGCTAGCACGCCAAAAAGTATTGGGCCCGGCAGGTACACAGGTGGTGTTAACCATCCTGCGCGAGGGTGTTGAACAACCATTCGATATTACAGTTACACGTGCTCAGATCACCATCCCCAGCATTGAATACCAAATGTTGGACAATAACCTTGCTTATATCCGCCTTAATGCTTTCAGTAACACGACAGGTGATGAGCTACATACGGCTTTGCAAGAAGTGCTGGCGAATGATCCAAATGGGCTGATCCTTGACCTGCGTTACAATTCAGGTGGATACCTAGATGCAGCGATCGAGGTTGGCTCAGAATTCCTGTCCGATGGTGTAGTGGCATATGAGGAATATGGAGATGGAACACGTGACACCTTTAATGTTACTGGGAATGGGATTGCCACTAAAATCCCGATGGTTGTCCTGGTAAATGAATGGTCAGCCTCCGCATCCGAGCTGGTGGCTGGAGCATTTCAGGATCGTGAACGGGCTCAGCTGGTTGGCGTTACCACCTATGGCAAAGGTACTGTTCAGAATTGGATCGCCCTGTCTGATGATGAAGGTGCTATCAGAGTCACCATTGCGCGCTGGCTCACTCCCAATGGGCGTAATGTGACAGGCACCGGCTTAACCCCGGATGTTGAGGTGACGATTCCTGATGAGGATGCTCAAGCTGGCATTGATACACAATTAAACCGCGCGATGGAGATTCTTGGACAACCTTAATAATTTTGTTGCAACCTATTGAAAGGATTTTCGTTAAACAAGAAGGGTAGAAGATTTGGAGGTACGATATGTTGTTTTTTGATCCGACATACCTGATTTTTATGATACCGGCATTCATTTTAATGCTGATCACCCAAGGATACGTCAGCAGTGCATATAAAAAATGGAGCCAGGTGATGGCACACAGCCGGCTAACTGGTTCACAGGCAGCTGAACGATTGATTTCAGCGGGAGGGTTGAATGTGGATGTCGATGCGATCCGTGGAAATCTCACGGATAATTATGATCCACGTAAAAAAACGCTGCATTTATCTGAAGGTGTATATAACAGCCCGTCGGTGGCCGCCCTGGCGATTGCAGCTCACGAGCTTGGTCATGCCATGCAAGACCAGGACGGGTACTTCCCATTACGGTTGAGAGCCGCCATGGTTCCTGCGGTGAATATTGGTTCTTACCTGGGTTGGATCCTGATCTTTATTGGCTTAATCCTGCGTATGACCAACCTGGCATGGTTAGGTGTGCTGGTCTTCTCCGGCGGGGCATTGTTCGCCTTAGCAACCCTGCCAGTGGAATTAAACGCCTCCGCGCGTGCCAAAGCACTCTTGACCAACACCGGAATGATCGTAGGCGAGGATGAACGGCGCGGTGTTAATAACGTGCTAAATGCAGCAGCGCTAACCTATGTGGCTGGTCTGGTTACTGCAATCATGCAATTACTCTACTTTATCTCATTAGTCGGCGGTCTGGGCGGGCGCAGAAGGTAAAAGTTAACTATCTATCAACCTTCGCAGGCGTTTATAAAGCAAATCACCCGTGAAGGTTGGTATAATCCAACTCATGCGAAAATTCATCATCGCGGTTGTTTTATTTCTGGGTTTCGTTTATGTCGTAGCCAAACTCGCAGAAATACAAAACATTGCAGAAACTTTACAAAGGGGGATATGGTGGTTCATACTTCTAGCACTCATGGTTGAAATTTCATGGCTGGTCAACTGCGGTGCCTCTTTCCGATCGATCTACCGTGCTATGGGTATTGATGAACAGCTCGGGACGTTGACCCTGATCGTTTCAGCTGCCAATTTTGTTAATGTAGTTGCCCCTTCAGCTGGAGTTGGAGGACTGGCAATATTTATGAGTGAGGCCCGTCGGCGGAATTATTCTTCGGCACGCGCGGCAGTGGGAGGCGTGCTTTTCCTGTTATTCGATTACCTGGGTTTAATCGGGATTCTTCTGGTTGGGTTAGTTGTCCTGATCCGTAGAAATGACCTTACGCTGGTGGTGATCCTGGCTTCAGCCGCGCTGGTTGGGCTAGCACTTTTATTTGCATTCCTGTTAAATCTTGGTATGCAATCTGCAGTTTCCCTGGGAAATGCCCTGGCTAAAATTGCTCGTTTTATCAACCGGATATTGCATCCATTCATTCATCGTGAATATCTATCTGAAGCACGTGCGCATGAATTTGCACATGATGCCGCAGATGGCTTGATGCAAATGCGTAGCGAACCAAAAAGCATGCTCATGCCGTTATTCCTGGCAATCACCAATAAAACTGCTCTAATTATCATTCTAACTCTCGTTTTTCTGGCATTCAAAGTTCCCATTTCTATCGGCACGATCATCGCCTGTTTCAGTATAGGCTACCTGTTTGTGATCATCTCACCAACACCGGCTGGTATTGGATTTGTTGAAGGCGCGCTCACCCTCGCCCTGACCTCGATGTATATATCTCTGGAAGATGCGGCTATCATAACTCTTAGTTATCGTGGGATCACCTTCTGGTTGCCTATGCTACTGGGAATGGTGTCTTTACGCGTGCTTGAAAAAGTAGGGATCAAGCCCAATTTGAATAACAATCAAGAAATTGAGGTTTGACCAATCCTCATCCATCGGGTATAATCGAAAATCGTTTTATCCACCTGTATATATTCTTAAAGGATTTAGGTAACACAGAATGCCAAAGCGAACTTATCAACCAAAAATACGTCACCGCGTACGCGTGCATGGCTTCAGGCAACGAATGTCAACAGCTGATGGGAGAAAAGTGTTAAAAGCACGCCGTCTGAAAGGACGCTACAGATTAGCAGTCCGTATGAACAGTCACGTTAAGAAGATCAACTGGCGTGGGTGAACCGCAATTTCCGTCTGACAGAATCAACCGATTTCAAGCGGGTGAGGCGTTATGGAAAATCTTATGCTCACCCGCTTCTTGTGTTGGTTGTCTTGCCAGAGGATGGAGAGAGAACACGCATTGGAGTGACAGCTGGTCGGTCAATCGGTAATGCAGTTCAAAGGAATCGAGCCAAGCGATTATTACGTGAAGCACTTCGTCCAATTCTGCCGCAGTTAATTCCAGGTTGGAAGATCATCCTCATCACACGTGAGCCGATCCTGAAGGCGAATTTAATTGAAATTAAAAACTGCCTGACACTACTATTTACCAGAGCTGATCTGCTTAGCAACAGTAATGAGTAACGATACTTTACAAGAAATTGAAACCGAGAAAGAACCGCGTTTACGCGATCTTCCGATAACTTTTTGGAACCTGCCACGTATACCATTATTAGCATTGATCCGCGCTTATCAGAAGGTTATCGCGCCAGCCCTTCCTGAAGGGACATGCCGGTTCTACCCATCCTGTTCCCATTATGGCTACCAGGCGATTTATAAATATGGCGCGATCAAAGGCAGCGTAATGGCTGCCTGGCGAGTTTTACGTTGTAATCCATTCAACCATGGTGGATTTGATCCTGTACCTTAGAAAAGGTAATCGATGAAATTAAAACACATCCTTCTCATTAGTACTTTGCTTTTATTGAGCGTTTTTATCAGCGCTTGCAGCAGCGCTATTTACGCCTCCACCGGATGGCAGGGCCTAACGGCCGGCTCAGATACCGCTTATTTAGCTGCTGGCACTCAGGTGTATGCGGTGGATCTTAATACTGGCAGTGAAAAATGGCGTTATCCCGCCAAGGCGAATAGTAAAATTACTTTTTATGCCAATCCAGTTCTCACCAGCGATGGACAATTACTAGTCCCAAGTTATGATCATAAATTGTATAGTTTGAATCCTTCTACTGGCTCTGAAAATTGGATCTTTAGTGGATCAAAAAACCGGTTGATCGGCAGTCCATTGGCAACGGAAAACATGATTTACCAACCCTCTGCTGATGGAAACCTGTACGCCGTGGAGCTAACTGGAACACAGGTCTGGGTACAACAGACTGGTGGACCTCTGTGGGGCACACCTGCTGCCGGAACTGATTGTGGGTGTGTCTATGTTCCGTCCATGGATCATTTCGTCTATGCATTCGATGCAAGTACTGGCAAGCAACTGTGGAAAAGTGCGGACCTGACATCAGCCATTGTCGGTACACCAGCAGTGAGTAGTGATGGCGTTATATATGTGGGTACCTTTGGTAAAGAAATGATCGCCCTGAATGCTGCTGATGGCTCTATTAAATGGCGCTTCACCACTCAGGATTGGATTTGGTCCGGGCCAGCTCTGGAGTCCAATGTTTTATATTTCGGAGACCTGTCAGGCTACCTTTATGCTTTGAATGCCTCGGATGGCACCACATTATGGCGCATCCAGCCCCAAAATGCAATCGTCGATACCCCGGTAGTATCGGGAGATAAACTTTACTTCACAACCGAGGCAGATACGGTTTATGGTGTCAGTACAGCAGGAGACATCCAGATCAGTAAGGTAATCGGTGGATTAATCTATTCAGCTCCAGTTATTGTGGGAGACACCATACTTGTGGCTCCAACAAACTTTGATGCTTTGCTGGTAGCCCTAAACCTGGATGGTAATCAAAAGTGGACCTTTACGCCGGCCAAATAATGAGAATGTAGAAAAAAAACGGAGAGTATTTTTCATGTGGAATACATTTATCCTTTCACCCATGGTCAATATCCTGATCTGGATCTATAACTTCCTCTTTCATAATTTTGGGATGGCGATCATCGCATTCACCATCTTGATCCGGATGCTCACATACCCACTCACCGCACAACAGCTTAAAAGCCAGAAGAAGATGCAGGAATTGCAAGGATCCAAAAAATGGCAGGATATCCAGAAAAAATATAAGGATGATAAAGAGAAACTAGCCCAAGAACAAATGAAGATTTACCAGGAAATGGGTATTAATCCCCTTGGATCTTGCCTGCCATTAATCATTCAATTCCCGATCATGATCGGTCTTTACCAGGCCATCTCCCTTGCCATGGCTCAGGCTCCTATACAATTGCTCAACCTAAGCCGTGACATCTACTCCTTCATCCCAGCTTCCCAGCTTATCCCATTAAACAGCAAGTTCTTATGGATGAACCTGGGGTTGCCGGAGATTGCCAGCCCCAATGCTCTGGTAATCTTTGGTTTTGCAGTCCCAATCATGACCATCATCGTGGTAGTTACCACTTACCTGCAATCCAAATTAATGACCCCACCTGCCAATCCCGGTGATCAGGGTGCTCAAATGTCAAAAATGATGAACCTGTATATGCCCATTCTGATGGGTTGGATTGCCTATTCACTGTCTTCTGGTTTGGCTTTATATTTTATTATCAGCAATGTATTGGGGGTTGCTCAATATGCCCTGATGGGAAATATCCATTGGAGCAACCTGTTACCAAAGAAAAAAGTCGTCAGTGCAAAATAATGATTATTGTGCGGAACCCAGGTAGGATTTAATTATGAAGATGAAACGTGCGACAATTGAAATTATTGCTCCCACAATCAATGAGGCCATCGAAAAAGGATTGTCTGAGCTCGAATTACCACGCGAGGCAGTTGAAATTGAAATTCTGGATGAGGGAAGTCGGGGTTTGTTCGGTCTCGGCAGTCATCAGGCACGCGTGCGTTTAATTGTGAAACAAAACATAACAGAATCAACTGAGCAAGAGAGTACTTTGGCAACAAAGGAAACCTCCTTTGCAGAAACCGAAGAGGAAGAACCAATGCTTAAACCTGTTCGCATTCCTCCTGCCAATGCAAAAGAAGAAATACCTTTACATGTTGCCCAGGAGACCGTCAGTGAGCTGCTTGGGAAGATGCACATCCAAGCACAGGTGAAGGCTTCATATAGCGAAGTGGACGATGTGCGGGGAACCCGTGCCATCCTGGTTGATATTAATGGTAAAGATTTAAGTGTGCTGATAGGTAAACGTTCAGAAACATTGAACGCATTGCAATATATCGCCCGGTTAATTGTCAACAAAGAACTGGGTGAGAACATTACCCTGGTGGTCGATGTTGAGGGTTATCGCACACGTCGAGAACGTCAACTCCGCCAACTCGCGCATCGCATGGCCGAACAAGCGATAAAAACCGGGCGTAAACAAACCCTTGAACCCATGCCACCTAATGAGCGCCGCATCATCCACATGGAACTCAGAGAAGATGGCCATGTGACCACGGAAAGTTTTGGTGAAGAACCCCATCGTAAAGTGACCATCATTCCAAAAGAATAAGTTTACATGATCAGATGCTGTTTTGAAAAAAGACGGCATCTTTTTTATTTCAGGTATAATCATCTCATGTTCAATATTTCCCCGCTTGAACCGATTAACTATCTCATTATTGGTCATCTAACGTATGATCTCACCCCTACTGGGCCCAGATTGGGTGGTACTGTCTCTTACGCCGGGCTAACTGCCCATGCATTAGGATTAAGTGTGGGGATAATTACCTCATGGGGTGGTGAATTACCGCTCGGGAAACTAAAAAAAATCCCAATCATCAGTTTCCCGGCAGAACATTCGACAACATTTGAAAATATCTACACCGATAATGGACGAATCCAAATCGTACATACGGTTGCTCCAAAGTTGGACTATCATCTCATCCCTGAACCCTGGAGACAGGCACCGATTGTACACCTTGGACCAGTTGCGCAAGAGGTCGAACCGGGACTGGTAAGGTATTTTCCCAACTCACTGGTTGGGATTACCCCGCAAGGGTGGTTACGAGGTTGGGATGAACAAGGCAATATTCACGCTTCTGAATGGCCGGAAGCATCTTTTACATTACAACAATCAGGCGCTGCGGTATTGAGCATCGAAGACCTGCAGAATGACGAAACGCGGGTAGAAGAAATGGCATCGGCTTCACGGATCCTGGTCGTGACCGAAGGAGCAGCTGGGGCGCGCGTGTACTGGAATGGTGATGTAAGGCGCTTCCGCCCACCCCAGGTTGAAGAAATCGATGGTACCGGAGCAGGTGACATCTTTGCAGCTGCATTTTTCACCCGCCTGTACCTGACCCGCGACCCATGGGAGTCTGCCCGGTTTGCCAATCAGATTGCCGCTACTTCGGTCACACGGCGAGGGCTGGATGGCATTCCCACCCCCGAAGAAATCCAGGAATATCTCATCGAGGTACTTTAATGGGGCGGATTTATACCATTGCGAACCAAAAAGGCGGCGTTGGGAAAACAACCACGGCGGTCAATCTGGGAGCGTTCCTGGCAAGTTTCGGTCAGCATATCCTGCTAGTCGATCTTGATCCACAGGCGAATGCATCCTCCTGCCTGGGTCTTGATAAGCGAACCGTGACCAATAGTTCGTATAATGTGATTATCGGTGAATCTCCCGCCATCAAAAACATTTTATATAATCCAAGGTTAAAAATTTCACTCCTGCCATCCTCGCCCGCATTGGCAGGTGCTGAAATTGAACTTGTTTCGGTAATTGCCCGGGAAACACGTTTAAAAGAAGCTTTACAGCCAGTTATTGAGCGCTACGACTATATCATCATCGATTGTCCACCATCGCTGGGTTTATTAACCCTTAATGGAGTAGTTGCAGCTAAAGATGGTGTCATCATCCCGGTCCAATGTGAATACCTGGCACTGGAAGGCATAGGACAACTTAATCAAACTTTAGCGCGCATCCGGGCTTCACTCTTCCCACAATTACGTATCCGTGGCGTCATTTTAACTATGTTTGATGTACGTACCAAGCTGAGCGCAGATGTCGTGCATGAAATCAACAGTCACTTTCCAAACCTGGTCTTCAGCACCATTATCCCGCGCTCGGTACGCCTGGCAGAAGCACCTTCCTATGGACAACCTATCTCGGTTTATGCTCCAGGTTCAAATGGAGCTATCGCTTATTCCAACCTGGCACGTGAAATCCTGTTAGGAGATGGAGTCTTAATTCCAGAACCAATTCAATCCCTTGTGAGCACAGAATGACAAAAAAAACTGGTCTTGGTCGAGGGCTAGATGCCCTCATCCCTGCAGGAGAATTTACTCCTGAATCCACAGCACCACTGGGGGTGGGTGGATATGACACTCTATTAATTGGATCAATCAGCCGCAATCCGCGACAACCACGCACGCAAATGGACCAGGAAGAGCTCGAGGAACTGGCTGCTTCCATTCGAAAAAATGGCATCTTACAGCCATTAATCGTCGCACCAGCGGAGGAAGCGGGCAATTACACTCTCATCGCCGGTGAGCGACGCCTTTTAGCTGCCAGGATGGCAGAACTTGATATGGTTCCAGTCATCATACGCGAGGCCTCCGAACAGGAAAGGTTGGAACTTGCATTGATAGAAAATGTCCAACGGACTGATCTCACTCCCCTGGAAGCGGCCGAAGCATACCGCCAGCTAGCAGATGATTTCAATTTATCTCATGACCAGATTGCCCAACAATTGGGTAAAAGCCGCGTTTCTATCACCAACACTCTGCGTCTGCTCAATCTACCTGAAAATGTGCATCAGGCGCTTGCAAGTGGCGAAATTACCGAAGGTCACGCGCGTGCATTACTCGGATTGCCTAACGAACAGGCACAGACCGCAGTTTTACAGACGATCACTAAAAATGAACTTAACGTTCGCAAAACAGAGGAACTGGTACGTAAATTCCTGGGTCAACGACCGCCTTCTCCAAGTAAACCTGCTCTTAAACCTGACCTCTCCTACCTCGAAGAAAGATTACGGCAACGTCTGGGTACCCGCGTGAACCTGCATCCGCGCAAAAAAGGTGGTACGCTCGTGATCCATTATTACTCGGATGAGGAATTGGATGCCCTGATCTTGCGCATCCTGGGTCAGACGGATTGACCAACCTTCTATGCTCATTATCCACGATGCAAAGATATACACGTTAAATCCAATCATGCCCTTCGCTACCGCTCTCGTCATTGATCATGGCGAGATAGTTGCGGTAGGAATGGATGATGAAATCCTCTCCAGCTTTGCTACAGCGGAATTATTCGATGCTTCGGGTCATGCCATCATTCCCGGCCTCACGGATGCTCACATCCACCTGGAAGACTATGCATTAAGCCTGCAAAAAATCGACTGCGAGACGCCCACCCGCCAGGAATGCTTGCAGAGGGTGGCTGAGCGTGCCGAAATCACCCCACAAGGTGAATGGATCCTGGGACATGGCTGGAACCAGAATAACTGGGCAGAAGGATATGGCTCGGCTGCCCTGCTGGATGCAATCACACCGCACCACCCTGTTTACCTGACCCATAAATCACTACACTCTGCCTGGGCTAACTCATCTGCCCTGCGCTTGGCTGGCATCAGCATCAACACACCTGATCCTGCTGGAGGGCACATCAGCCGACTTCAAAGTGGGGAGCCGGATGGTATTTTGTTGGAATCTGCGACTGATTTACTGGAGAAAGCTATCCCTGAACCAGGTTTCGAAAAAGTAGTCAATGCTTTACAAACCACCATCCCCCTATTGTGGCGCATGGGTTTGACTGGTATTCACGACTTCAGCCGCAGCCGCTGCTTCTCAGCTCTGCAGATCCTGCATCAGATTCACGCGTTGAGATTGCGGGTGGTGAAAGGCATCCCCCTGGAGAATTTATCTCAGGCGGTAGAACTTGGATTACGCACAGGTTTTGGTGATGATATCTTGCGTATCGGAGCAGTTAAACTATTCTCAGATGGCGCCCTCGGACCGCATACGGCGGCTATGCTGCAACCTTATGAGGATGAACCGGGTAACCTGGGTATCTTG
This sequence comes from Anaerolineales bacterium, assembly GCA_049287485.1. Taxonomy (GTDB): domain Bacteria; phylum Chloroflexota; class Anaerolineae; order Anaerolineales; family UBA4823; genus FEB-25. The sequence goes on from JBAQFX010000123.1 coordinate 10,955, forward strand.
ATGATGGACGCAGAAGAATTATGTGAGTTTGGAAGGATTGCGGTTAAAAACGGCATAAGCATGGCTATCCACGCTATTGGAGATCGTGCCAATCACGAAGTGCTTAATGCCTATACGCAGTTAAGAGAATTCGAGCATTCTCTTCCGGTTCTCTCACAAGACCAGCTTCGACATAGAATCGAGCACGTCCAGGTGATCCAACCCGGTGATGCTGGTCGCTTTTCGGAGCTGGGAATCATTGCCTCTATGCAACCCATCCATGCTACCTCTGATATGCTGATGGCAGATCGTTGTTGGGGATCTCGTTCAGCCTATGCTTATGCCTGGCGCAGTCAACTATCTCATGGTGCAACGCTTGCATTTGGCTCTGATGCCCCGGTTGAATCCCCCAATCCATTCTGGGGTGTTCATGCCGCAGTGACTCGCAGGCGCCAGGATGGCTCTCCTTCACCTGAAGGCTGGTACGCTGAACAGCGTTTGAGTGTAGATCAAGCATTGCATGCTTTTACCACTGGCCCGGCATATGCCGCTGGGATGGAAGATCGGCTAGGATTACTGGCTACGGGCTACCTGGCAGATTTGCTTATCTTAAATAATGACCCCTTTACCTGCCTTCCAGGGGAACTGGTTAATATTGAACCTCTTGCTACCATGGTCGCAGGCAAATGGGTATATTCTGCAGGAATATAAGAAGGCGCTGGATTACAT
>JBAQFX010000124.1:0-21602 GCA_049287485.1 Anaerolineales bacterium
GGCTATGATATGTCCATAATCAAAAATACTTAATCTATGGAAAAAGTCTCCTGTAATTTATGTGGTAGTTTTGAAAACACGATCATTTATCAGGGTCCAGACTTATTATTGAATAAAAGCGATAAGGTGTTTACCCTGGTGAAGTGTGACCGTTGTGGTTTGATTTATCAAAATCCAAGGCTGACACAGGATGAAATTAGAAAATATTACCCAGAAGACTATGAACCATATTTCCATGAAAAAAATGCAAATTGGTTATTAAGAAAAATCTATCGATATGGTGTCGATAAACGTTGCCGGATCATAGATTCTCTTAAAGTCAAGGATAAACCAGCCCGCTTACTTGATATAGGTTGTTCTACAGGTTTATTACTTTACACACTTCGTAAATCCAGATCCTGGGAAGTGTGGGGGGTTGAACCCAGTGAATATGCGATAAAAATAGCCCGTGAACAATTCCAATTGGAAGTTTTCAACGGAACACTGTTACAAGCTAACTATCCCGATAGCTTTTTTGATGCGGTCACTCTGTGGGATGTTTTGGAACATTTACCTGATCCATCCAGTACGTTAGCTGAAATATCAAGAATTACCAGACCACAAAGTTACCTTGTTCTGAGGATACCGAATTCTGACAGCCTCGATGCTAAATTGTTCGGATCGACCTGGGCTGGTTTAGATCTGCCGAGACATAATTATGTCTTTTCCAACCGAAATATAAGGAGGTTACTAGCAAAAAATGGATTTGAGGTGGAAAGCATCAGTTGCAATATCGGCAACTATCCGACTTTTGCGCTTAGCGTACGGTTTTGGCTTACAAAGAGGTCTACTGGCGAATCTGATTACAGAAAAATAGTGCGTGTCTTGAATCATCCTATTACAAGACTGATCACAGCACCATTTTTTTATTTTTATGGGCTCTTTCTCCTTGGCTCTGAGATAACCGTGGTTGCGAAAAAGAAGTAATCTAATAGTCATCTAAAATTGTCTTTATATGCAAACTCGATTGATTGTGTATATTAAATCCCTGTTTTCCCGGATTCTTTCGTATTTGAGAAGTATAAATCGGATAGTAATTACGATTATATCCATTGGGGTGACCATCATAATTTTAGGTTTTTTGGTTTATCGCCAGAGGGAGATTATCCTAAATTTTGATTGGCAATTCCGACCTCTTCCAATCTTGCTGACATTCCTAATCTATTCAATCGCTCTTTTTTGGGTTTCGATCGTTTGGGGATGGATCATCAATCATTTAGGTAAGAAGATAAGTTATCAAAAACATATCAGATCATACATTATTTCGAATTTGGCCAAGCGCATTCCCGGTACGATATGGTACATAGCCAGCCGGTTCCAGTTGTATATTGCAGATGGACTTGATGTAAAAACTACTGCTTTAGCTAGTGGCATTGAGATGGTGCTGATCACATTGGCAGGAATATTGGTTGCTCTGCTTTTCGCCACCCAAACCTTAATCGAATATCACATCAGTCCTTTTATTTTAGTTATCGTCTTTATACTAGGACTGATCGTTATCCATCCAAAAGTAATTCAATGGTTTCTGCATCGTAAAAATGTTGATGTTCGTGGATTGAATTATAAATTCATCCTTCAAGGAATCCTGGCATACGTTCTTTCCTGGATATTTGGAGGCATGGTTTTGTTTGAGACAGGAAATATCATTTATCCTTTTTCTATCGAAAATCTACCTTACTTTATAACCATCTGGGCTTTAGTAGGTATCATCTCCACCATATTATTCTTCTCACCCTCTAACCTGGGGATCACGGAAATTGGCATCAGCCTGCTGTTATCTAAGCTTGTTCCATCATCAATTGCAGTCCTGATCGCAGTCAGTACACGAATATTATTGATCATCTTCGAAATCATATGGGCTGGACTGTTTTTATGGATTAAGCTGCCAGATAAATCGCCATTAACCCAAAAGGATTAGTCAATGAACCAGGTCTTTTTGATCACCCCTAATATGCCTATATCTATTTTATAAAAATAGCCCCAATGGATTATTGATTTCCTGACTGGATCGGGTAAAATTTGTATAGAAAATATAAAAAAAGGAGAAAACCAAATATGAAATATTTACGTTTCCTGTTGATTTTCGTTATTGTATTAGCTGGCGTAGGCTTATACCAAACGCCGGCGAGAGCAGGCGCATTCACTTATACCTCTGGTATAAGCCTGCAGAACCTAGCAGATGCGACTGCTAACATCACCCTCCACTTCTACCTGCCCGATGGATCGGAAGATCCGCTCAGCCCAATTGACGATACTATTGATCCATTAGGCTCTGCGGTATATTTCCCGATCCCGACAGAGGAAGGTTTTAGTGGTTCAGTCGTGATTGAATCAGACGTTCAAATTGCTTCTATCAGCAACATTCTTGGTGATGGTGGCGTAGCCGCCGCTGCCTATGATGGCTCAAGCGAAGGCGGTATGACAGTCGGCTTGCCGCTGCTCATGAAGGGAAATAGTGGCTATAACACATGGTTCAATGTTCAGAATGCCGGTGCGGCTGAAGCCAGTGTTACAGTTGACTACAGCGATGGTACTTCCGCTTCCGCAACTGTTGCGGTGGGCGCCGCAGCCACATTTGATCAGATGACGGAAACACATACACCACATGTCTTCTCCGGTATTGTCACTGCTGACCAACCAGTTGCTGTAACGGTAATTGAAGAGAACGCTGACACAATGTTTGCTTATAGCGGCTTCAATGCAACCTCCACTGAACCTGTTCTTCCATTAATCAACGCCAACAACGCTGGCTATATCACGGGTATCAACGTTCAGAATACGGGTATGGCAGATACTGATGTAACTATCACCTACTCTCCTTCCCTTTTTGGAACAGAATGCACTGAGACTCAAACGGTCACGGCAGGCGGTAGTGCCACGTTTGCCCTCTACGCATTCTCTGGAACACCATTACCAGGAATGACCACAACCTGCGTTGGTGGTGAGAGATTTGTTGGTTCTGCTCAGGTGACTGACAATAGTGCGGGTGAGGATTTGACTGCAGTAGTCAACCAGCTAAAGCCCGGTGTCAATGGTGAAGCATATGGTGGTTTCAACGCGGATGCTGCAACAGGCACTGTTGTTCTCCCGTTGATCATGAATGCCAATAGCACCTACTGGACCAGTATCTCCATCATGAATGTTGGCATGGCAGAGACCACGGTAACCTGCACCTTCACACCCTATGGTGGCATTGATCCACTACCGGTCCCAACTGCAACCTTAGCAGCGGGTACGGGTGTAGCCTTCCTGCAGAATGCACCTGATGAATTTGGCAGCACGAAATATATCGGTTCTGCCACCTGCACGACCGATCCAGCTGGTCAGATTGTAGCTGTGGTCAACGAGCTTGGCGGGAGCCCTGTCAATGATCAGTTGTTAGTATACGAAGGATTCAACACTACGCCGTAATCAATTCGGTATTACATCTGGATAAATACAAAAGGGGCGACCATCGGTCGCCCCTTTTGGTTATATAATATAGATATCCATAAATAGAGGTCGTGCATAATGAAAAGAACTTTTTTTGTTTTTATTAGCTTAATCATCATTCTTTTTTTAGCTGCATGTTCTGGCTCAACAGCTACAATGACGCAAACTGTTCCAACGGAACAGTCCGGTCAGGTTCCCACTCCACAACAAACGGGAGAATATCCTGCCCCCTTGGATTACTCCGGAGATTCTGCGTATCCATCATCAGAAGTTACTTCACCGGTTGCAGCGAATCTTCGGCCTACTTACACAACAGATCCTCTTATGGGGAGTGTGATAGGCAGGTTATTGGAAAATAACAATGGTGTTGAGAATGTCACCTTGTACCTCGCTGAAGTGATCAAAGATAAATCGGGTCGAGATGTCGTAGCAGGGTTGGATCGGATCAATTCACCTACAGCAGATACTGATTCTCAAGGGAAATTTGCCTTTATCAACGTAAAAGCTGGAAGATATGCATTAATTTTGGATGTTGTTACCAGCCAATATATGATTAACTACCCCGGTGAAAATACACCCATTATCGTTGAAGTCAAAACAGGTGAACAATTCGATTTGGGCGACTTGAATTATGATTCTCTACCTCTACCATAACCATTGGTAGAAGTAACGCGAAAATATACAATTTCGTAATGTGATTCGTTCGAGTAAATATTAGCTACTCGAACGAATTTTTTATTCTTTAATATTTATATTGGGAAAAGACTGATTCGAAGGTCGAGATGTAATTTACGTAAAAGCAAAAGCATATGTTAAGTCGATAAAAATTATCGAATAATTGGAAACGTGATGGTAAAAATAGCTTGATAACTCCACATATCAGTACTGAGACCTGCATCGGTTTTACCCCCAAGAACGTATAAACGTGTCCCGACAGTCACCGCATTTAAGAATGACCAATCACTATGAAGTGGAGATTGAAGCTGTCCCCAGTTTTGATCTCCAGAGGAAAGGGCGATTGTAGAGAGATTGTCAGTAGCTCCAATCCCTCCCAAGATAAAAATGATATCCGCAAGATTAGTAATTCCCATACCATATCTTCCGGAAGGCAGCGCAGGAGCTTGCACCCAGGGTGATCCATCACCAGAAAAATCTGGCAGATAAACCTCATTAACTGCTAATGCCTGATTCCCATCATAGCCACCAATGACGTAAATTTTCCCGCCAACAACAACAGCACCTGCATAAGATCGTGCGGTTGGCATTGATGGAATTTCAGACCAGGTATTCTCTCTAAAATCAAACACATAAGCATTATTAATTACTCTTTTTCCATCCCAACCCCCGAATAGATACATTCTTCCTTCATAAACAGTCAAAGCATACGCGCTTAGTGGCTTGGGTAAGGATTTTCCCAGTGACCACTGATCGGAATTGGGATCGTATATTTCATTTCGATCTGTAGGCATCCCAGTAGTTAACTTACCGCCCGGTACGTATATCAAACCACCAAAAGCCACCGAATTAATATCTGTCACTGCGGTTGACTTATCCGAAAGATTTGACCAGGTGTTTGTTTGAGGATCATATTTTTCGACAACATTACTGATCCCTTGCAGGGTTTCTCCCCCTATAGCATAGATTTGACTCTCATAATTGGTTACAGCTAAGCCCCAGCGAGGAGTCGGTAGCCCGGGAAGCTGAAACCATTGTACACGTTGGGTTGGAGTGGGTGGTATGTTGGAATTCACCGGGAAAATTCCACCGATATTAAACACAAGTCCCAAGGTTACGATGATTAACAATAATCCACCAATAATCCCCAGATATCTGGTTGACCACCTTGCATTGCCTTTTGCTGTAGACGAAATCGTGGTTTGTGAACTTATTTCCGGAATAGCTTGCGATGATCTGTTGTCTTCTATCAGGTTGTTAACAGTTTCGACTAAACCAATACGCACGGCATACATTGCAGCTTCGGTACGTGAGGCAGCACTAATTTTACTGAAAATATTACGCAGGTGAACCTTAACCGTGTTCTGGCTAATATACAGGGTTTGAGCAATTTCTTTATTACTTGCACCCGTCGCCACCAGCTTCAGGATATCTAATTCCCTCTCGCTAAGCTCAGTAGATTTTACATTAGCCATATGGACAAAATTATAACACCTGGAATTAGGGGAAGATTGTTGTTCCGCATGTGAACGAGTTTATGTAAAAATAGTGTTTGTCAGCAACTATTGGTTATGGAAGATACTTTACCTATATCTGGTCAGTCTTGCTGGATAAATTATGCTTCTCGTTTGCAAAGGTATACAATGCAATTTCCTAGATTCAAAGGGATGAAAATACTGATGAATAAGCGCATTATTTTACCAGGATGACGCAGATACCAGGTCAGGTCTGATAAAGTTCTCGGCCATGGACGTTCGTACTTAATGATTCGGTACGGAGACAATTTACCAGCTTCTAGCATCATTTGCCAGCCTTTACGTGTGTTGTAGCGCTGCAGGGGTTGTCCATCATCGAAGATATGTCCAGTTTCCACAACATGCTTGATGTTCCCGAATAAACCATATGAGTTGGGTAAGAGAATGCAAGCCTTTCCCCCAGATTTTATTACCCGTGTAATTTCATAAATCCCTGCCATGGGGTTTTGGAAATGTTCTAGGCTGCCGATATGAGTAACATAATCATAACTTTCCGAATTAATAGGAAGGAATTCACCATCTCCCACGAACCATCCCGATTGATGATCTTGTTCAATCGCACCTTTGATTGCCTTAAAAGCAAAGTCTACCCCGTCTGCGTGTAGGCCTTTTTGGCGCGCTAAGGTTACCAAACGACCTTCTCCGCAAGAGATGTCCAACAAGCGCTTACCCGGTTGAGCTTTCAAAAGACTAATCAACCATAAATAAAATGAATCTAGCTGGCGGATTCCTTCTGAGCTATAAATTTCATTGTAATTTTGCTGGGTGGCTATCGTACTATCCATCCCTGCATGTCTGATCTCAAGCATTACCAACCGATCCATTAAAAGAATTTTGGAAATTCACTGCAATTCTTAACCTGATTGAAAAAAAGATATCCATCCCATGCGATTTCAAATTATAACCCATCGGTGAATAGATATATGATGATGGGATATCATGCCATCAGGAGACCTGACTTGACAGCAATTTCATGGCTGGCTATAATCAGCAAGGTTATGTGCGGGTGTTGCCAAGTGGTAAGGCAGTAGCTTCCCAAGCTACTATTCGTGGGTTCGAGTCCCATCACCCGCTCCAAGTAGTATACGAATTAACTATCCATTTTTCCAGCTACTCATACAACACATGTAGGAGTGGCTTTTTTTTATTAGAGATCTTTCCAAAATTAACAAAAATAGGCTATTTGCTATCCAACAGCATTCAGAAAATGATTACGCAGGTAGAGATATTAATTTTTCTTGCTAGCTGGGTTAAAAATCGCTCAACTCCCCTCCGTAAAATTATCTATCGATAATACATGGTATAAATTTTTAACGATAATAATTAGGCTTTGGTCTATTGAGTAGGTTTATTAGGACACAACTGAAATATCTTGACTCCTTGATTTTGGTAAACTAATTTTGCGAGAGGGTCTTTAATAATAGTGCTCGGATTAAAAGGTTCGGATATTACGTTACCTTTTCCAATATAAATATAATCCAGGTTATTATCACACAAAGATTGTAAATCACCTTTACCATAGATGTAATTCACAATTGCCAGAGATCTTTCCTGGATTAATTTCATTTCTTCAACCTGATTCGTAGGCAAGATCATTGTTTCAGTATTTGTCTGCCTGCCAGTAAAAAATGGTATCCAATAACCCCCGTCTGTACCATGAGATATACCTTCTAGCCACATATATGTGTTAATAGCGAATATGGCATCCGAGGGTGTATTCTGGTTGATCCAATCCATTGCCTGACGATCATAATCGGTGACAAAGTAACGCCATGGTTCGATTCCGCTGCTACGATAAAAACTAGCAACAAAGCCAAAGATGAAGATAGCATAATAGAATGTTTTAATGGATCGGTTCTGCCAATTTTGGGGAATCCTATCAATCAGGGCTTCAATACCCAAGCCAATCAGTATTGCCGCAGGTAGATAGAATCCAATCATAATTCCTGAAAAGTTTGTAAAATTCAAGAAAGGAACGCCTAGTTTATAAAGGTTCCCTTCTAAGAAAAGTGCAAAAATCCATATCCAGGTAATGATCGCTAATTGCTTGTGCCGAGATACCAAGGCAAATATCCCAGCAATAACAGCAATCCAGAATGACGCCGGGTGAATTCCATTGTTAAATAAGGTCTGTGAAGTGTAGACAAAATAAAAATCGCTTTGCTCTACCAGACCCTCCGTAATGGGTTTAAGGTAGGCATTTATCGCTGGAATCAGTGCCGGTAAGATGAGCACAATGCTTATAGCAGCTACTAGAATCGTTCTAGATATTGAAAGCCATACTTGATGCTTTTTAGCTGAGATTATGAGCTCGAGAATTACAATTCCGATCAGTAATGGAAAATAATATAGTGCCACACGGAAATGTAGTAGGAATACAGCAGCATTTAGCCCTGAAGCGAGGAGAATCAATCCAATAGTTTGACATCTAGATGCCTTCGAATTCCCAGGTTCGGATCGATCGAGTAATTGCCATGTAACACCGAAGGCAACGAGCATGATTGTTTGGCTTGCGAGTTGGGTAAAACGACCCCAATTTACATACCAGGCTGGTTGGAAAGATAGCAATCCCGCCACAACTATGCCAGATAATGCTGCCCATCGCCCTACAAAATGATCGAGTACAAAATAAATACCTATTGCACAAAATCCATTGAATAATTGGGTTGTCCATAATAAGGCTGTATAAGCCGGTGCCCCTGAAAGTTGTTGGACAACACCTGTTATGGCATATAACCCAAGATGATACATGTTTAAAGTTGCCCCACTATACGGTTCAAGGGTAAAAGGTAAGGCTCCATGTTCCGCAGTTAATTGCGTCAGCATAGTATGGTGGAGTGAATCTGACCACGCTGGATAGGGTAGATCTCGGATGATCCAAAACCGTGTAAAAATAGTCATCCCGAAAACAACCAGAGCAAACAATTCTGGTTGATCAAAAGCAAACTGTTCCCGCCAATCCTTGCGAAGCATAAAAATGATGATGATTATGCCAATGATGAGTAGTCCTAGATTTTTCCTAAGTCCGATGTGTAAGCCAGGGAGGATAAAGCGAGTAAAATAATATAACAGTGGGTAAAAGGCAATACTGGCTGCAATAGCGACAATCCATCTTTGAAGTGGTCTCCACAAACGCCACAAACCAGTTATTAAGATAAAACTCCAACCTGGGATTAAAAATACAGCACTCAAAGAGAGAATCAGCCTGATCTTATCTGTTGTTATTGCCATTTCGTTAATTTAATTCGAAGGAATGGTTTTATAAATTTTGTTATATGAAATGGAAAAAATAATATGGTTTAATTATACATGCTTTATGTCAGTTGTCAGGTTGAAGAGAATATCCCTCAACTGACATTGTTGTTTTCCAGTTCGTAAGTATCCTACCATGAAACCACTATCAGGTTCGGGTCTCGTCATCCGCTCTGTAAAAAGGAAAGTTACAGTAAGGCTTTTCTTTCCATTTCAATAGTATAGACAATATCGCATATGTGGATTATATAAAGGTTTGGTAAGATCTAATCAAAAAATTATTTTATTGCTTAAATCCTTATCCATGCATTGATTCTGGACGTTAAAACTGCTTAATATTTTCTGCCGATGATTTATGGTATGATTAATTTACCATAAGATTTTGCTTGGTTTTCCATTAATATAACTAAAAAATGAAGAGAGGAGGGATTGTTCGCAGAAAATATTTGTTTAATCAAATTGATTCGAAGCGATATTGAAAACTATATGCTTATATTTGACTGAGGAGATTCCAATGAAATATCTATCAAAATTATTCTCTATTTTATTAATTACTGGTATGTTATTAAGCTTTCTTCTACCAGGGGTAACACAAGCTAAAACCCTTGATAACAACCCTGTTGTAGATACAACTTATAAAATTGATTCTGCGCTATTGGAACAATTGTCCTTAAATGACAAGGCAGATTTTATAGTTAAGTTCTTAGAGCAGGCAGACCTGTCTCCAGCCTACCAGATGGATTGGGAAGCACGTGGCTGGTTTGTTTATAATGCACTTACAGAGGCTGCTGCAGTTAGCCAGGTCAGTGCAAAAGCAATCTTGGATAGTGCAAGTCTGCGGTACCAAACCTTTATCGCCGGAAATGAACTTTACGTATGGGGAGGAAATTTAGACACCGCACAGAGTTTATCCGCACTAGCCAATATTGATTCAATCCGCGCTACGCGCACTTTTTATATTGATCCATTAGAAGATTCATCCAACCCATTGTTTAATTCAACATGGGCGGGCGATCTGCTGGCTACTAATTTCTCCTATGATCTGGCTCTTGAGGCAACTACCGATTGGGGTATCCTGGATACGAAGGCTGATCAATTCTGGACGCAGTATGGGGTTCAGGGCGATGGCATAGTCGTATCGAGTATTGATACGGGTGTCCAATGGAACCATCCAGCCTTGGATCAGGCCTTTAAATGTGGCACCGATCCAAGTGATCCGGCATGTTGGGCAGACCCTTCCAATATCTGCGGGGGCAGCGCCTGTGATAACAATGGTCACGGTACCCATACCATGGGTACGATGGTGGCAGATGATGATCCCAGCCTGACATATATCGCTGGAATGGCACCCAATGCACAATGGATCGCCTGTAAGGGCTGCGAATCTAGCTCATGCTCCGAATTCGCCCTGAACTCCTGCGCCGATTGGATCCTTGCCCCAGATAGTAACCCAGCCAATCGTCCGGATGTGGTCAACAACTCCTGGGGTGGTGGTGGTGGCGATCCATGGTATTTGCCAAAAGTAGAAGCCTGGCGGGCAGCCGGGATATTTCCTGCATTTTCCGCCGGAAATAATTATTCATGCAGCTCTCTTGGCTCCCCAGGTGATTACCAGGAGTCATTTGCCAGTGCTGCACATGATTCGAATAGGTTAATCGCCGATTTCTCAAGCAAAGGACCATCAGTTTATGGCGATAACCCATACACAAAGCCTAATATCTCAGCACCTGGCGTGGATGTTTGCTCGTCTGTTCCAGGAGGAGGATTTGAGTGTGCAGGATGGTCTGGTACCTCCATGGCCAGCCCACACACCGCTGGAGCCGTAGCCTTATTATGGTCATGCAATCCTTCTCTGGTTGGGCAAATCGATCAAACCTTCCAAATCCTGCAAGATAACGCCGATACTCCTCCAGCCGGCAGTTGTGGCGCACCGCCGGATGGCGAGGGCAATTATACCTATGGCTATGGATACCTGGATATTCTGGCAGCAGGCTTGTTAAACTGTGGGGATATCGGATATCTGGATGGCTATGTAACCAGCCAATCTGAACCCATCGAAGGGACAACTGTTACCGCCATGCCTGCTATTGAGAGTGATAATACCATCCAGGCGATTACTGATCCCAACGGTTATTATCATATGACCCTCACTGTAGGGATATATGATGTAACTGCAGAACACCCACATTTTACGACTGTCGTGATTCCTGGTGTAGAGATTACCGGGGACATGACTACAACTCAAGACATAGAAATGGATCCGAAAGGACGTTTATTCGGTTATGTGACGGATGATCCTAATGGATTCCCATTAGTAGGTGCTACGGTCACTTCAGACGATGGGACCTCAACAACGACGGATGCTGAGGGTTTCTATGAAATGTATCTTGACCCTGGCTCCTACACCGTGACTGCTGAGATGCAGGATTATGCCTCTCAAAGTCTGCCCGCAGAAATGTTTTCTGGGTTAGATACCCAGCTAGATTTCGGACTACTGGCTGCCATTTCTGTGGTACCGGATCCGATCCAGGTGACGGTGATGTTGGGGCAAACCGGATCCGTTGAATCCACGGCGACCAATAACCTGGAGCAGGATTATCCTTTTGAATTCCTCGAACTCCAAGGTGGTATGGCTGCTGGTGAACAAACGTTTGCAATTGGAGGTCCGGATCCGTTCGGATACACCTATGCAGACTCAAACGAACCGGGGGGAGCGCGCTACGAATGGTTGGATGCTACCGATGGCACTCCACTTGGTTTGGCAGATGATGGTGAAGCCAATGTAACTCTACCATTTCCCTTTAATTTTTACGGTACAGTCTCAACCGATATCCTTGTGGGGAATAATGGCGGTCTCTTATTTGGGGTCACCATAGGAGATCTCGGAATAACTAACGATGATTTAGGCAGTACATCTACCAATAACCTGATTGTGCCGTTCTGGGATGATATTGATGCAGATACGGGTGATGTATATTACAAGACGGTCGGTAATGAGCCATACAGGCAATTCATTGTCGAATGGTACAACCGACCGCACTACAGTAATGTTGGCAATGCGACCTTCGAGCTGATCTTGTATGAGACCACCAATAATATTAAATATCAATACCAGGATGTGGTATTTGGAGATTCACTCTATGATTATGGTGCAAGTGCTACAGTAGGTACACGCCAGACAACACCTAATTACCTGCAATACTCTTACAACCAGCCGGTAATTCAGGATAACCTGGCGATTTGCTTCCAATATCCTGGATCACCACCTTGTGATGGTGGGGATGTATTGTGGTTTGGAGAAAGCATTCCAGGAGGTACCATCCTTGCGAATGGTGAAACCCTTACCTGGACCAACTACTTCACAGCAACCGAAGCAGCTGGGATCATGCAACCGGGTGATTACTATGCTACCCTGCGTATGCAACCCACTGAGGCTGGCTTCCCGGTCAAGCTCATTCCGGTCATTATGACGGTAGAACCCACTTCAACCCAGGGGTTATTGGAGGGTAATGTAACCAGTGATAGACCTGGTGGACCTTTAGAGGCGGATATCCTGATCGAAAGTAGTGGCGGCATGAGCTGGACAATAACTACCGATGCAGATGGGTTTTATCATTTCTGGTTGGAAGAAGGTGATTACTCGGTCACTGCCTCCGCACCAGATTACCTCTCACAAACTGTAGATGTTACGATTCTTGCTGATTACACTACGACCCAAGATTTCCTACTTTTACTCGATGCGCCTTGGATCGTCGTTGATCCCCTCAGTATGGAAGAGATCTTGCAAATGGGTCAAACTGCCGCGCAGACGCTGGAACTCACCAACCTCGGGCAAGAACCGTTGATCTTTGAGATTGTAGAACGTAATGGTGATTTCTTCCCATCAAAAGCTGGAGAGGATGTGCTGGTGGTCCGGCACGATACTGCAGCTGCGGATGCCATGCAGAATGCGCTTGGTGCACTTGGTTACACCTACCTGGGTGTCACGGATGCTGAGTTCCAGGCAATGACAGTCGATCAACTCCTGGAGTACCAGGCGGTCTTCCATGCAGGTACGACTGGTTATACTGGGGCACCAAGTGCCAGTGAGACGTTGCTGATTGCTTACCTAGACGCAGGTGGTTCGCTGTTCATCTCGGATAATGACCTGGGTTACTACCGTAACGGTAGCGTCTTCTATGATACTTATCTGCAGTCCACTTATGACGTGGATAATGGTGGTGAAATTGTCGATGGCCTTGATTTGATGGTTGGATTGACGCTCGACATTTCTGCTGACCCGTATCCAGACGGCATCACGGTAGGCACAGAAGGCGCAGCTATCTTCCAATTCCAGGGTAGCATTGAGCAGAACGGTGCAGCCATCGATAGTAACGGTTACCGTGCTGTCTACACCGGGTTTGATTATCAGTATATCGCTGACCCAGCACAGGAGGTTGAGGTCATCAATCGTGTGCTAAACTTCATTGCGGTAAGCGATGCACCGTGGCTATCAGAGCAACCAATCACGGGTACCATTGCTGCAGGAGAAACAGCTCCGATTGAGGTGACCTTCGACGCTGGTGTGGCTTCCGACCCCGGAATCTACACGGCAGAATTACGCGTAAAGCACAATGATCCATTACAACAAACCGTGAGTGTACCCATCACCCTGACTGTGGAACCCAGTTCAGAATATGGACGGCTGGAAGGTGTGATCACCGGCCTCGGTTACTGTGATATGAATCCTGCACCGTTAGAAGCTGAGGTCTTAATCCAGGCTGAAGATGGATCAAGCTGGACGGTCATGTCGAATCCACTCGATGGCAGCTACTTCCGCTGGTTATTAAGCGGTACGTACACCGTGACAGCTTCGGCTGAAAACTATCTGGATGCAACAGGTGTCGTCCAAGTGATTGCCCAGCAAACGACAGTTCTGAACCTTGACATACGTTTCATTGCATCCTGCATGGAGATGACGCCACTGGAGTTTACTGTCAACATGCCTGTGGATGAACAACTAACTCAAACTCTCTCCCTTTCGAATGGTGGTGCTGGTGATTTGGTTTGGGAGATGCATGAGACCACCCGTACCATCGGTTTGGAGTCCATCTCTATCCCGCGCTTTACCGGGACTTTACCAGATGATAAGATGCCTGTTTCTGTTGGAAAAGCACCACTGGCTGAAGCTTCGACACCTATAACAGGTGTACCAATCCTTAACCCAGGTGCACCTGCTTATGCCATGGACCTGTTCGATGACTCGCTATATTACATTGCTGATCTTGATCTCCCAGGAGCATGGAACCTCGTAAGTACTCCGGGCGTTACCTCGGCTTATGCCGGCGATTTCGGAGCAGATACTGAGACGTTGTATCTTGTCAGTGATGATACGCGGATTCTGTATGCTGTGGACGTGGCGACTGGTGTTGCTATAAGCATCGGACCTTGCATACCTGTCGGAGCTCAGACCTGGACCGGTATGGCCTGGGATCCAACGACCCAGACGATGTATGCTAGCGCCACCGATGGAGTGACTGCCACTTTATTCAAGATAGACCTGGAGACGGGTACAGCCACTCAAGTGGCGAATATAAGTGGTGCTCCATATACCATCGATATTGCCATTGATCCTTCAGGTCAGATGTATGGCCTCGATATATCTTTTGACTCATTGATGACTATTGACAAGGTCACTGGAGCGACGAGTGTGATTGGTCCTATCGGCTTCAATGCCAACTATGCTCAGGGTATGGATTTTGATTTGGATAATGGCATCCTGTACCTGGCGGGTTATGATGGTTCTACCAGTATTGGGGGCCTTTATATCATGGACACGATCACTGGAGCAGCTCAACTAATCGGGATCTTCCCAGGAGGGGATGAAGTAGATTCACTTGCTATTGAAGCGGGTGGCATACCACCGTGGAATGATGTCCCCTGGGTAACCGAAGTGCCTACCAATGGGGTGGTTGGACCGGATGGTGCCTTCGATGTGGATGTGGTATTTGACACAGCAGGTTTAACCCCTGGTGAGTGCTATACCGCCAGCCTTGGTTTGATGCATAATGATGCTGGTTGGGATAGTCCGTATTACCTGCCGATGAGCTTGTGTATCGTTGCACCGGAATATGGGATCAACTTGGAGCCAGAAGGATCATTTGGAACAGGTGCTCCAGGTGATACGATAGAATATACTCTGCGTATAACCAACACCGGTAATGTTGTAGATACATTCCAATTGACTTACAGCAATGTTGATCCTGACTGGGTTGTGGCATTACCTGTGTCAAGCTTTGAATTGATGGCTGGTCAGGCAACAGATGCAACCGTGCTGGTGACCATCCCCATCGGAGCAGCCAATGGTGAACTGGATACCTTCAACCTGATTGCCACATCAGATCATGATCCGTTGGCCTTCGATGAGGTGGAAATTACCACTACTACTGTAGTCAGCATAAACCACATCTTCTTACCATTGGTCATGAAGAATTGATCATTGAGCCACCAAACATAGAATAAGTGAAAGAATCCCTGTGGAATAGGCTAATCCACAGGGTTTCTTTTTTTTAATTCTAGCGTACCGAAATAACCGATCTCAACAGGGCAGTTGAATACATAAAAGTTTTAAATAGATTTTTAGATTAACCGTGTTTCACGGGCATCCTTATAATAGTAATTCTTTATCGATCACCGCTTATCGATAAAAACGAGTATTAACATATACTAAAGTTTATTCATTGATATTAATAATCTATGAAAACTCACGAATATTGAGTGCTAAGTATTAATGTGCATCTTGGATTATGTGTGATATGATTATAATTTGATAAATGATTGCTTAGGAATTTATGAGTTTATTGTTAAATTTCGTTCAAGAAGCATTGATAAAGTGTTTTCCTAAGGGTGATAGATACTCATCTGGATCTTCTTTTCGACAAATTGATCATACAATATCTTTAATCCTTGCCTGATATCATCGTGATATTGGTTAGTATATTTTTATGCTTTATCCATTATTAATGTGTAGGATAGAAAGGAGGTGTAATTAATGTGAGACCTAGGGGGCAATCATGGTTTCCTCTATCCGAGTATCTATTTCGAATCACCCATCTGATCATATAAACCAATTTTGACAAAACCTTGGAGGTTAAATCACATGTCAAGAAAGTTTATCCAAATATCCTTCGCAATACTTTTGTTAACCGGGATGATATTTGGGTTGGCTATTAACGATGGTGCACTGGCCAATGCAATACAGGCACCAGCAGCCCAAGGAAATCCTACTGCGAAAATCGAAACGCAGTTACTGACTCAGCTAAATTCAGGTCCTGCTGATTTTATCGTAAAAATGGCGGAGCAGGCTGATATAAGTGCAGCTGACCAGTTGCTAACGAAAGAAGAAAAGGGACAGTATGTGTTCGAAACTCTGGTTTCTACTGCAACCCGAACTCAAACTGATCTACGCAATTATCTCGATAGCCAGAGTGTGGATTATCAGTCCTTTTATATCGTCAACGCGGTTTGGGTCAAAGGTGGCACGCTCGATCTTGCCCAGACCCTCTCTGCTCGTGAAGATGTAGCTGCGATCACTGCCAACCACACCTTCCAATTGGATCCCCCAATCGATGAAAAACCGAGTACTGATGCTCCGCAAGGCGTCGAACCCAATATTAGCTTTGTGAAAGCTGATCAAGTCTGGGCAATGGGATACACTGGTCAGGGTATGGTCGTGGCAGATGATGACACTGGATTGGATGCCTCACATCCTGCTATTCTGCCTCATTACCGTGGATGCTTGAATCCACCCAGTTGTACTGAGATCGATCACAACTATAACTGGTACGATGCTTTTGCTCCTGGCAATGTCGTCCCGTGGGATGATTATGGCCATGGTACGCATACTGCCGGCACTATGGTTGGTGATGATGGTGGTGGCAATCAGATTGGTCTTGCCCCTGGAGCTCAACTCATTGCATGCAAGAATATGCAGAGTGGGGGTGGTGATGACGCTCACTTCCTCATTTGCTTTGAGTGGAACCTGGCTCCATGGGATTTGAACGGAGAAAATCCACGACCTGACCTTGCTCCTGATTCGATTAACAACTCCTGGGGGTATTACGGCGGTGGAAATAATGTCTTCCGTGATGTCATCGATAACCTGTTGTCAGCCGGTATCGTGGTAGAAGTCTCGGCTGGGAACGAAGGCTCAGGATGCTCAACCCTACGTAGCCCGGGTGACTACCAGGAAGTGTTCACCACTGGCTCAGTAAACCATGCCAGTGAGTACCCTGGCACGGTCACCGGGTTTAGCAGCCGCGGTCCTTCCATCCTGGATGGGAACTACTTCCCAGATTTCATGGCTCCCGGTGAGAATGTTCGCTCATCGATTCCTGGAAATGGATATGGCTATATGAGTGGTACATCCATGGCTGGTCCGCATGTGGCAGCCTTGATTCCCTTGCTCTGGTCAGCCAACCCCGCCTTACGCGGGCAGATCGATACTACCTATAGCATTATCCAGCAAACTGCTGAACCTATCCCGGGTTATGTTGGTGTTTGCGGAGGCGATTACGTCACTGGACCTAATAATGACTGGGGATATGGCACCATCAATGCATACGACGCGGCCGTATTAGCCATTTCCTATGGTGGGGCAGGTGTCTTGGAAGGAACTGTTACCGATTCGGTTAGCAGCCTACCGGTTGAAGGTGCCACGGTTCACGCAGTGCGCCAGGAAGGCGGTATGTGGAATGCCACCACCAATGTTGATGGTTTCTATCAGATCACTGTCGCTGCTGGCACCTTCGATATGACCGCCAGCCATCCGCATTATGAAACTCAAACAGCGAATGGTGTTGTGGTACCAGAAGATGGCACGACTGTGCAAGATTTCAGCTTGACACCACGTGGCTATGCCTATGGTTATGTAACCGATGCGGATAATGGCACTCCTCTCGCAGATGCCACAGTAAGTGCTGAAGAAGGATCATTCACTACAACTGATGGAATTGGTTATTACGAGTTGTGGTTGGATCCTGGCTTCCATACATTAACGGCTGTTGCTCAAGACTACGCTCCGGAAACTGCCGATGTCACCATCGTTTCTGGTGGAAGCGTACAACAGGACTTTGAACTCCTGGCTGCGGTGGTGTTTATTCCGTCGCCGGTCGAGGTCAGCGTCCCGCTGGGCAGCACATTTACCCAACCAGCCACCATTACGAACCGGCAACCCTGGGATTACGATTTTGAATTCCAGGAAAAAGATATGGGATACCTGCCAATGGGTGGCGGTGAGGTACAGGTTAATGTTAAAGCCGGTCCCGTTTCTGCACCAGCCAACACCGCGGTGGCTGTAAGTGGATATAAGGCTCGACCTGCAGGAACAATTGATATTGCTCCTTCTGCAGGCATCAATCAGACTAATGTCTTACTGTTAGCGGCTGATGATGATAACAATGGTTATAGCCCCATCATGGACATGTTGCTGGCATATGGTGACCTGGAGAGTGTGACCCTGTTTGACGCGCGTTACAACACCCCAACCTTAGAAGAGCTACAGGCCTATAATGTTGTTGTGGTTTGGGCTAACTATGTGTTTCCCGACGCCAATGCGATGGGTAATGTTTTGGCTGATTATGTAGATGCGGGTGGCAAGGTTATTGACCTGAACTTCGCCCTCGATCCTAGCTGGGGCTACCAGGGTCGTTTCCGCTCTGAAGGCTACACTGCTATGACCATTGCTTACACCGGATATACAACCTCCTGCCTGGGTACCTTCGATCCCAGCCATCCAATCATGGACGGTGTCATCGATGTATGCGATTTGTATCGTGGTGTGGGATCAGCATTAACTGCCGGGTCCTATGAGGTGGCACGCTGGCAAGATAACGAACTCTTTGTTGCCGCCAAGGAAGACGGTAGTGTGGTTACCATTAACGGCTACGTTGGTGTTTACTACCAATGGACCGGTCAGATGGCGGATGTGCTGCACAATGCGATAAACTTTATCGCTGTTCCAGCTGATGTACCCTGGCTGTCTGAAGATCCGATCTCTGGCACAGTTCCAACCGAGGGTAGCTTAGCCGTGGATATCAATTTCGATACCACACTATTGACCCAACCTGGTAATTACTCAGCAGAACTTACCCTTAAGGGAGATCCTAAGGTTAAAGTACCGGTGTTCATGTTCGTTGAAGCACCCGAGAACTACGGACGACTCGATGGAACTGTGCTTGGTTTGGGCTATTGCGATGCCAACCCGGCTGCACTCGAAGGTGCACTGGTGGAAATCGTTGGTGGACCAACCCTCGAGACGGATGCAGCGGGTTACTATGCCGTATGGCTCGCGGAAGGTACTTACACGGTTAATGTAACAGCTGACAGTCACCTCGGTGCAACAGTCACTGTGGATGTGGTTGCTGGTTTGAATGTCACTCAGAACTTTGATCTGCGTTGGGATGAACCCTGCATCACCTCGACACCACCCACCATGTCAGTCAACCTGGATATGGGTGCCAGCACGACACTACAGATGACTCTGACCAATAACGGTGCGGGTTTGGGCACTTTTGAGATGTCGGATATGGAGAGCGGATACACACCCATGCGGCAGGGTTTCTTACCTTCAGCGGTAAAGCCCAGCATTCCCGATACGACACCAAGCTCTCTTGGACATGCCCTCAATGCTTCAACCCTCGCCCCATCTGAACTTGGAAAATCAATGCTTCAATTGACAGGCGAGCAAGCTTACGCTATGGATGTCTATCCGGGATACAACCTAGTGACTTTCCTTAACGACGACCCAGGTGCATGGACTATCATCGCTAATATACCTGGAAGCCAATACTTCGCTGGAGATTTCATCAATGGCGATTTCAGCACTCTGTACGTGATCGACTATGCAACTAACACCCTGTATACAGTCGATACAACCAGTGGTGTAGTAACTACTATTGGCTCATCTACACCTCGCTCAGGAGAAACCTGGACAGGCATGTCTGGCGCTACGGATGGCACGATGTATGCCTCCTCGACCAACATTACCCGATCCACGCTGTATACGGTTGACCTGGATACTGGTGCTGTTACCGAAATAGGCGAAATCACCAATGCTCCTGCGATTATCGACATTGCCATTACCCCAGCCGGGTTGATGTACGGGGTCGATATCGTTAATGACAACCTGATCGAGATTGATCCAGCAACTGGTGCTGGCACCGTCATTGGCTATGTAGGCATCAATGCCAACTATGCCCAGGGAATGGACTACGAGGAAACCTCGGGTACCTTATATTGGGCAGCCTACAGCTCTTATGGTGAGCTACGTATCATTGACCCAGCTACAGGTAACTCTACCCCGGTGGGGTCATTCCCCAGTAGCGCTGAAGTAGATTCGCTTGCTTTTGCTACTGGTGGTGGTGGTGACGCTCCCTGGCTGAGCGAAAGCCCAGAATCTGGTACGATCCCGGGCACGAATGCTGGTTCGGTATATGTAACACCTGAGGTTGAATCAATACCAGCCCAAAATCTCAGCATGTATAGTCAAAGCAATGTCAGCGGATCACCTGTGGTTCAGAGTCCAGTACCACAACAAGAATTGCTACTGGATCAACAACCTAATCAAGATAATGGACTTTTCACAGATTTAAGCTGCGAATTATGTCCTACAGGTGTACAGGTAATAGCTGATAACTTCGCTTTCTCTGAAAATGTAACTGTCGATCAAATCCTATTCTGGACAGGTTACTATCCTTCGGATACACCGATTGATCCCGATCACATCACCGTGATCTTCCATTCAGATGCAAGTGGCTATCCAGGTACTGTCTTGTATTCAGAATCTGATGTCTCCTACACCCGGGAGCAAACTGGTGTTGTTCTGTTCGGTGTACATGAATACCTGCATACACTGACCCTAGCTTCGCCAGTTACCTTCGGGCCTGGAAACTATTGGGTTGAGATATACAATGACACTGGTGCTGATACCGATATGTTCTTCTGGGAAACTGGTGATCCAGATACCATTGGAAATGGTTTGGTTGGATCAGCCTGGGCACAAGAAGGTCCCGGTGTGTCATGGATCTATGACGATGCCACCGAATTAGCGTTACAGCTTGTAGGGGGTCCAGCAAGTGGTAACTCCCAAACCATCGATGTCACCTTCGATGCGAGCATGGTCACCCAACCGGGTACCTACGCCGGACAGGTGAAAGCCAAGACCAATGATCCCGTCTATAAGAATTATTCTGTAGATGTGACCATGGTAGTCAACGCTCCCGAGGATTGGGGACAACTCTCTGGTACCGTCACTGGTTTGGGCTACTGCGATGGTAACCCGGCACCTCTACAAGGTGCCCAGGTAGCCATCGAGGGTGGTCTCACTGTCGAAACAGATGCCGATGGGTATTACCTGCTCTGGTTGCAAGAGGGTACTTACAATGTCACTGTGACGGCTGATGGTCATGAGGTTGGCGCTGCCACCGTGGAAATCCTGCCAGGTGGTGAAATGACCGTTCAGGACTTCGACTTGCGCTGGTTACAACCCTGCTTGAGCGAAGAACCACTAAGCCTCGAAGCAACCCTGGATTTGGGTCAGCAAGAAGTCCAGTTGGTCACCTTGAGTAATACGGGTGCTGCTGAAGGTACTTTCTCTGTCTCTGATTCGGATAAGGGTTATACACCCAAGAT
>JBAQFX010000125.1:0-2629 GCA_049287485.1 Anaerolineales bacterium
TGATGTTATATACCGCGTGTCTGGTTCGTTTGCTATCCATAAACTACTTATACCACAGAAAGGAGGAATGCGCCAATTCCCCATCCCCGCTTAAGCGGGAAGTACCCTTGGCGCTTAATCTATGGATATCGCACAGTTAACCACAGCCATGCATGACTTTGTCGCTGCGATGGGATGGTATCAGCCCGATAGCCCCCGCCCTCAAACCATGCGCAACCTGGCCATCTCGCTCAACCTTGAAGCCTCCGAGGTGCTGGAGCACTTCCAATGGGATGAAAGCCTGAAAGACCTTCAATCTTTTTCCGACGAGCTGGCTGATGTCATGTTATACCTGCTCCAGCTGGCCAGCATCTCGGGGATTGACCTGGAAAAAGCCGTGCTCGCCAAGCTTGGCAAGAACTATCATCGCGCCTGGGATGGGGAGGATAACCCGTGAGCATCAGGGTGACTGTCTTCGGTGGCTCACAACCCAAGCCTGGTGATCCAGTCTACCAGGATGCCCTCCTATTGGGTAAATTGCTTGCTCAAGCCGGTTATACCCTGCTCAACGGAGGCTATATTGGTACCATGGAAGCCCTTTCCCGTGGGGCAGCTGAAGCTGGTGGACAAGTGATTGGTGTCACCTGTGACGAGATCGAAGCCTGGCGACCGGTCAAAGCCAACCCCTGGGTGACCGAAGAATGGCATTTCTCCTCCCTGCAGGAGCGCATGCATGTCCTGATCAAGAATTGTGCCGCCTGTCTTGCTCTCCCGGGCGGAGTTGGCACCCTGGCGGAGATCACCCTCACCTGGAACCTGCTCATTACCCGGGTCCTGCCCCCTCGGCCCCTCATCCTGATCGGCTCAGGCTGGCAGGCAACCATGCGTAAGTTCTTGTCTGCACAGGGAGAGTTTATCCCTGAAAACCAGCGCCAGTGGATATCCTTTGCTCCCAATGTAGAGGTAGCTTTTCAATGGTTGCAAGAAAGACTGTCCAATGGTAAAGTATGACACTTAAGGAGAGCACATGACAGAAGACAAACTTCCCTCTCGAACGGAAAACTTTGCGGATTGGTACAACCAGCTGGTGCTCAAGGCTGAGCTGGCAGATTACGCCCCAGTGCGTGGCTGCATGGTGGTGCGGCCTTATGGCTGGGCATTGTGGGAGAATATGACCGCTGCCCTCGACCGCCGCTTCAAAGCCACCGGACACGTCAACGCCGCTTTCCCCCTGCTCATTCCCATGTCCTTCTTCGAGAAGGAGAAAGCCCATGTGGAAGGCTTTTCACCGGAGCTAGCCGTGGTGACCATCGGGGGTGGTGAGAAGCTGGAAGAGCCACTGGTGGTACGGCCTACCTCCGAGACCATCATCGGCACCATGTACAGCAAGTGGATCAAGTCTTACCGTGACCTGCCAGTGCTCATCAACCAGTGGGGTAGCGTGGTGCGCTGGGAAATGCGCACCAAGCTCTTCCTGCGCACGCTGGAATTCTACTGGCAGGAAGGTCATACCGCCCATGCCACTCCCGAAGAATGCCAGGAAGAAACCCTGCGCATGCTGGATGTCTATGCCGATTTTGCCGTCGAGGATGGTGCCATCCCGGTGGTCAAAGGTCGCAAGAGCCAGTCCGAGAAGTTCGCCGGAGCCGATAACTCTTACAGTATTGAAGCCATGATGGGCGATACCAAGGCTCTCCAGGCCGGCACTTCACATAACCTGGGTCAGAATTTCGCCAAGGCCTTCGAGATCCAGTATCTGGACCGGAATAACCTTTTGCAGTACGTCTGGACCACCTCCTGGGGACTTTCCACCCGTTTCGTTGGAGCGGTCATCATGACCCATGGCGATGACCAGGGACTGGTGCTACCACCCAAGCTGGCACCCTACCAGATCATCCTCATCCCCATCTACAAGAACGATGAGGAAAAGGGGCGCGTCATGCCCGTGATCGCCCAGGTGGAACGCGAGCTGCAAGGCTTCCGCCTGAAGACCGACAGCCGTGAAGAGGTCACCCCCGGTTTCAAGTTCAACGATTGGGAGATGCGTGGTGTGCCCTTGCGCATCGAGATTGGACCCAAGGATGTCCAAAAAGGGTCCCTGGCTTTTGCCCGGCGGGATTTGCCCGGCAAGGCCGGCAAGTCGTTCGTCCAGCATACCCAACTAGAAGCCCAGGTAGCAGAAATGCTCCAGTCCATCCAGGCCTCCATGTTCGAACGCGCCCTCACCTTCCGCAAAGCCCACACGTTTACGCCCAAGGATTATGAAGAGCTGAAAGCGATGGTTGATAAAGGCTGGGCATTTGCCTGGTGGTGTGGCGATGACGAGTGTGAGGCGAAAGTAAAGGATGAGACCAAGGCTACCACGCGTTGCATCCCCCTCGAGCAGGAACCCGGTGAAGGGGTCTGCATCGTGTGCGGTAAACCCGCCACCGAAAAAGCCATCTTCGGCCGGGCGTATTAGGTGTCATTATCGCGAGTCCAGTGTAGGGGCGGCTCGCGAGTCGCCCCTCCTTCATTCAGGATAGTGACGGCTCTCCCCGCTAAAGCGGGGGAGCTTCTTGGGCAACGCACGATGCAACCATCCACGTTGGCGCCCAATCTCTGCGTCCCAGGGACAAAATATTACGAGCGGCATTAATATCTCGATCGA
>JBAQFX010000126.1:0-3366 GCA_049287485.1 Anaerolineales bacterium
TGCCTTGGTTTTATGTCACCTTTAGAGAAATTTTTTGATCTTTCTGTTGCACTTCAGAGTTGAATCCAGGTCTAAAATTTATACATTATCAAGGCATTAATCGCGAATTTTATTTTAAGGGTCAACTAGAATCATGGCTCGCAGTATATTACGCCTCGATTTACTCCAATCCTACAATGATTCGCTGCCATGGATTCTTCGAATGTATTGTAGCAGGTTAAAATCCCTGGTCCGAGGTGGTCATCGCAACCTAGTTCTTCGATCTGGTTGTGCAATATCCGCAGATCAGCTCTTGTTCCATAATAATCAACCATGATCGGTTCCTCGTATGTGGCAGCAATGAGTAGAGCAACAAGAATGCATATAACGATGAGCACAGGTAATAACTTTTTCCAATTCTTTAGATCAACCATTTTCTACCTCCCACTACATTCTAAGAGTCTTATGGGTTTAGTGACCACGAAATTCGGTACGGTTCAATAACCGTTAGATATGCCGATGTGATTTTCACAGCAAACTGATTTTTTGCACTTAGCAAATCTAACCCCTGCCATATTTCAAGTTGATCTGTGCGTGGATTAAAACCGACACCTACTAAAGATGAATTTTCATAAAAGATACTCTCGGCACTCACGAAGGTCACCAATAATCCATTAGAGGCTTGGATTGGGTCACTTCTCACGGTTAAGTGAATGCCATCCGAATGTTTGGTGATCTCTCCTTCATGAAACCTGATTTGCTCACTGGCAATGGTGATCGATTTCTCGCACGTAAATTTGTCTCCAATTTGAGGGTTAGCTCCCAGCCCACAAACGATGGTATCGTCAGCTGGGGTCTTGCCGGTGAGACCCCCAATCAGACGTTTCAATGAGCCACTTTCGTCCGTTGAACGTTCGAAACTCAAATAAGTCCTTACTTCTTCAGGAGTATCGGTGATCACTGACGATACTTGTACAGCGACTGCCGGCTCCGAAGAATAAACCGGATTGAGCTGGTTTCCGGATGAATCCATCAGGATTGCGTCGTCTCTGTGCAGTTTTCATAGAAGCCGATCCAATCCACCTGTCCATAATATCCAGCCCTGGAGGGCAATGGCATCTTGCAGCCGTGCACGGACTGCGCCTCCCCGGTTGCCGGATCGCCCGACATGATCACTGCCTGGTCGCCGTCGATCTGGACGTAGTAGAGTGTATTCCCATTTGCACTCCAGCGCGGGGCATCCTGGTAGACCTCGGCTGTGTTCAACCGCCGGTATTGCCCACTGGATGGGTCGAGCAGGTAGATGCGTCTGGCCTGGATAGCCGGGTTGTCCCACCCCATCCAATCCGCCCATTCGTCGCCAGTCTGCCCTGCCTTGACCGCTGCGAAAGCAATCGCCTCTCCAGCTGGCGACCAGGTGACCTGGCCCGGTACCAGCTCATCCTCAGGTATAAGGGTCGTGACTTGTCCTGAATCAACTTCGTAGAGCGACAGCCATTTATTCAACTGGGCCGAGCGGTAGCCGCCGTCGGTAAAGACCAGCGTACTGCCGTCTGGAGACCAGCTCTGGTAAGCCTGGTTGATCAAGGTCGTCTCCGACAGCCGGGTTGCCTGCATTGATTCGGTGTCCAATACCCATAGTGGAAGCCCGTCGGCCTTGATCGAGGCGCTCAGCGGACCCGACCAGAAAAGAAGCCTGCAGCTGTCAGGCGACCAAGCTCCCAGGACGATCTGACCCCGCGAGGCTTCGCCCGCCATGTAACCGGGTTCTGCTTCACGAAAGGCACCGCCCTCGAAAGTGATTAAGCGGATCTCGGGTAATTCTATTGACTGGCCCTGGTCGGGTTTCTCAGGCAAGTG
Source organism: Anaerolineales bacterium (assembly GCA_049287485.1). Lineage (GTDB taxonomy): Bacteria > Chloroflexota > Anaerolineae > Anaerolineales > UBA4823 > FEB-25. The sequence continues at coordinate 1,840 of JBAQFX010000126.1, forward strand.
ACTCAGCACCACCGCCAACCGTCGGCTGTCTGGAGACCATTTCGCCTCGCCAACAGTGCTTCCGGGCGGGAAAACGGACTGCTTCACCCCCTGCACATCTTCCACCTCCAGGCTGCCAACATCCCGATCAAGGATCACCTTCCATTGATCATCCGGGGAGGGGAGCAACACAGTTTCATCGGATTGGTCAGGTGGCGGTGGAAGTGTCTGAGTTAAGGTCGGGCTGGGTAGCGGGGTGGGGGTCGGCGATGTAGATTGGGTTGGCGTGGAATTGATGGTTGGGGGTAAAAACGACGCTTGTCGCGTGTCTTGTGCAACGGGTGCACAGGCTGCCAAAATCCCAACCAGCGCTAACACCAAGAATGTCTTTATTTTCATCTCAACTTACCTCACACAGACTATTATTCTTACCGTTGAATTGTCCGGACAATTTAGATATTTATGCTGGCGATGTAATCGATTCGATGAGTGTAAAGGAGAGCGGATATATATTATGCTAAATATAAGACGATATTATTTACCGATGTGTTCCTCTTATGGCTGGATGTCCAACGTAAACACCCACGGGCCCTTGACCCGCCACTGCTCTTCCGGGAGCATGTCGGTTGTGACAATGTCGCCGGGATGGAACTCGAACCCGGCTAGCTCATCCACCCGGAAGACGTACCGGTCTCGATCCAGCGGTACGCTTTCGCCAATCTCGACCCGCTGGCAGCTATACGGCTCGCCAACCTGGTAATCGTCTCCAGCGCCGGAATATCCCTTTGAGCCCGTCGTCATCGTCACAAATGAAAACCATTGGCGGAAGTGAACCGGATCCGGTACCTCGAAGCACAGCTGGGCAGTCGTCATCGAAGGCGCAATGACGACCTGTTCTAACATCACTTCATACCCCTTGGCTTCTACGGTTTGACCGACCTCGATCACTCGTCCTGGCGTCACGGGGATCGAGACCTCGAACATGGCTTCTCCACCGCCAGTTGTGATCACCGCAAAAGGTTCTAATTGGACGGAGGAGGCTCCTGATGGAGAGGGGTTTTGAACCTGTTCTGCCGGGTCCGTCTCGCTTGGGGTCGGATATTTCTCATAAGCTGCCTGCAGCACGAGCTGTAAATCGATCGTCTGGCGGTCTCGTACATCTTCCGGCATGTCGAATGCGGCTACACTGGAGTCTGCGCCCATCTCGCCATAGCCTGCGATCGCATCGCCTTCGAGAGCGGTCCCGTCTGCCAGCCTCGCCGATACAACCCCTGTGCGGACGTGTATGTCATAGTCCGCATGGCCCTGGGCGGTGTAGCCTACCAGAATCTGGTTCCAGTCAGCGTAAACCCAATCCACGGTCAGGGAGATATCGCCCACCTGCCGGGTTTCATCGATTGGATGAACCAGCCCGGCCTCATAAACTGCCCCAATGCCGTAGATAATGCTGGCCGCTTTTTCCTTTGGAGAGAGCGCAATGACGATGCCGGTCAGGACAAGCGCAACCACCAGGACGGTTAGTCCCGCCATCCAGGCATACCTTGGAAC
>JBAQFX010000127.1:0-15926 GCA_049287485.1 Anaerolineales bacterium
ACCAACGTTCGCCGTATACAACGTTACCTGGAAGCCAGGCTAAAGCTGGAAAATGAGCAAAAGAAGGGCCAAAAAGAGCAGGAATGCTCCCTGGAACAGCCGTCAGTTACTTTTTTTGCTTCCCTAAAAGCAATTTTTAGCAGCTGGATGGCTTTTGAAGCTACTAAACAAGTAGGTTTTGGTTATTAAATATGTGTTATTTCAGTGGAGTCATTTCATTATTTGCGATATATCTCTCACAACCTACTAACAATTACGCATCATTTGATTTAGCTTTTTTTTAAAGTTCTCATCAAACACCTGGTTCCAATCTGTGGGCCAATTAATCCGGGCTCCGTTGATGCGATCCAGGTAATTATAAACCCTATTCACTCCTTCTCGCAGACCTTGCGTAATCCCATCAATCGTCGGCTCAACCCCGATGAGGTTAGTGGAAATTTCGCTTAGTTCAGACACCGTCTTGTTCTCGTAGGTGTTCGTGATGGCTGGCATGCCTGCAGCAGCCATCTCCAGGGGAACCAGGCTTGGGTGAGGCGATAGCATCAGGCTCATCCCCAGGTCAAAGGTGGGAATCAGCTCCAGGTATTCTTTGAGGCTCACCTTGGGCAACAAGGTTAATTTGTGGTTATTCCCCAGTGGTAGGAGGCGATTATTGCCAATCGTGCCAATACCATAATAATCCCACTCTTCGGAAAATACACCTTGCTGGATGGCATTCTCCAGGCTTAATAAACCTAGCTCATAGAGATTTCGGGCGGCATGAGCCTCTGGACGGGCATAAAAAAGGAATTTTTTCTTCTTACGTTCGGAAATATCCTTGAAGGAGATTTCAAAAGGATGGATGGCATTATTAATAACGATGGAGATGGCATCTCCTTCAGCCAGGCTATTTTTATATACTCCAATCTTGTGGTTGCGGAAAAATTGGCGTAACAATTCTGTGGAGAAGATTGTGTATTGAGGCAGAAAGTAAGATTGATGTGATAATGCGTGCATCGAGCCCATCGGGAAGAAGATGGGCTCATATTCCTGGGCAAAGAAGATTATTTTCCGACCATTCAGCTGTTTGGCGGTACGAGAGGCGATATGAGCCGTCCAGCACGAAGTAGCGATGAAAATATCTTCCGGATTTACGTTAAGGGGGAAATTGCGGTCGTAGTGATAAGAGGTTTCGACAAAGTCAAACAGATCTTCAAGGCCGGGATAAGCCTGTATCTTCTTTCGCCATTCATTGGGCTTGTAATCACAGGGTTCGACAATAACGATTCTGATCTTGTGATCAAACTGGCCGATTTTCTTTGCCAGGTTGAACATAGCCAGGTAACCACCGAAAATATAATTGAAGTCCACAGTGGCCATAACAAAATTGATCCGCTTGGGTTCATCTGTTGACACTTCGAGCAACAAGGGCGCGATCATTTGCTTTAATAACCGAACCATTCCATCCTCATTGCCATGTTCGATTACATTTTTTTGTACATCGGTAACAGGGGTTATTGTGGAATGAGCGAGTTGAGTGCTGGTTTTAGCCCGGATCTGATTAATCCTTGTTTGACTATAGATATTAAAGATCCAATTTCGGAATCGATGACCTAAATAACTGCGGAGGGCAAATAATTCATATCCTAGCGAAGGACCTTTATGAATAAGATAGCTAATGGAATGGGATAATAAACCTGACATTTTCCTTTCGGAAGAACTCACTTGAAGCAATACTTTTTTCTTACCTTTTGAAATAGATCCAACCCGTAATAAAAGCGTTTTTGTGAGGACGATCAAGCGTAGAAGGTAAAAATTATATGATGATTCCAAATTATCAATTGTCATCCGTACTTCATGTTTTAAGACGGATATATTTTTATATTGTTTAACATATTGGTGGATTTCCGGCACCAAAGTGTAAGGCTCAACTTTGGATTGGATCCCATAGACGTTTTCAGCGTGTTGTTTATATGCATACAAAGGCGAATTTATATACTTTATATTTCCTGAAGATAATGCGACACATGCTACCCAGTGGTCATGATACTGATCCCCGATTTTTAATGGGAATGGGAGGATATCATCGAGCATACCTGCTCGAAAAACAGAGGCTGCTCCGGTAACTGTATTGGCGTACAGTAATGTCTGCAGGGATGTGTAGTTATTCTCACGGTTGAACCAATAAGTATCCGATATTTTTTCGCCATTGCTGCTCAACACATCCAAATCACAATAGACCAGCTTGTCCTCATCCGATTTAAACTCAAGGAGGCACCTGGCTAATTTATCAGGATACCACTCATCATCCTGGTCCGAAAAGGCAATAAAATCCACCTCGTGAGGTACTTTTTGCAGCGCAGATTCAAAATTGCGGTAATGACCGAGGCGGTCGTCATTACGGAAAATGAAGAAGCGCGGATCCCGGCTGAGCAGAGCACACATCTGATCATAAACATCAACCCGAGAATGGTCATCATTCACGATGCAAATCCAATTGGTAAATGATTGGTCGATGATCGATTGTATCTGGATCTTGAATAACTCCATGGAGGGGTTGTATGTCGCCATGCAGATGGCTAATCTCGGCTGTGCGGGGTCAAGGCTCAAAGATTTGGTGATTTCTTTGTTGCTGGTGGGAATTAGGATAATATCACCGATTGGGCTTGAGATTTCCCTTCCGTTAGTGAGTGTCACACTCAATTCAAGCGTATAGTGCTCTTCAACCTCAATCTTTTCAAATAGGATTAATCCCCAGAAGCCGCAATGCAAGATTGGCTTTGGATTGCTATATATGGTTATATAAGTAGCCAGGACGTCTTCTCGGTAAATCGAGCGGTTATAAATGGGGTATTTCTTATCTGCGTATTTTAGATAAATATTCTTAATTTGATGCTGTGGGGAAAAACACCAACCCTTTACCAGCAGATAAGTCCCCTTGCCAACGATGATAGATTTTGGGATCTGGCTATCAATTCCACAGATCAGCTCTTTAGACTGGTAGAAATGCTTTCCCGTATCAGTCGAGCTCTCAGTGAGCTGAGGTTCAACTAATTCCGCAGATACCTGTTCTTGAACATTTATATCTTCCGTGGGTAAATATACGCTGGCAGGTTGAGCAAATTCCACCCCTTGAGTAGTAGGCGATTGAGCTGACAGTCCTTGAGGCAGGATCAACCGGCCTTCTTTCTGCCCAAACCTGAGGTAATGGATTAGTGGATTAATTTTCGCTGTGCTTACATCCGGATTCGTTTGAAGGTAGAAATTGGTATCGAAGGAGGCAGACGGGTTACGTCCTTCTTTATATCCATATTTTATAAAATGGGAGATAGGGTCTATATCCGAGCGACGGCAGTCTGGATAAGTCTTCAGGTAATAATATTCATCAAAAAGGCCACTTCTTTTAATGGCTAGATAGTCAATCCAAGGCAGCTGCATGATCTATGTTCACCATTTATTTAATATTTTACGTAAGGGTCGGGTCAATTTCCAGCTTCTACTAGTCACATAAGACATCACTTCAGTTTCAAGGTCAGCCAGATTTTGGTTCTGATTTTGGATCGTGCTATCCTGCTCAGATATCTTACTCGACAGGGATTGGATTGTGCTATCTTGATGAGAGGTCCTACTCTTCAGGTATTGGATTGTGTCGTCCTTCTCAATAAGCTGATTTTTAAGTTTTTGCTCTTTGTGGTAATTTAGTAAATGCTGTTCGTATAACTGGCGGGTGATGGACTTTTCCAGTTCAAAGAAAAATGGATAAATTTTAATCCCCGAATAGTAATTCATTTGCAACGTTGTATAAACGTTTATCCGTTTTTCAAGATTATGTGAAAGCAACCAGGATTGCCTTATTTTTTGCTGGGCAGACTGAACTAAATTGCTGCGTAGCTCGGGTGATTCGATCAACCTGCTTAACGCACTAACCCATTCTTCGGTGGTAGCAGCCAGCAGACCATGCTTCTCATGCTCGATCATATCCAAATATGGAGCAACGCGGCTATATACACCCGCTACACCGATGGCGCTGTATTCCAGGAATTTGATGGCGCTTTTACAAGAATTAAACAGGTTATCACATAGCGGGGCGATAGCGATGTCTATTACTTGCTGCTGGAAATATGCAGCAAAATCGTCGTAGCGGCTGGAATGGGGCGGGAGCCAATCAACCATGGCATAAGGTGCCAGCTCAGCGGGGGGCTCGATTCCCCAAAAATGGAAGCGGATGCGCTCTTGGTATTTTTGTACCAGCTCCATTAATGCTGGCTGGATCAACAATAGGTCAGGGGAATGAGAATGCCCGCCCATATAACCGATAATCACTGGTGCGGTTGGATCATCCCTGATTTGAGGCGGTTTCAATTGCCAAATGGAATCGTCGAGATAGTTGGGAATGACCTCGATGGATGGGTTATACGGTAGCAGATTTTCTCGCAGTCGTTCCGTGGGGACGGTTATCAGGTCCGCCTCGATGATCGACTGGAGCAATGGCAGCAAGGCTGGAGAGAAATTTCCCGCCAGTCGATCTGGATGATCTTCAGGCAGGGCAAGAATTAAATCATCTATGTCCAAGATGACCGGCATATTCATTGAGCGGGTTAAATCAATCACTTTTTCGTAATTGTTATAATCGACACCGAATTCACGCTGGATGATGACAATTTTTCCCTGCTTAACCGCTTCAACATCCACAACCCGGTTATGGACTCCCTGGACTACCTCCAACCCTGCCAGTTTTGCTGGACCCAGCATGCGCAGAACAGCCAGGGCATCGTCATCGTTAAAGGAATAAAATACGATTGGCATTTGCCTGACCTGGTCATCAGACCCGGGGGCTAACTTGTGTGCTGGGGTGGGGATATCGGATGCCACGTAGTATATCAGTCCTTATATGGTGAGTTGTAATTGTACATGACCGATTTTTTGCCTGGATTTAAATTTGGATGGACCATTAATAGCCAATACCCTGCTTACATCCCCGAATAGTGGGGTATGACTGAAGTGGGTTCTCCTTCAAGCTCTATTTTCCCTTTGTCTATCCAGGCAACGCGTTGGCACATCTTTTGAACCTGCTCCATATTATGTGAGACCAAAACGATAGTAGAACCCTGGTTACGGAATTCATTGATACGGGTAAAACATTTCTGCTGGAATTCACCATCACCCACGCTCAGTATCTCATCCACCAGCAGGATGTCTGGCACATGGGCGGTGGCTACTGCGAATCCTAGCCTGGCGTACATGCCAGACGAGTAGGTACGGATAGAGGCGTCAATGAAGGGACGCAGTTCAGAGAAATCCACAATTTGATCGAAACAGGCTTCCATTTCCTTCTGGCTGTAACCCAATAAAGCGCCGTTTAAGAAGATGTTTTCCCTACCGGAAAGCTCAGGGTGAAAGCCCGCCCCAAGCTCAAGCAGTGGAGCCACCCTTCCATAGATAACGATCCGACCTCGGGTGGGGCGTAAGACACGCGAGATCACTTTAAGCAGCGTGCTCTTGCCAGCACCGTTTTTACCAATCACGCCATATACTTCACCATTGCAAATGCTTAAATTGACGTTATCTAAAGCCCAAAAAGAATGGAAGTGGATTTTCCGTTGCAGGAAGCGGATGGCATATTCTTTAAAAGTGCCGATCCTTTCTTCTGGAACACTGTACTGGACGGAGACATTCACGAGACGAATAATTTCGTCTTGATTCAGAGCATTGCTTTCCATTAACTCAAGTTTAGTTTTAGATGCGGTAGGCGAATTCATCTGATTTGGAGGTGAAGAAGATCCAACCCAAGACCAATACCCCAACAGCGAATATTACGGCTGGCAGGATTTCTCCCACGGTTGGGAACATTCCATTAAGTAAAGGCAGACGGAAGATGTACACCATATAGTACATGGGATTAAATGCGAAAATAGCCTGTAAATTGGATGGCAAGATCTCCGGAGGATAGATGATTGGGGTAAGGTAAAACCAGGCGAGCAGGATGATTTGGTACATTTCAGCTACATCTGGAAAATAAACAGCCATGGTAGAGAGGATGAGACCCACACCAAGGGAAAAACAAGCCAATAATAAAATCGCCAGTGGTAGCATAATTACCGATATGTGGAAGGTAATGTGCATAACCAGCATCACCAATGCTAAAGGCACGAGTGAAAGCAGGATATTCACCAATGCGGTACCGATGGCAGATATCCCGAAGGCGGTGCGTGGGATGTAAATGCGCTGGATAAGGCTGCCTCCCCATACCAGGCCGCTCATGGCAGCGTTGGTACTCTGGGCGAAGAAATTCCAGGCGACCAAGCCGCTTAAGACATAAACTGGGTAGGACTTGACCCCAACAAATAATTGCGAGAAAACCACGCTCAAAATGATCATCATTCCCAATGGATTGAGCATGGTCCAGGCTACACCCAGGAAGGAGCGCTTATAGCGAGCTAAGATATCCCGGCGGGTAAGCTGAAACAGAAGGTATTTGTAGTGACTGATCTCCCGTATTTCTTCCAGGGCGGGTATTTTATGGATTGCAGAATCGTAATAAGGTCTAGAAGCCATTCTTTGCGGGTAAAAAGTAGTTTGGTCTATTATAATACAAGTAAATTGCTTTACTTACCAGGCGTTTTACCGCCGTAATTAACATTGCAAATATCAGGATCAAGCTGTGAAACAAGCGCATCCATTCTTTACGATCATCATCCTGTGCTGGAATAGCAACCAGACCCTCAAACTCTGTTTGGATGCAATAAATTCCCAGACTGACCATGATTTTGAGGTCTTGGTCATTGACAATGGATCAAGCGAACCCTTACCTGGCGGATTAGCCGCGGCATATCCACAGTTACCCATTCAAGAGCGTACGCTTGAACAGAATATAGGTTTTGCGGGTGGAAACAACCTCGCAGCTGGCATGGCGCATGGGGATTACCTGGTTTTATTGAATGCAGATGCTTTCCCCAAGCCCGATTGGCTAGAAAATATCCGCGAGGCGATCGATAAATATCCCAACTGCTTTTTCGCCTCCAAGCTAATCATGGCAAACCAGCCTGAGCGGATGGATGGAATGGGGGATGTATACCACATTAGTGGCCTGGCCTGGCGGAATGCTCATAATATGCTGGTTTCGAATGTAAGAGATGAGGAAATTGAAGTCTTTAGCGCCTGCGCAGCCGCCGCCGTATATCCCATTGAAGCCTTTCAAAAGGTGAAGGGGTTTGATGAAGACTATTTTTCGTACCAGGAGGATATCGACCTAAGCTTCAGGTTGAGGCTAATGGGTTATCAATGCATTTATCTGCCTGAGGCAGTCGTATTACACGTAGGTTCCGGGAGCACATCTCACAGGAGCGACCTATCGGTTTATTATGGGCATAGGAATTTAGTGTGGACATACATAAAGGATGTTCCGGGTATATGGGTTTGGTTGCTTGCTCCATTACACCTAGCGGTAAATTTTTTTATGATCCTGGTGGGCATCTACAGGCAGCAGGGAAGAGTGATGCTAAAAGCCAAACAGGACGCGTTGCGCGGGCTCCCAAGGATGTGGAAAAAACGTGCACAGGTACAAGGCACTCGAATTGTGCCAATCTATCGATTGCTGCTGGCAATGGACTGGAATCCGGTTTCTCCGCTGACCAAACTGCTTCTAAAGTGACGAGGTCTACTTGTGAGGATTGTGATGGATGGCTTGTGAAAATTTAATATAAAAATCCACTTCAACTATAATTTACCTAAGGAGGATCTCACCATGAATTATGCCAATGAATTCCGTATTAAACCGGGTAGCAAAGTTAACCTGGGCAAGATTGAAGCTGGCTTTCATGACGATTTAGTCGAAGATGAAGCCGAAGATCAGCTGAACAAGTATAGCCAACAATTAACCGAGCTACAGGCTGAAATGTATGCCGAGAATAAGCACGCCTTGCTCATCGTGCTTCAGGCGATGGATGCGGGCGGCAAGGATGGCACGATCCATCATGTGATGGGGGCAATGAACCCGCAGGGTTGCTCAGTGGCTGGTTTCAAAGTACCGACAGCTGAGGAATTGGCTCATGACTATCTCTGGCGCATCCATAAAATGACTCCCAGGAAAGGCCATATCACTGTTTTTAATCGCTCGCATTATGAGGACATCCTGGTGGTGCGGGTTCACAACCTGGTTCCCGAGGAGATTTGGTCCAAGCGCTATACTGAAATCAACGCGTTTGAACGCCAGCTGGTGAACAGTGGGACAACCATCGTGAAGTTTTTCCTACATATCGATAAGGAAGAGCAACTCCAGCGTTTCAGGGACCGCCTGGATGAATCCGACAAGCAATGGAAGATCAGCGACTCGGACTATACCGAACGAGAATATTGGGATAACTACCAGCAGGCATACGAAGAGGCGCTCAGCAAATGTAGTTTTAATTATGCACCCTGGTACGTCATACCAGCAAACCATAAATGGTTTCGTGACCTGGCGGTGTCACAGATCCTGGTAGAGACGATGAAGGGCTGGAAGATGAAGTACCCGCAACCCTCCGTGGACCTGGCTGAAATTAAAAAACTCTACCATGCAGAGGTGGCGGAGGAAACGGGAAGCGTAGCGAGTAGTACAGGCGCGGAGGAAGAAGAGGCGAAGGAGAAGAAAGGCAAGAAGAAGAGGAAAAAGAAAAAAAAGAAGAAGTAGGGATATAAAATTAAAATGGAGACCATCAGGCGGTAGGGAAGAGACTCTGGGTCACTGCCGGGAGCTTGCTGTACATAATCCATTGAGAATGGGGTATTGAGTACGCCCTTTACTATATAAACCCGCTGATCTCCCCAATCCCGCAGTCCAGCAGCCCAGTGATGGTGCTATATTTTTTGTCATTTCAAAATGATGTGGTAGGGCGGGTAACGCCCCTCAACGAGAAATTTAACGTCCATGAGCGCTAGTATTTGGTCAACTACGATCCCAACAACGATGCCAACCTGGGGAGTGAAAAGTTGTTTGACGTAGCAGCAAATTACAGCCGTGATTGTCTATGTGATCAGCCTGGACCAGTAATCATTAAAAATTTGGGGAAGAAGATTAAAAACGCAGCGACATAAGAATACTGGTAAATTTTGGCAAGAATACCATGGATGAAATCTTAGGGGCATGGTATATCGTGCCCCTACGATGCTTAATGGCATGAATATTTAGTATAAAATAGCCTTCCAACTGCTTATCGCATTGGCCAGAAAGCCGGTAAAAACAGGCGTAGTAAAGTATCACCAATCAATGCCAGGATGAACAAGCCACCCAACAGGCGGTTGTGGTTGAAGTTAAACGCTGAGAAGTAGGTCGGCCAGAAAGGAAATCCCGGAGGCGCTGTTTCAGGACGCGGCTTGGAGAGGATCTTAATGGCTGTGACCAGCCGTGGGATGGCAAAGAAGGGTAGTAACATCAGTGGGGTGAAATAACGTGGGATGAAAATCAGGTAGAGAATCACCAGGTAAATCAATAAAAGGATGGCAATGTTCACATAGCGGGCGGCAATCTCACCAATCCTGACTGGCAAGGTTCCCACGCCTTTTTTGGCATCATCCTTCATTTTATCGATATGCTTGCCCACATTAATACTAACCACGCTTAACCCAAAGGGTACGCCTGCCAGGACCACATTCCAAATGTTATCCAAATTGCCTTTGGGTATGGCTAATACTACATAGACCCCGGCTACCATGATCGGCCCCCAGATGAGGAAAATAAACAGCTCACCCAAGCCATAATATTTGAGCGGATAGGTGTAGAGTAACAATATGATGGCGCCAAAGGCGAAAAAGCCGATCACGATCGGGCTGAAATGCGTGTAAAACAGGGCGTATAGTCCAGCAAAGAAAGCAATGACCCCACTCACCATGAACCAACGTAGCTGTTGCGGTTTAGTCCAAAAACCTTGTACCAGTGGATGCACACCGTATTGAGTGCGGAAGTAGTTGTCTTTATCCACACCCCGGCTGAAATCGGTGTAGTCATTGAGCAGGTTATTCGCCCCATGGGCGATGAAGAGACCCACCGTGAGGATGAACCAGGGGAAGAAAGAGAAGTAGTGGTCGCGCAAAGCCAGCAGACCGGCAATCACGCAGGTATAAACCGTTACCAGAGTCACACCCGAGCGGGTGGCGATGAGCCACTTGGAGACAATATCCAGCTTGTCCCATTCATCTTTGTGATCCATTTTTACCAGGGTCCAGATGGCGGTCTTCCACATGGAAAAGTTAATATTCATGCGATCTATCTCCTTTGTGGTGATGGTTTATTGACCTGTTTATCAGCCTGACGATAAAAAAGGTAAATAAAGTAGATTTCTGTAATTATACCGAGAGTTATAACTCCATAATAGACATTACCGTGTGGTATGAATTAATCTCCGATGAGATTGGAAATTTTTGCCAGGGAGTAGCAGCTTACCTGGGGCGACTATACCGTGGAAAGTTTTGGACGCCAATCCTAATCTCAGACATACGGATAGTCCATTTTCTATCGCCAGGATATTATTACCATCAATTCCCTTAAGGTACAAGAGTTGCAACCCTGCTTAATACTGCCTGATGCTCAAGCAGAGAAGCGGAGGCCAACTTCAGATGGACGACATGACACAAGAAATCCAACCAGCAGAAGAAGACATTCCTCAATCCAATGAAGACGCTGGAATGACTTTACCTGAACAGGATGATCTTCCTGTTGTGGAAAACATCACACCGATTGCAGATGAAGATTTCCAGAGCTTGACCTCCGAAGAAGTTCCGATGGAAGCCAATCCCAAAAAAGTTGCCCTAATTCTCTCCGGGGGTGGGGCGCGCGGAGCATTCCAGGTAGGGGCGGAGAAGTTCGCCCGCCAGGTCAAGGGTTACCAATGGGATATCATTGCCGGGGTTTCAGTGGGGGCGATGAATGGCGCCATGCTGGCAATGCATCGCTACACCCGTTTAATGGAGCTTTGGGATAATATTTCCAGCGAACAGGTCTATACAGGTGGGTTTAACCTGCTCTCGCTGATTAAAATCATTTTTGGGGCAAAATCCTTCTATGGTAATGGACCTTTACAAGACCTGATGCAACAGGAATTTAAAGCGGGCAGAATCATCGATGACCTGCATGTAGGCGCAGTTTCGCTAATCAGCGGTGAATATGTCCAATTCACCAGGGAATCCCTGGAACTCTCCAAGGCGATCCTGGCTTCCGCTTCCATTCCGGTTGTCTGGCCTCCGGTGGATATCTCTGTGGATTATGCTGCCATGGTGGATGGGGGCGTGCGTAACATCAGTCCGGTGGGAGACGTGCTAGAGCTGGAACCGGATGAGATTGTGATCATCAACTGCGGTCCAGAGCAACCTAGCGTGATGCCCAAAGCGCCCTCCAACGTGCTTTCCATCGGCATGCGTACTCTGGACATCATGCAAAACGAAATTTTCGTCAATGACATGAAAGAATTCCTGCGTATTAATGCCCTGGTTAAAGAAGCTGAGCAGCAGGGATGCACACTGCACAATCCCAAATCTGGAAAGCCATATAAGTATTACCCTTGCCAGGTGATTGAGCCGGATAGTGAGCTGGGAGAGACGCTGGATTTCTCGCAAAAATCAATCCAGGCAGCATTAAAAATGGGTGTACGTCGGGCGCGCGAAGTGCTGGGCAGGCCTAAAAGTTTTAAACGATAACCTCCAGACTTTGATAACAATCGTATAATTGGAACTTGTATGAATGATGCAGAGACCAATGCTAACCCTGTGAGGCGCTACCTGGATGATAAAGGCATTCCTTACCGTTTCTTCCGCCACCCTGGGGTGGTGCACTCACTCGCGCAGGCAGCCCGCGAACGAGGCCATCAACCCGAGCAGATCGTCAGGAGCATCGTGTTCCGTCTATCTCATGGTGGGTTTGTCATGGTTTTGGTGGCAGGGGAGCGACAGGTTTCCTGGCCAGCCCTACGCAAGCATCTGGGTACCTCGCGCATCAGCATGGCAACGGAAGCCGAAGTGCTCCAGGTGACTGGTTTCCCTCTGGGGGCAGTTTCTCCGTTTGGGATCACTCAACCTCTGCGTATTCTGGTGGACCGGAGTGTCCTTCTGGAAGAGGAAATCTCCGTTGGGTCAGGCGTACGTTATACCACGGTAATTATGCAGCGGGAGGATTTACTCCGTGCACTAGGGCAGGTGGAAGTAGGAGATTTTGCGGTTGCTGTGCATTCTGGTCAATAGATCTTGCCGCCACGAACAATTTCACATTGAAATATAATTCACAATATCTGATAGTAATCAGCATACCCATGCGGGACATTCAGCAAGGGTTATAATACGCGAGGAATCGCATCCGGATGATTTGGGTGGGTTTTTATTTTATGTAACCAGCATGACCAATTTCATTCAATTGTTACGAAAGAGCATCTTTGAACTTAAACGCTATCCAGGATTTCTTTTAATTGCCTGGTTGGCGGTGATGTTGGCGCTACCCTTTCTCTACAGGCTGTTTGGTGAGCAAATTTTGCTGCAAGGATTGGCTCTGGCGGTGTTGTTACAGGTGGCATTCGTATTGAATGTGCTTTACCGTGCCTGGGGGTGGTGGGGCATGCTGAGAACTGCCTTGGAGGTGGGTTTATTAGCCTGGGTGGTACAGGCAATCGTCATTCGAAGTGGGCTACCTTATGGAAACTTGCATTACACACCTTCGTTACAACCGCAACTTTTGGGCATTCCGATACTCATCCCACTGCTGTGGCTAATGATGCTGCCCGCTGCCTGGGCAGTAGCAAAATTGATCACGCACAAATTGACTGGCTGCTTGATGCGTATTGCCTTCATCCTGTTCAGTGCCATCGGCTTCACAGCCTGGGGATTTTATATCGATCCGTTAATGGCTCATCTCGGTCTCCTGCAGTGGACACCCAGTGGGGGGCTTTACGGTACACCGTGGCTAAACTATACGGGCTGGTTGCTCGTATCAGGAGTGATTACATTTGGAGCCTCACCCAAACGCATTCCAGGAGCTGCACTCCTGCTGGTGTATACCCTTACCTGGTTGGTAGAATTCGTTACCCTGCTTGTTTTCGGGGGGCTTACTTTGGCAGCATTGATCGGATTTTTACTGATGGGTATGATGATCCTATTGGCAGCGATATCAACCAGGTGATCGGTCTACTTTTTCGGAAGATAAGTATAATTTTGGGAAAAGTCAGAGTAAAATACTTATTGTATCCAATACAATAAAAGCCACTGATTTAATAGTTTGGGGTTGGTAAACTGATGAGAAGAATCATCTCCTCTAGCCGATATATCATCCTGATTGCTGTCGTTTGTGCTTTCATTGCGGCAGTCATCTTATTGGTATATGCAGGAATCGCTACAGTCCAACTTGCCATCAGGTCTGCCACATCTGCCATCGACGGGAAATCAGTCAAGATTCTCGCAGTTTCATTCATCGAGATCATCGATGTTTTATTACTTGGCACAGTCAGCTACATCACTGCAATGGGCTTATATGAGTTGTTCATCGATGAGCATTTACCCACCCCAGCCTGGTTACATATCACCCAGATTGATGATTTGAAAGCCAAGTTAATTGGGGTGGTGGTGGTGATTTTAGTGGTGGTTTTCTTGGGGCAAGTGGTGAATTGGGATGGACAACGCAACTTATTATTCTTAGGTGCTGCAATCGCAATGGTGATTGGTGCTGCTACTCTCTTTATAAATTGGAAGGGAAAGGATGAGTAAATCTACACTAGATGGACGTGAGAGGTTTGTACAAATCTTGCATCAGTTTTCTAGGATGTCAACAATGAATTATGGAGGAAAATAGCGCATGAACATTATAGATATTATTCATATCGTCTTGGGTATTGTCCTGTTGACCACAGGGAAAAAATTATACTGGCTATTCGTTGCAGTGGCGGGATTCTTGATCGGCTTGTATGTAACGATGCAATACGTCAATCCTGACCCACAATGGCTGATCTATGGTATTGCCTTGGGAGCTGGTATTATAGGGGCTATCCTGGCAGTATTCCTCCAGCATCTGGCGATTGCATTGGTGGGTTTCATTGCGGGAGGGTACGGAGCATGGTATCTTTCCCAATTGCTTGGTTATAGTTCTCAGACAATCAACTGGATGGCATTGATCATCGGAGGCATTATTGGACTGCTGCTGGTAGCGAGTGCTTTCAATTGGGCTTTGTACTTTTTATCAGCTTGGGCTGGTGCAACTTTGGTCACCGAAGCTATTGGGCTACAGGCACAGCTCGGCTTAGTGCTATTTTTCGTGCTATTCGTATTGGGGATGGTCATCCAGGCAGGATTATTCAGGGAAGAACCCAATAAGAAACCAGTGGAAGTGATCCCTGAACCTCCACCAGATAAGAAAGACGAATAAGTGATGATTGATCTGAGCTTGAGCAGGGCTATCATTTTCTGAAAATATCGTAACATTGGAATTGTTGGGGCAGTCTGCTATCCTGGATAAAGACAACAAAGAGGCAAGGCTGCTCCATCGCGTTAATTCCATCAATATCTATGCTGAGAGTGATTGCGGTGCTCTGGATGGATGAGGTTTCCACATTGTACGTGTATAAATGTTATCTGAAGAAAAGCTTGGGTCATGTGAATCTGTTTAGCCGGAAGAATTACACCTGCGCTATACGAGGTGAAACAAAAAACTCCAACCAGCAGGCTGCTAGTTGGAGTTTGTTTGTGCGCCCAGCATGGGTGCTGACTAGAGGGTGAAAGGCCCTTACGGAGGTTGGTCGCACCAACCGTTAGCCAAAGGCAAGGGCATTGCTGTGAAGCGGGGTCTGAAGGAAGCCAGAGGCAAACCTGCGACTTGAGGAACACGAACCTCATGAGAGGCTGCGAGGCCGGGCGAGTTGGCAAATAACAACGAAGCCCAAAGCGACCAAGGACCAAAGCAGTAAATGGGGCAAGGATGCAGAGAAAGCCAGCGCACTTACCTGGGGAGACCTGTCGTCGGGCTGCGAAAGCAGTAACCCTGATTGCGAAGTCAGGCAGAGGCGGCAGGGGTCAGCAGAGGCCATAGTACCATCCCCGTCGAGATGGGAAGGGCCGAACATTGAGAAAGGACGAGTACTTTGAGCAGTTCGTGGGACGAGCAGGTAAGGCAGAATGCTCCGGATAGGGGTACTGCTGGACAGAGGCGGGAAGTGAAGCTTCTCGGGGCTGACCAGAGGGCCGAGCCGTCCCCGGCACAAGACGAAGGAAAGGCCAGCGCAGAACTGTGGGATAGGGTCTGGGAACGTCAGAACCTGCTCGCAGCGTTAGAGCGGGTTGAGCGGAACGGCGGAGCACCGGGCATAGACGGGATGACGGTGGAAGAACTGAGGCCGTACCTGAGAGAGCACTGGTTGGAGATCAGGGCTACGCTCGACCAACAGAGCTACAAGCCAAGCCCTGTGCGAAGGGTAGAGATACCCAAGTCAGACGGAGGGGTGAGGCTGCTAGGGATACCGACGGTTTTAGATCGTTTTCTCCAACAAGCGATCGCACAGGTGCTCGCGCCTCTATTTGAACCGATCTTTTCCAACCACAGCTACGGATTTCGACCCGGGCGAAGTGCTCACGGTGCCGTAAAGCAAGCCCAAGAGTATGTGCAAGAAGGCTACGAGTGGGTGGTGGATATCGACCTGGAGAAGTTCTTTGACCGGGTGAACCATGACATGCTGATGGCAAGAGTAGCACGGGTGGTAAAGGACAAACGAGTGCTGAAGCTAATCCGGGCCTACTTGAACAGTGGGGTCATGGTCAACGGGGTGGTGATGGACACAGAGGAGGGAACTCCGCAGGGTGGGTTATGCAAAGCTTTGCATAACCCGCCTTATGCAAAGAAAGCTATTATGCAAAGTAACTAACCAAAACACGGGTGATTTCGACGTTTGGGGGCGATTTACTTTGCATAATCTCCGAAATGATATAACCAACCCGAGCTTGGTCGCTCA
>JBAQFX010000128.1:0-1862 GCA_049287485.1 Anaerolineales bacterium
ACACTATCGACCGCATAGTTGAGCCGATGTTAAGACCCATTCATAGAGTTATCCCACCTCTTGGGATGCTTGATCTTAGTCCGATAATTCTTATTGTTATCATACAAATCTTGGGCAGAGCCATCATCAGTTTATTATTATCTCTATAGGATTAACGAGATAGAAAATTTTATCAAAACAAATGAAACTCCTTGGTTAATAAGTAAAGCGGTTAGTTATTCCTGTGTGGGGAAAAACACTTTATTTCATTGGCTACTTTATATTATATTTAACTGCAAGAGATATTTTAACCCCAGCAATCATCATCAACCATATTACAAAATATGCCAAATCTCTTATTTCACCAGTGTTATTGTTATAGGCTGCATAGATATACTCAATCTTCTCAGCGTCACATTTTTCGCGTAAATATTGCAACGCATTTAATATATCATCATGAGTACCATTAGCCAGCGCTTTAACTACCAACTCTTCAGCTGGCTTACCTGGCGCGACTGAAGTACCAATCTTGGTTGCGTATTCAATTAACCATTGAGTTTCTGTCAAATCTCTCATGGGCTTGGGCGCATAATCTCTTTTTCGCTTTAGTTCGTCGAATGCTTGAATGGCAGCATTCCTAACCACCCACTCATTATCTTCTAGTTGAAGATTTTCAACGATTTTTGTCGCCCAAGGCAAGTTTACACGTACAAGACCAAAAACGACTGCCCGTCTTACCATGAGATCTTCCATGCTACTTCCTTCTTTAAGGGCAGGATGACCTTCTTTAGGATCATTAGCAAGTGCTTCTGCTGCGCACCTTCGTAATTGCTCGTCACCGTTTAAAAGACTTGCGGCTAAGATCTCAAGAGATTGTTTATCACCAATGGCTGCCAGCGCCAGGCTTGCTACTCGCCTTAATGATGGTGATTGTTCCTGTAATATTATATTTAAATCCTCGATTGATTTCTTCTCAGCTAATATTCCACATCCCAATACTGCCAATTGCTTAAGATTTGGATGTTCTGATTTTAAAAGCTGCCGAAAATATATAGAAACTCCAGCATCGCCTGAAAATGCCATGGCAGAAATAATTTTTGCAGCCAGGATATTTGTAGCTTTCTCTTTTTGTAAAATTGACGTTAATGTACGCAGGATGATCGTTCGCCATGGCCGGTTTTTTGGTGCGATCTCTAGCCAGCGGGAAATCGTTAGATGGTTTGTGTGAATAATGTCATCTTCCTGAATTAGATTATTAATCAAAGGGGTGACATCACCTACACGCGCAAGGTAATACATCGCCAGATTTTTCCCAGTCCAGGCAGGTTGATCTTGTATCTGCTGTAATGAGTCTGATGTGGATAAGGCATTGCCTGCAAAAAATCCATAAAAAACCGGATGAGAAAATCCGAAATGTGAGCCAGGATAACCAATTAATAATCCATTATCAATTAAAGCATCGGTACCAGGAAATCCCTTTATAGATACGGATTTAGTTGGAACATGCTGATCTGAAGCTGTTTCTAAAGGTAATTCTGGATCAAATGAGTCCTCATCAAGTAAGGTTTCAGTGACAAATTTATCTGACTGTCGTATATCGGACGTTATTCCCATATTTAATAATAGTTGAAGTGCAAACCTCTCTAGTCCCTCCTGTGCGTGAGGTATATTGTTTGTCGTACGTTTTATATATGCCTCGATTGCACTAGGTCCATCGGTTCCCAGAATATCACCTGAGAAGGCTGCCCAGACTTTAAGCACATACTCAAGAGGTTTGAGCATCTTATTATTTACCAGTAACCAACTATTCAAGTAATGGATATTTATCTTTCTGGATAAAGTCTTATCCAATGGGATGATCAATTTTGCCCAAAGTCGACTCC
>JBAQFX010000129.1:0-5968 GCA_049287485.1 Anaerolineales bacterium
GTCGGGTTCGAAAACACCAGTGGCAGGCCGGTCATAACTGTCTGGACTGGCCTCGATTCTACCCGCATAAGCCCAGTTTCTTCCAGAAAGAAATGAGCGGAGCGATGTGGATTTACTCGCAGTGACAACCGGATGAGCGCTTGTCCGAATTTTCGTCTGAACCTGAGGTTAAAGTATATCCATTCGTCGTTGAAGGATAGTTACATGGCTCATCATTCGAAAAATATTGCGATCTATTTTGCACTTCTTTTTCTAGCCTCATGTACCCCATTTTCCAGGTCTGAGGTGCCGACGGTTGAAGCTACCTCTGTCAAGAAATCGTTGCCACAACCTACACTATCATACCCAAGCCCTACCACGCTCCCTTCATCATTCACAATTTCCCCACCCACACCCACGAATTTCTTCCCTCCAACAATACCTGCTACACTTGTTGCAGAAAATACAAGCCTGTTTCAGTATGTGACATCACTTTCTGGTTTCCTCTCGAATTCCACCGGAGAGCTGCAAGTGCGCGCCATTGACGATGGCTCGGTTTGGATCATTACAAGTCCGACTATTGTGCGTTGGGACGGCCAGGCATTGAAGGTTGTGCTCTCTGATGATGAAGGGATGCTAGCTGCCGTGGATGATAGCGGAAAGTCATGGGTACTGAATAGTGATACGGGAGAAATTGCTGCCTGGCAGGACAACCAATGGACAACCTACACTACTGAGAGTGGTTGGACTAGCGTGGGCACATTTGAGATTAACTGGTGGGCGCCTGCACCATGGAAAATATCCACCAGCGCAGACAGAACTCTCTGGGTACCGATGGAACGGGATGTGCGCGCTTTCAATGGCACTAGCTGGAGCATATATACTATGGAAGACATGGGTTTCCCTGTTCTGGAGATAGAGGACATTAGCATTGTTCATTGCCTCGCCACGCTGGAAGACAGGGTAGATGTATGGGTTGGGGAATGCTATTACTCAGGTCCGGGTCTAATGGGCGGGGGCGGGGTGCGCTGGTTCGATGGACAAAGCTGGCATGGATTGGATGCACCAATTGGCTCGCAGTGTGTATCTGCCATGGAAGTTGACCAACAGGGGAATGTGTGGCTTGGAGCTTATGATAGCGTCTGGCAATACGCATACACAGGACAGGCCTGGAGGGAATATAGCCTCCCAGAAAACTTACTTTCAGGGTTCAATTTCACCCACCCACGCCAACTCATTGTTGACCAGGTTGGTGATGTGTGGGTGATGATGCAGATGTGCGGAGGTGCCAGCTGCGATGGTCCGATAAATCTTTACCGGATCCACGATGGTGAATGGTCATTGATCGTCGAAGCAGAGTACTGGTCCTCCTCATTCAAGCAACTCATTCTGGATGGAGATGGGCAAGCTTGGCTGTTCTGGGATGAAATGGTTTATCGGCTTGACGTTTGGCCTTTGGAGTCTCTTACCTCGATTGCAGCTCGTGGCGTTGATGAGGGCTCTGATGGTAGTATATGGGTCGTGGCAGGCTCCGGAGATGACATCAGCTTGCAGGTTCTGGAACCATAATTAATCGTATCTACACCTGCACGCCCATAGGGAACGCTAACGGTTAGGCGATTATTTAAATTCATAAAGTCAGATACGAAAGGGGATCACTTGACGAAAATTATCCTGGATTATTTTCTACCCGCCAAGGCTGACAACACTATTCGCGGGACGAAACTACCATTTTATTTTTTCTTGCTGATTACCATGATTGGTACCGTTCGAAGCTTTATCCATATATTCTCTCCCGATGGAGGTGCGGGCAGTATCGCCGGGATGGATCTATCGGTGGCTGGGGCTGATGGCATTATTTTTGCATTTGCATTATGGGGTAGTGCGCAACTCATCTATGCCATGATTCAATGGGTAGTCATTTTACGCTACCGCGCCCTGATACCATTTATGTGGTTTATACAATTACTCGAGACTCTATTACGCATGTTCGTTGGTCGGATTAAACCAGTCACCTTTGCCCATACTCCACCCGGTGCATTCGAAAATTACATTTACTTAGTATTAGCCGTTCTGATATTAGCTCTGTCCCTGTGGTATGCTTTCAAACAAGCGAACGAAATTAAAAAAAGTCGATGAAACAACCAGGATATCAAGTATTTATTAGTATAGAAAACATCGGATCAAACCAGCAGCTTCGACTAAATTAATGTCGGCATGATTACAAACACATCTTACGCCTCACCATTACTGCTTAGGCTAACCATTGACTGAAGGCGCTGTTGTTCCCTAATTTGTGGGATTATTTAGAAAATGACCCAATTTCTTGCGCTAGAAAAATGGATCAGACTGATAGCTGTCTCGTTTGGTATTCTAGCAATCTGCCTGCCGTTACTTCGTCTCTGGCAAAGGAGATATTCACGGCTTGGGCGCAGCTCTGTAAATCATTCTTCTGCCACTAATTGGGCAGTGGTTTTTATACTTACCATTATATACATTACTATCGGAATTGTGCTTTGGAAGCCTATCCCGGTGGATATTTCACCATTATGGCAAGGGATCCTGACATTAGCTGGTTCCCTCTTATACTTTCCAGGTGTATTTTTATACTTGTGGGGATTTAGATCCCTGGGTTCCATGTTTGGTGTTTCGAATGTGACGGGTGCTCAGCTATACGAGCAACATCAACTCGTCGAGAGTGGTCCTTATTCCCTTGTGCGTCATCCGATGTAGCTTGGCGTCATACTGGTGGCTGTCGGCGCATTGTTGATTTTTCGAACCTGGGCGATGGTGATCTATACACCGAGCGCGTTCAGCATCATCCTTCGGGCTCGTCGAGAGGAAGAACTCCTTGCCAAAGAGTTTGGAAATACCTGGACCAATTATTACAATCGCGTACCAGCATGGCTGCCGCGGCTTATCAAGCGGAAGGGTAAAGAGCATTAGCCAGACCTGCCGGCAGCGATTGGTTGGAGATCGATGGGCATTAAAATAAAGGTGAAAGGTGAAATCATGAAACCCAAACACCCGGATATTATTATCTTCTGCGCCAGATTGGTCTTATTAGGTTTGACTTTAAGTGCTTGCAGCCTTGGCGGTGGTAGCCATCCAGCGACTGCTCTGCAAAATATGCTTGCTGCCCAGCTGGAAAATTCGGATGTATGCCCAGGCGGAAATTCAAAAGACGTGCAACAAATGGTTAACGCTGCCGGCGCGGATGGTGTGACCCGCCTACCCGAGGCCTGTTATCAGATAAATTCGACCATTAATCTTCCACCATGTACCCAGCTGATAGGTGCCGGAGCCGATAAAACCATCTTATACCGCGATCCCAAAGGAAATTATTCAGGACCCATCTTACAGGTTATTGGAAAAGCCGATACTCAATGCGCCACGCAAATATCGGGGGTGGCATTGATCGGTGTGCGTGATACAGATGATACTGGCCAGGACTATGGATTGAAGATCTCGAGCTTGCGAGATTTTCGCGTTGACCATGTTTACTTCGAGGGTTTTGGCTTTGCTGGAGTGCGCCTGGAAGGGAGCTCGAGTGGCGTGATTGACCATGCCATCTTCGTGGATAACTTCAAGCGTGGCATCGATAACCTGGGTTATGGTGTGGTGGTTTATGGAAAAGGCACCTGGGATAGTGAACTTCAACCAGGAGGAGCACAGGCTACCTTTATGAGAACACCATCAAGGGATATAAGAATCCCATCCTGCTTATCCTTGAATGGGGCACGCCCGAAATCTATAAGACAAATTACCCGGCCTTAGACCAGATCCAGCAGCTGTATATTTGGGGTAACCAGATCACAGGGGGACCTTCCGTTCCTCAGGTAGATGAAACGGGAATTGGTTTTATCGAGGCCGGCCGCGACTTCTTTACGGAACCCATGCCGGGCTATGTGCCATACGAATACCCGCACCCAATGGTGAGCGGAGGTGCCTTTGATGCTTTACCCTGGCCGCCATCGGGTGAGTAGGTCATTTGCTTGAAATAAGCAACAGAATAATTTAGCTACGTAGAGTCTCCGGTTCGATCATTAGGCATCATCGCTTTTCTTACCCCTCCTGCTCTGCCACCAGCTCTCCCAGGCGCCGCATAGCCCGGTCAGCCTCATAGGACCACCAAGCAGCGTTCAGGCGGATGAAATTACGGTACTGTTCGGTGGCGGAGAATATATATCCCGGCGCCAGGGTGATGCCACTTTGCAAGGCCTGTTTATATAGCTTGAGCGAATCGACATAGTCGGGTAACTGTACCCACAGCACAATGCCTCCATTGGGCCGCGTCACGCGCGTGCCTTCAGGGAAATAACGCACAACCGCCTGAGACTCCTGTGACACAAAGCTGGCGTATAGCCTGCGGATGCTGCGCAGGTGATGGTCATACCCCCCCGATTCGAGAAATTTGGCAATGGCTACCTGAGGTAAAGTGGCGGTCGCCACGTTGGTGGTATATTTCAGCCACTCGACGGTTGGCTTGAAACGGCCAGGCACCAGCCAACCCACCCGGTAACCCGGCACCAGGTCCTTGGAGAATGAGGAGCACAATAATACCAACCCCTTGCGATCATAGGCTTTGCACACACTGGGACGCAAGCCTGAGAAATAAAGCTCACCACACACATCCCCTTCGATGAGGGGTATTTCGTGGCGTGCCAATAATCCCACCAGCTCTTGCTTGTTTTCATCGGGAATGCAGCTTCCCAGCGGGTTGTTGAAATTGGACAGCACCAAGCATGCCTGGATGGAATTATGCTCAATGGCAAATCTCAGGGCTGACAGACTGATCCCATCGCGTGGGTGGGTAGGGATTTCAAGGGCCCGCAAGCCCAGCGATTCCAGCACCTGTAACACCCCAAAATACATGGGTGATTCTATCGCCACGGTATCTCCTGGTTGGCAGACGGCCCTCAGGCTCAGGGTGAAGGCTTCCAGGCAGCCCGAGGTGGTCACCACGTCGGCATGGGTGATGTTGCAGCCTATCCCCACGGCGCGCTGGGCAATCTGGATGCGTAAGGCTTCATTACCGGGTGGAATATCATAATAGTTATATTGATTTTTCACCTGGCGTGGCAACGAGGCCATAATCCGATTTAACTTGGTGGGGATCACCAGCTCGGTGTTGGGGATTGCTGCCCCCAACTGGATCAGGTTGGGGTTGGTCGAATCTTTCAGAACCATCATCACCAACTCCCTTACGCTCACCAGTGTTGGATCCTGCAATGGGGTAGACATTTCCGGCTCTGGCAGCAGATGAGGCAGCCTGGGTCGCACATAATACCCCGATTGCGGGCGGGTTTCGATCAACCCCTGATTTTCAAGCAGCATGTAAGCCTGTAGCACCGTGGTGATGCTGATCTTACGCTGCCGGCTCAGCTGCCTGACGGAGGGTATACGTTCACCTGGTCGGAAAGTCCCCTTGCGTATCAGATCAGCCAGTTCAGCCGCAACTTGCTCGTATAAAAAAGCGTCTTGTTTGCGTGAATTTATCATTTTGTGGTTTACCTCAGGATACAGTTGTCGTCTTTGAAAAGCAGTACAGTTTTATGTATCATAAACTGTTATGGTTACAATTGTATTTATTTGCATCTGTTATTTTATTTGGATATGCATAAAATAGCAAGTGAATCATATAAGGAGAGAAAGATATGTTGCACACTAAAGTAAATCTAACCACTATTACCGATATTTCCCTGGACAAACACAAGCTGTGGAACCTGGAAGGTGACCGGCGGGGGGATGTGATCAGTTGTTTAAGTGGTAACTTGTGGATTACCCAAGAAGGCGATTTGAAGGATTACGTCTTGGAAGCCGGTCAGAATTTCTGGGTAACCAGACAAGGCACTGTAGTTGTACAGGCACTGGAGAAGGCTCAGTTTAAATACAACTTAAATGAGTTTGCAAGCCACATCGAAATCAACCCTCAGCCCATACAACAATTCCCGCAATACCACATCAGCCGCCCCGTACGATAAATTAT
>JBAQFX010000130.1:0-4449 GCA_049287485.1 Anaerolineales bacterium
GGAGCCTCCCGGCATGATGGATGGACCATAACGAGCGCCTTCCTCGCCCCCCGATACACCCGTGCCGATATATAACAGACCCTTCGATTCAACATATGCTGTCCGGCGGATGGTGTCGTTGTAATTCGAGTTCCCACCATCGATGATGATGTCACCTGGTTCTAAGTATTGAAGCAGTAAATCGATGAAGTCATCCACAGGTTTTCCCGCCTTGATCATTAACATCACCCGGCGAGGTTTCGTCAGGCTATCAATAAATTCTTCCAGTGAATGCGCACCTATGACTTGCGTACCCTTTGCGCTATCTTTGAGAAAATCATCCACTTTGGAAACCGTGCGATTGAATACGACCACTTTGAACCCATGGTCATTCATGTTCAGCGCCAGGTTCTGCCCCATAACTGCCAACCCGATCAACCCGATATCTGCTTTGCTCATGTATACCTCCTTGGTTTTATGAATGCATAATTATCTGACCTGACTAATCCATCATAAGATGGGTTGTTTTAGCCGATAGAGCTGTTCACCCGCTTTTTCGACCACCAAAATCCCTTCATCCTCCCGATATTGCCATTCCTCAATGTTTACTGATGCGGGATCCATATACTCGAGATTAATCCGCTGGCATCGCTCGGCAGGAATACCCGTCGCCAGGGTCACTTTAATGCGAGATTTCTCAACTTTAGTGTGTGAGTCATATTCACCTAAGCCTCTAAGATGTGTGGAGTGTGCTAAAACACAACCGGGATAACCTTTGAATTTATCCCACTGGGGAAGATAATAATCACGGCAGTGATAACCAATCTCATCAATTAGTTTGCCATGGGTATAACTCACCTCATAAATATGTGATGCGAAAATGATAATCTCACCGCCATCCGAAACCACGGGCTCTAATTTATACATCCCTTTTGCTGCTGTCCAGAGATCATCGTACATCCTGGGCATGATCGATAAGACTCTCTGGAAAGGTTTTTCCTTGTAGATAATATGCCTGACTGCAGAAAGGCTCGTTGCAGCTTCCCAAGCTTCTTTCGTAGGACCAAAATACACTCCAGCTACTCCCCAATGGTCTACTACGAATGCAAAGTTGACAGCAGGCACATGGATGTATTCAGCCGCCATATCAATGACTACACGCACAGGCGTATCTTTTGTGCCAATGACTTTATAACTGGTGATCAGTGCTCCTAACCAATGAGTGAAATTAATAATTTCGGCTCCGGCAATCCCGGGGAAGAAGTATTTATTCCCCCCTGAAAAACCAGCCACTTCATGGGGGAAAACCGGCCCACAAACGATGATCTGGTCATAATCGAAAATGAGCTTATTAATTTTGATCAATACATCCTGCTTGAGCAATCCATGTGTGATCATCGCTATCTTGCTGGCTGGTATCGTACCTATGTCTCTGAAAGTGTCTGGTCTGTGCCACTCATGGTTAAATATGCGGTTTTCGCCTGACCATCCATTATTCACTGGCCTACCCACCAATCGACTTAATTGGGCATCATTTAATGGCTGATGCGTTCCTAAAGCCACCAAGTAATCCAGCTGCCCTACCCGGTCCCCTATCATTTTAGTGAAAAGATCAATCACCAACGGCAATGGCATAGTACGCGTACCATCCGGAATGATGATCAGCACCCGCTTTCCATCCAATGCAAGTGTATTTAATCCCTCGCTGATGATGTCACGGATTACATCTTTCGTGAGGTAACCCGCATCCAACCCATTTCCAATGATCATCCTTTTCTCATACATCCCAATCAAGGCTTTGCCAATTCAGGTTAGGATCAAAGAAATAATCACATGGTCTGTTCATACACCGCTGAAAGCGGAAAAACCACCATCTACCGGTATCACGATCCCGCTCACAAAAGTGGAGGCGGATGAAAGCAGCCATACTACCGTTCCTAACAGGTCCTCTGGAGCGCCGAAGCGCTTCATGGGAGTATGGTCGAGGATTGTTTGACCCCTTTCCGTGAGGTGGCCGGACTCCCGATCAATTAATAAATATCGATTTTGATCGGTTAAGAAAAAACCCGGCGCAATGGCATTGACCCTGATGTCTGGCGAATACTCCTGCGCCATATGCACCGCCAACCATTGGGTAAAGTTGCATAATGCAGCCTTGGCAGCAGAATATACAGGTATTTTTGTTAATGGACGAAATGCACTCATTGATGAAATGTTGAGAATGATGCCCTTCCTTTTATCTGCCATGATTTTCCCGAAAACCTGACACGCCATGATCGTACTGATCAAGTTTAGATCGATGACCCACTTCAAGGCATCTTCTGGTAAGTCGAAGAAAGTAGTATTACTACCTGTCGTTGCCTGAGTTTTATTTCCCACTGCCCCATTAATCAAGATATCCACACTTCCAAACATTCCCAAAATCTGTCTTGAAGCAAAATACAAACTATCTTTGTCACACACATCACACTCAATCGCCCATGCCTCTCCACCCGATCGATTGATCTCTCCGGCAAGTTTTTCTGCAGCTGCCATATTGCTATCCAGGATAATTACTTTACCCTCCGCCTCAGCTAATGCTCTACAGATCGAGGCACATAACACACCCGCACCTCCCGTCACCACAGCCACCTGACCAGACAGGGTAAATAAATCTTGAATGGTTTGCTTCATAATGGTCATACCCTCCTGAGGTTAGCTAATCATAGAAAAGAGTTGCAAATGTCGATTGAAACACTTTTCCAGGTTGATGAAGTAATCCTCACGATTTTCTTCCAGGATTTCCGTCACACGATATGGATATCCTGAAAAATCTTCAGGTGGTCCGCCTCAGCACCTACCCCATCATGCCAACCTTTCTCAAAAATACTCCTGGTGGGATCATCCATCACCTGCTGAGGGTTGTGTGCTGTGCGCTTCATCTCTCGGATGGATTGTTGGGCGAAACTGGGAGTGACCTTGCCCTTGAAGTGGCGCATGGCTTGCACATGTCCGGGAGTAGCAATCCCCATACGGTCACCCTTCCCTGCCGAGCTCTTTAATCGCAATAGCTGGGGTTTTAGCCAGGGTAAACGGTTGCGCAGTGAGTTGGCGTTATGAGTATGCAAGGGGCATAAAATCGAGGAACAGTCTCCGTATTTTGATGTTTCTCCCCTAACCTCAGTAATTAATTTGGAGTCTGGTGAGATCAAAACAGCTAATTTACGCCCAGCCGAAATCTGAGCAAGCCTAAATTCCATGCCCGGGATCGTTACCAGTGAACGAGGATATAAATTAAGCAGGTTAAAGTTTAATCGTTTACTCATCGGTTCTCACCTGTGGTTGGGAGGTGCTGTCGATTTGCGGATCAGTAACATGCCTTTTAGTCGTTTGGTGACTGGATCGGAAACCATGGAAAAAGTTGTTGAGCTGAGTTGGGCTAGCATCATCCGTGCTGCTTCTGCACCAAGGAAGCGTTTTGGTTGGTCAATGGTGGTCAGCGGTGGTAAGGTGAAATCTGAAAATTGGATGTTGTCAAATCCGGTCAGGGAGATATCCTGGGGAACATTTATTCCTGCTTGAATAAAGCCTTTCATGATACCTATGGCCAACATATCGTTGTAACAAATCAAGGCGGTTGGCTTGATGGGAAGTTTAATAAAATATTCCACAGCATCAAACCCCTGTACAGCACTATTGCCATTTACCTGATGAATATACTCATCAAGAACAGGCAATCCGCACTCTGCCATCACCTGCCGAAATCCCGATAGCCTCTCCCGAGTCGTACGACCCGAAGAAGCGTCACCTAAATAAGCAATCCGTTCATGACCCAGGTTTATCAGGTATTCACAGGCTTGCCTTCCACCATCGATATCATCATGGTAGATGGAAAAACAATAATCTTCATCTGACTGGTTGTTTATGGCTACAATCGGAATATGAAAGGATTTGAGTTGTTGACTTTGTTCAAGCGGTAATTGGGGTGAGCATAAGATTACCCCATCCACACTGTGTTCACGCATAGATTGAACGATGGCACTCTCACGCTGCGGGTCATGCTGGGCAGCGGCGATGAATAAGCTGTATCCATTCGCCTGCGCAACATCATCGATGCCTTGCAGGATCTCGCTGAAAAAGGGATCCGCAATATGACTTACGATCACGCCCAAGGCTTGCGATCGATTGGTCTTCAAACTCCTGGCAGCAAAACTAGGATGATATCCCAATTCTGCGGCGATTTTTTGAATGCGCTGGATGGTTTTAACCGATAAAAGCGGGCTGTTGTGCAATGCCCGTGAAACAGTCGTGTGAGACACTCCAGCTTGCCTGGCAATATCCTTAATGGTGGTGGGCATATTTCAAAATTAATGCACACGTGTGAATTAAAATAGTATACTAATTTCAAATGAAAAAGTCAATCCTAGTAAAAAACAATCAAACCCAAATAAACGAGCATGTTTATATGAAATCTATATTCCTTTATTTACG
>JBAQFX010000131.1:0-10000 GCA_049287485.1 Anaerolineales bacterium
CTGCAATTCCAATTAACCAAAAAATACGAGTCTTGTCCTTCTTAATCAAAAAGGTCAGACCTAAGGTCAACAGAATTCCTAGATAGATAAAGAGTGAAGGATGGGAAAACCATAAACAAAGGCATCCAGTTATACCAAGCGTAACTAAGGTACGAGGTTTAACTTCATCATCCAGACAATCTGGTACAAGAATCAATAATAACAATGTTGCTAATACATCTGTTGAATATTGTTTCAATTCCGATGAATAATAAATAAGTCTGGGAGATAAAACAAATAATCCCAAGCATATATATGGAGATATTTGTCTACCAATTTTTTTTGAGACGACAAACATAAGAAAAATTGAGACTAACCCTGCGATGAGTGGGATGAACCTCAGGACGTAATCTTTGTAACCTAACAAACTACCGATTATTTTCTGTACGAACAAGAAACCTAGCGATGCCCCCTGGTAGTAGTCAAGTGGTTTAAGTAAATCAGGGAATGAACGATTGACGATATTAAGCGCTAAACTAGCCTCATCAAGCCATAATGATCGATTTATTATATAGAAGTATAGTCGTAAGATAATGCCTAGTAGACTCAACCCAACAATTAGTACAATCCCAAAACGAACATTATTTTTACTGTTTAGCATTTTAGACATACTTTGATGGTGTAGTTGCGAGAAGGTATTTTTTCGATTGTGCAAGGATTTTTCTGTAAATTCGTCTGATGTCCTTCATAAGTTGGTAAAGAACCTTACAAACTGAAAACCTAGTTGTGGAAAAGTGGACAGAAAACCACTGCCCACTTTTCCACAGCTACTACTACGGCGACGGAAATGATCCATTCGTATCAATCGTCAGATAAATCCGATCGTCAACCTGCCATTCTTCGTTGATCTCCATCAAGATTGCACTGATCAACCTCAGGCAGGCAGCTTCATTGGGAAAGATGCTAACGACGCGTGTACGGCGCTTGATCTCACGGCTGAGACGCTCCAAGCCATTGGATGTGCGCAATCGGCGACGCTGAGAAGCAGGAAAGGAAAACACGGTCAGTCCTTCAGGGATATTCTTCTCCAACCAATCTGCCAAAGCCGGTGCTACTTGGGCATATTTCTGGACGATCTTCTTCAGGTAGGCTTCTGCCGTATACCGGTCTGGGGCATTGAAAACCGTGCGCAGGTCTTCTGCCACATCGCGGCGCATGTCCTGCCTGGTCACATGAGCTCCGGCATTCTGCTGCAGGTGGAATTGGCAGCGCTGCCAGGGTACCCCACCAAAGACGGCGATACGGGCAGCTTTCAATCCTTCATGAGCATCGCTGATGATGAGCTGCACACTGTTCAATCCTCGAGCCACCAGGCTTTGCAGGAAGGCTCGCCAATGCACTTCATGCTCACTCAAGGAGACTGAAACGCCCAGGATTTGACGCTTACCCTCCAGATCCACTCCCACAGCAAACAGGATGGCGACTTCGCGAACCTGGCCTGATTGACGTACTTTCTCGTAGCGAGCATCCAGGAAAACGTATGGAAACTCGCCCAGTGGCCCATTTCGCCAATCTTCCAGGGTCTCATCCAGCAATTTGGCTGCCTGGCTGACCACCGAAGATGAGACACTGGAGCCGCACAGCTGCTCGACGATGGCTGTCACCTTGCGGGTGGAAACACCCTGGACATACATCTCAGCCAATGTCAGGGTGAGTGCTCGCTCACTACGCTGGCCTTTTTCCAGCGCTCCTGGATAAAAGCCACCTTCTCGAACCTGGGGCACATCCAGCTTGATCTCGCCCATTCGAGATTTGATCGTCTTTGGTTTGTAACCGTTGGCATGCCCTCGACGATCGGGTGAATGTTGGTAAGGTGCAACTTGCAAGTACTGTTGCCGCTCGGCCTGCATGGCGGCATTGATCACGATCCGGATCAGTTCTGGTAAGAAGTCAAAACCTTGCTCAGTAATCTGTTCCAGGATTTCGGATGGTAGGGTAAAATCGCTTTGGTAGGTCATGGTGCTCTCCTTTTTTGGTGTGGTAACCTGAAGGATACACCAGACCTACTGTTTTTTGAATGTTCGAGAAATTACAGAAAATATATTACACTACTAGTTTTTACGCTCTCTCTAATTTGGTTTTTATAAGAGTAAATTACTGGTTTTTTATACAAACTCATATATAATTAATCTATCCACCATAAATCCAAACTTTAACCACCTAAGGAGGAATGATGAAATTATATAAACTTTCAATCTGGCTAGCTCTATTCCTGATGTTTAGCGTTATGTCTATCGCTCTAGCGGCAGATGCACCACCAGAGGTAGCGACTCAGGCGAGCACTGAAGCGTCTGGAGGTGGGGTAGCCCTCTCGGCTCCGGATGCTATGGGGATTGAAAACATTGGCAGCTCCACGCTGGCGAATATAACACCAGCATATCTGCCCATTGGCACTGCCTTTGACCTGTGTTTCACGGTCTATGTCCAATCGCCAGATGCTGAGTACATGGACCACTTTGATGCTGACCTGCCCGATGGCTGGACGGTTAATTCCGTGGCCCCCGACTCGGTCCCACCAGCAAATGGCTGTGGTGGCTCACTGCCACCGGTAGTGGGCGTGGACGTCGGCAATGTTGTCTACTGGCAGAGCACCGGCTATCCGCCCCAGACAGGATGTGGTGCCTGGAGTGGCGGATCGGCTGGTACCAACTTTGATTTCTGTGCCAATATCACTATTCCCAACACGAATGGCGCGCCCTGGACCTTGCCCTGGAATTACATCGGTGATGGCTGGGGTGGTACCCCTCATCAGGTTTCTGGTTCCTATGGTCCCGTCGAACCCATGGCCCCCATCACGCTAATGCCGGATGTGATCGAAGAAAGCGGTTGTCCCTGTGGGGAACAGGAGCACCGGCTTACGGTCTTTAATAGCACCGGCTATGACACGCATGTGAACCTGTCTTACACGATCGTTTCCGGTGCTGGGAGCTGCAACGGCCCATCCTCAATCTTTATCCCGGACGGGGCGAGTTCTGACTTCGTAGTGAACTATATCCCGGCTGGTCAGCCCGGTGACACTGTGGCGTGCGAGGTGGTCGCGGTGGACGAAATGAATCCTGATAACAACGATACCTCCGAGCTTATTAAACACCTTATCAGCGAATTCTTTGACCCAGCCGGTTGGCAACTCGAGCCGATCACCAGCGCGGTACCAAACCAGTGGTCTGGTAGCGCGGTGGGCACCAACCCGTCGGCTGCAGGACCGGTGGGTTACGTTGTAGGCGGATTGGCTGCTGGTTCCAGCGTCATCAACCCCAACTTGCAGATGTATGATCCGGACATCGGAACCTGGACCCAATTAACTGACCTGCCCAACCCGCGTTTCAGCCCCGTGGTGGGCTGGATCGACGGCCTGCTATATGCGGCAGGTGGTTATGATGCCAGTTTTGTTTCTACCAACGATCTCCAGGTCTATGACCCTGTCACGAACGCATGGGACAACACCAACCTGGCCAACCTGCCGGTCAGTCGCGGTGGCGGCGCTGGTGGGGTGGGCACCTGCTCCTCTGGGGCGGGAGAGTGCCTGTTCCACGTCGGCGGTGGTCTGGACAGCTCGTTTGCCAACACAACCCTGGAGACATGGGAGTACGATTCCAGCGTCAATGCCTGGACCCAACTGGATAACAAGCCGGCTGGTTCCTCACCCGACGGATTTATCCTCGGCACCGGTGTCGGCTGCCAGGGTTATATCTTTGTAGGCGGTGATTATCGCGGTTATCACGAATTCTTCCGCCTCGATGCCACCCAGCCGATTGGCTCACAGTGGACCCAGTTGGCCAATATCCCGGCCGGTGCCGGCGCTATGACCCCGGCTCTGGTGTGTAAGGAGGATATGGGCGCGCTGTTGCTGATCGGTGGCGACCCTTATGGTTCTTGGAGCCACTATAACGACACGGTCTATGTATACGATATCGCCACCGACACTTGGGGTGGACCACTGTCTCAGACACTGCATGTCGCTCAGCTCGGTTCTGTCGGCTGGCACATGGATAACAAGGTATGGACTGCCGGCGGCACTATCGGCTCGGGTGCCATTGATCCAATGCCGTTCGAGTCGCTTCTGCAGGTCGTGTGCGACCCGCAGGCATGTCACGATACGTTCGACGTATGGAAAGAAGCTCCCCTCTACGCTGGCAATGGCGATGTCTTCCCCTACACCATCAACATCGATGCCGATTACCTGATGTCGGGCTTCTTTATGGTTGATCCGCTTCCGGATGGTGTGGAATACGCTGGTAACCTTAACTGGAACATCGGTGAGGCGTGGTACGATTCCATGGAGAATGCCGTGCATTGGGCCTACACTCCGATGAAACTGATCGATTCGCCCATCATACCTGTACCGCTTCTCCCGCCCGATCCGGATGCGACGGTCGACCTGGCTGGAGGAGGGTCTGAACCCAACTGTACACCCGCACCGCAGGATCTGCCCATCTTTGCCTATCCGGAAAGTGTGCTCTGGGATAACGGGCCCCTGGTCACCCATCCTGGCGATTGCAGCGGCATGGATGCCAGCCGGCTTCAGACTGACCTGGGCATGAACACCCTCGGGTTTGGACACCAGTACTTAATTGGCAACCGCATGGCTGACGACTTCGAGATCACCAACCCACTGGGCTGGCAGATCGATCAGATCACCTTCTTTGCCTACCAGACCTCCGCCCCCATCGACCCATCGCCCATCACGGGTGTTTACTACCAGATCTGGAATGGTCCGCCGGATGATCCCGCCAGCAGCGTGGTCTTTGGAGACCTGGTCACCAACCGCCTGCTCGCCTCGACTTTCACCAACATCCAGCGTGACTCGGTAACCAGCCCGTGCGCCAATAACCGCTATCTCTTTGCTGACGTGGCCAGCGCAGGCGTGATCCTGCCACCTGGCACTTACTGGATTGACTGGATGACCGATGGCAATCTAGCCAGTGGACCCTGGGCGCCGCCGATAACCATCCTCGGCCAAACGACCACTGGGAACGCACTGCAGTACACCACTAGTTCCGGTGCCTGGGCACCCGCCCTTGACAGCGGCAGCCTCACCCAGCAGGGCATGCCCTTCATCATTGAAGGAGAACCTGTAATTCCACCGGAGATCAGCTTCGACGTGACGGTGACCGGTCACTGTGGCGATGTAATCGCCAACCAGGTGGGCGCAGGCTTTGATGGCATCATCGAAGAGTTTACCGCTGCGACACTGGTACGTGGTGAAGCTTTAATCACCGTTTCACCGTCTCAGCTAGAAACGATTCTTTACCCCGATACCACTGATGTGGTAACCCTAAACATCTGCGATGTGGGTGATTGCCCGCTGTCGTGGAAGCTCGAAGAGCAGGCATCGACCAAGCTGGCTGGCTCAATGCCATTTGTGCCGGTAGACATCACCTCCAAGGGGGCTGCACCTGCTGAGATGTCCGTATCGTCACCGGCACCCAGATACCTGACGGAACCGGCGGTAGTGACACATCCCGGGGCTGTGTTGTGGGACCAGCCGTTGAGCATCGTCTCCCAGGCAGCCTATGTTGACCAGGAATTCACTGATTTCCCGGATTACAGCTCCTTCCTGGCCGACGACTTCAGCAACACCGAACCCTGGTTGGTCAACAGCATCTTTATCCCGGGCGATGGCTGGAATGGCTTCACCAGCTTGCTGAACGCCACCGCGTTAACCTGGCAGATCTATGCCGATGATGGCAGTGGCGTACCGGATGGCGACCCGGCGGGTGGTGGAAATCCGCCTGTCTGGACGCTGACGCTGCCACCGCTCAATGCAAACGTGTTCCTCACCCCAGGCTCGGGTGGCCTGCTGTCGAATGTGATGCTCAACCCACCGATGCCGATCATCCTTCCGCCTGGAGACTGGTGGCTGGTCTTCTACCCGACCCTGGAATTTGGATCCTATGGGCAGTATGGTCGGCAGCCTGCCGACACGACCAACGGCTACGTGGGGCAGTTCATCAACCCGGGCAACGGCTTTGGTTATGGTACCGATTGGTTGGATTGGACGGTGCTTGGCCCAATCCAGCAGGACATTGCCTTCCGTCTGGAGGGCAGCGTGCTGCCTGAGATGGGGGCCATCCCCTGGCTGAGCGAGGATCCAACCAATGACATCCTGCCCGGCGGGACCTGCCAGGAGGTAGCAGTGACGTTCGATGCCACCGGCTTGGAACAGGGCGACTACGAAGGTAGCCTGGTCATCCTGAGTAACGACCTTAACGCCCCGACCATCACGATTCCCGCTTTACTAACGGTGAAGCCTGGTGCAATTTTCCTGCCGGTCATGGAAAAGCACTAGTAGAAAACTGTCGGAGAAAGGATCTAATCCGGCAATTCATTGTGGTGGATAAACATTAAGGGGCTATCTGAAAAGTAAAATCAGATAGCCCCTTTTTGATATCTGGCCATGATAGGAAATGAATAAATAATAAAAACTGGAGGCTATTGAACCACCAGCCTGGCTGGATGATACGCGATACATAATACATCCCATCCAGTGTTCACTTTTTCTACCTCCCCTGAGTAGAAATCTGCAGAATCCCCCATAGAAAATTAGCGGCGGGGCCACCGCCACCGTCACCTGCCTTTAGGCGGTGCCTTTAGGCGGGCCACCTGCCGAGTTTTACGGCGATACTGCTTGACGGCGGATTCGGTCCCACAACCGTCTGATCCGAGGTATTCTTGAGGTGAAGCTGCCCGGCCAGGATTTTGCACGACCACCTGCACAATCTGCCCAATATCCTATCACCATTTGGCAAGAAAATTAAATCGGTGGATCAATATCTATGCTGCCCAGATATTACTCCAAGAAGTTATCATAATTTTACCTGTTTCGGCATATAATTTCCTTTATATGCAGCATGCCAGGAACAGATATAGGTCTTTCCCAGGACCGGCAAACCAGGGGTGTTGGGAATCCTATTTGGATAATTTTTACACCAATTTCCGATGCATGGAGGAGGATAATCCATGAAGGGTAAAATGCGGTTTTTATTTACCTTCTTGATGATAGCAGTCTTGTTGGCTCTTCCGGGTGAAGCACGTGCAGATATTGCACCACCGATCAATCCACCGGGTTCAAATTTACAACCAGGCGAGGAGTCCACCCAGGTACGCATGGTAGCTGAAAAGGTGGTATTGGATGTGATCGACGATGGACAGGAGCAAGGTCTTGGTCGGGCACATGTTAGCGCGGATTTCAACATGTCTAACCTGGGCAGTGAAGAGGAAAGCATGCGAGTTCGCTTTCCGATCTCTGCCAGTAACGGCTGGGGTGAATACCCAGAAATTACTGGGGTGGTGGTGAAGGTGGATGGGAAGATCGTTCCCACCAGCATTGTTTCTTATAAGGATCCGAATTACTCTTCGGATCTGGTCCCTTGGGTCGAGTTTGGAGTGACCTTCCCACCTGGCGTGGATGTGGCAATCTCGGTGGCGTATGACCTGCAGGGTTCGGGCTATTACCCGTACACTGCATTTTATTACTTGCTGGAAACAGGCGCAGGTTGGAAAGGTACCATCGGGAGGGCAGAGATCATCCTGCGCCTGCCCTATGAAGCCAATGCACTCAATGTCGTGGAGGATTTCCAAATCGGTTGGGCAAAGACCAACCGGGGGGCGATCTTCGATGGTAGCGAAGCGCGCTGGCTTTATGAAGATTTTGAGCCGGGACCATTTGCTGTGGTGCAAAACATGGAGTTTGTGCTGGTAGCGCCGGGTGCCTGGAAGAAGGTACTGCAGGCGCAAGAGGAAGTAAAGACAAGCCCGGCGGATGGGGAAGCCTGGGGAAGATTGGCAAAGGCGTATAAAGATTTGTTCTTGCTGGGGAAAGGTTATCGTGATGATGAAGGCGGGAGTGAATTGTTCCGTCTATCGGTGGAAGCCTACGAGGAATGCCTGCGACTCAAGCCAGCTGATGCCCAGTGGCATGCCGGTTTTGCAGACCTGCTGGCAAACAAGGCCTATTGGGATGGTTGGTCGAGTGGTCCTACTCAAGATGCCTTCCGGGCGCTAACAGAAATCCACACCGCTTTAGGACTTGCTCCCAACGATGCCAAGGT
The DNA here is from genome assembly GCA_049287485.1 of Anaerolineales bacterium. GTDB lineage: Bacteria > Chloroflexota > Anaerolineae > Anaerolineales > UBA4823 > FEB-25. Next base: position 8,091 of record JBAQFX010000131.1, read on the forward strand.
GAAGGAGATTGCGCAGAATATCTATTGGCTGTTCCCGGAAGGGATGAAACTTGTCGAGGCAGGATACGATTTTCCCTGGCTGACACAAACTCCCACATCCCGTCCGCCTACGGAAACCATCGCGCCTGCGCTCGATCCGTCCAGAGTTAGTGGGGAGTACACCAGCCCATGGCTTGCCCTCTGGGATGGACAACAAGCGGAGTTGCGCTTGGTTTTAAGGTCAGATTATTCCGCTATCCTTGAGACTACTTTCCAGGGGCAAGATCGAAAGCAGCTCGAGGAAGGCGTTTGGAAAGACAATGGCGATGGGTTGCTCAGAGTCGTCATGGCGTGGCCGAATGGAGATCCATATACCATCGTTTTTAGTGTAGAACCAGGCCGCCTGAACGCAACAGAATACCCTTCGTATTTTGGTGAGGGCGGGATCAGTCTCGAAAATCCAGCGAAGATCCAGGAAGCATATACGCAAACAGTTCAACCAAGCCATACGCTGACCCTGGAACCTACCAGGCAACCCGAACCAAGCATGACAGCGACCATTCAATCCGTCCAGGAGGTTACCTCCACGTTGCAATCTACTCCTGCACCGGAAAAGACGGAAGCAGGCGGTGAATCCGGACTTCCATGTGCTTCCATAATCTTGGCACCGATGGTTGTTGTGGGATATTTGTGGCGGTGGAAGCGAAGGGGAGTTTAACCCACAGCTGCCACGGGCGGGGCCACGTCACCTGCCTTCAGGCGGGTCACCTGCCGTGTTTTTCGGCGGCGGCTGCTTGCCAGCGGATTAGAACCAATGACTGTTTGCTCCAAAATATGTAACAGGATTTCGAAAGTTTCTGACCAGATTACACTCGAAATATAAATTTGAAGGAAATAAGATGATCTATAGCAGCAGCCATAAACTGATCATCAAGAAATGATGCAACTTTCGATCATGCAACCTCAATACCTGATCCTGTTTCATACCAGGAAGAAAGCTCTTTGACTGAATAAGCAAACTCATGATTTGGAGCACCGCCTGTGAACCTTGGGGCAGCGAAGGTTTCACTGCAATTTCTGTGTGACCTATGCACAGTGTATATTGCCACGCAGGTCAAAGTTTACGGTTTTCGTCCGTGATCTTTTTCAACCAGTCCAGGGAAAAATTAGCTGATTAATTTTTTAAGAGCAAGGGTGAGCCGAGGAAGATCATTTTTTACGGTATCCCAAACCAATCTCGGATCGACTTCAAAATAAACGTGAACGAGCCGGTTCCGCATTGCACGCATGAAGTGCCAGGGAACTTCAGGATGAGCATCTTGAATATCCTGTGGAATTGCATTGACCGCTTCACCAATAACAATGAAATTCAACTCGACCGCACGTATTGTTTTCACATCACTGCGAAATACATCGAAACTCATGCCTGCTGTAAAGGAGAAGATTTCTTGGATAGCATCCAGGATATCCAGAATATAATCTTTCCAACCTCTAGGTGACATATACTAATCCATCCATCACCATTGGGCGTATCCTTGACTTTAAACTGTCTGGAGTACCCAGATCAACCTTGCATCCAAGTACCTCTTCAAGTCGATCCTGCAATGCAAATAGTCCAAATAAACCTACAGGTCGGTTAAATTCCACCAATAAATCGATGTCACTCCCCATCTGAGCTTCATCTCTGGCAACCGATCCGAACAATGCCAATGATTTAACCCCATATACCTCAGCTAATTCGCCTTTGTGTCGTTTGAGGATATTAATTACCTCCTGTCTCTTCATTACTATTACCTCAGCCTGGGCTAATTTTACCAAAAACAATGCAGATAATTTATTAATACAAGATTCCAGCAAAGGAAATTTTTCTTCTCTTGAATGAGATGAGAGTTTAAGGGTGTTGTTGCGAGTAGTTTAGCGCTCTATTCAAC
>JBAQFX010000132.1:0-18623 GCA_049287485.1 Anaerolineales bacterium
TTTGAAGATAAGATAATCGCGGATTATAAGTATTTGTGGAGTCATCCAGGATCACGCGAAAAAGGAGTAACAATTTTAGAGAAAGTTGCTATAAATAATAACTATAACCCGACAGGTTGTTATAAAATAATTCGTGCTCGTGGGGAAATAAAGCATCCTAGAAAGAAGTAATTTATAAAAATTCATATAAACTCCTAGAAATTCGCCTCTGTTATCTTTAGGATAACAGAGGCGAAATGGTTAAAGAACCCAATCACTCACTTGAAAAAATAGTAATTATCCTTAGTGAGATGGGCCGCGCCTACCGCATGGAAAAGGAAGGCGAAGATACGGCTATAGATCAAAAGCAGAATTCCCCCACAATTACAAATCAAACAAAAAACATGAATAAGGAGATACAAGATGGGAATCACAATTCAACAAACACATTATGAGCCGATCCCGGCAGGAACCTACAGCGCAAAATTTGCTACTGTAGAACAAACAACCGGGCAATTTGGAGATCAAATTAAATTTAAGCTCGAGCTCCCTCCAGACGAAGAGGGAGAATCTCGCTCTCTGATTGCCTGGGCGAGCATGAAATTCTCCCCCAAAAGCAAATTATACGAGTGGGCTAAAGCTGCAATCTTTGAGGGTGGAGATATTCCCCTGGATTACAACATCGATTGCGATGAATTCCTTGGAAAAAAGGTGCGAATTGTAGTAACTGAAGCTGATAAGGATGGAACAATTATTAATAAGATAGTGCAGCTCCTACCTTATAAATCAGCAACAAGCGTTAAACCAGTCAGCTCTCCTCCAGCAGATTGGTGACAGACCTCCTGGGGGGAGGCCCGGTCAGCCTCCCCCATGATATTTTATGCTCTCCCCTACCGAAGTTAAATCAAGGATCGATTTATTGGCCTTAATTGGCCTCGATGTATCCCTGAAAAAGGTTGCAAATACAGCTGGTGGAGAATATGCGGGAAGTTGCCCCTTTTGCCATGATGGAAAAGATAGGCTCCGGGTACAACCATTTCATTCGAGCGGGGCTCGTTGGTTTTGCCGGGTATGCTCTCCCAGGTGGGGCGATTATTTCGATTATATTGAAAGGAGGGATGGAATGAGCTTTGCGAGCATTATGAAAGAAGTAAATAAAACAGAGAGAACAATCTCTCCCCCAGGGGGAGAGAAAATTATAGATCGTGAAAAATGGCAATTGGCAGGCCAATCTTTTATTACTCAGACCATCCAAGATTTATGGGGGCCTCCTGGAGAGAAACCATTTGAATATCTTCTTAAGCGAGGTATCAAGCAAAGCACTATAGCAGATTGGAAACTCGGGTTTAGCTCTATAGAAGGTTGGGGAGATGCTCAAGAGTGGGGATTGCTCCCAGAAGATAAGATTTGGATACCTGCGGGAATAACCATCCCGAATTTCGAGGGTGATGTATTGCATGGCATAAAAATCCGCAAGCGAGAGGGAGAGCCTCGTTATGTGTTGCTCAAGGGCTCGGAAATATGGTTGTATGGCTCGGATACATTTAAGGATTCTGCAATCCTTTATTTATTCGAGGGGGAATTCGATTGCCTCCTTGCATGGCAAACGGAATATAAATTAAGCTATGGGGCTCTCCCAGCAGGGCAAAATATAAAGCGAGAATATCAAGAGTTATTCAAGCCTATCGAAGATGTGATCGTTTGTTATGATAACGATGAGAGGGGAATCCAGGCAGCGGAGAAATTATGCCAGCTCCCCCATTTTTGGAATAGCGTATCTCTCCCCCATGGAAAAGATTTAACCGAATATGCACAAAGCGGGGGTGATGTGCTCGAATGGCTCATGCAGCAAACGGATCACCTGGGGAGGTGCTTGCATGGAACTCGATAAAATACTCCCCCAGGATGAAAACTCAAGCAAGCCCCGATTCTATATTCGAGATGCTAAATATGCTCTCGAGTACCAGGTATCACTCGAATATATTGTAGATCGATTGATTACCTCGGGGAGCGTCTCGGTGGTGTTTGGTGAAGGTGGCTCCAAAAAAACCTATAGCTTGCTCTCCCTTGCGGTGTGTGTGGCTATTGGTCAAAATTGGCTCGGATTCGATGTAAAACCTCGCAAGGTGCTTATATGCGATGAAGAGAGTGGAGAACAAAGGCTATCATTACGATTAGGAGCTGCAATTCGGGGGGTTTTGGCAGATGAAAATATTCCTATCAATTATATGAGCCTCCAGGGATTGCAGCTCGATGACCGTAAAGATGCAGATGCTCTCCAGGCTCTTATTATAGAAATCGATGCGGGATTGGTGATTATTGATTCCTTGAGCGCAACAACCTCAGGAGATGAGAATTCAAAAGAATTCATCCAACCGGTATTCTCCAATCTCAGGAGAATTGCAGAGGCAACCCAGGCAGCTATTATAGTGATTCATCATGTAAATAAAACCGGAGCATACCGGGGGAGCACAGCCATAAAAAATAGCGTTGATTTGCTCCTCAAGATCGAATCTGAATCTAATTCCAATTGGATTAACTTTCGCTCTGAAAAGGTGAGAGATGGAGAAGCGATAAGCTTTTCAGCAGTAGCAACCTGGAACGATGCAGATCAATTCTATTTGAGCCCGGCGGAACATAGATTAACTGAGAAGATCAATCCATCTCAGCAATATGTACTCGAGTACCTCAAAAAGAATGGCCCCTCTCCCCTACCAGAAATCAAGGAGCGAGCCGATGTGTGCTCCCCTCGAGCTGCGGAGAATGCGGTATATGCTCTCGCTCGAAAAGGATTGATTTATAGAACAAATAAAGAAGATTCCGGGCGGGGGGTGGTTGCTATATATAACCTCACAAAGGAGAACGATGAAGAAATGGACTACACTCTTTGGAGCCCCCCTTAATAAAATTAAGGGGGGTGCTCCAAAATTATGCTTTACATATGGAGCCCAAAAGGGAGCCAAAGGGAACCAAGAATCCAAGCTATACCACACCCTCACCCTCACCCTTGGGGCTCTCAGATGCTTTGATAAGCAAGGTTGCAGGGATTTTATATGTAGCAAGATGCAACGTAGATTGCACAGGAATTTTATTTCATGGCTTTCGATAAGAATAGTTATCAAAACCATGAGCCAAAAATAGCTAATTTGCAAGGAGAATTGCAATAATGGATGATGAAAGAAGGCTAAAGTTGCGTGAAAATGCGAGAAAAAACGTGAAACACAGGCAAAACGCATTCGAGAATCGAGGCCCCGATGCTCTCACTACCCCACAGAGAGCGTATTACCTGGAGATTCGAGAGAAATTTCGATCCGCTCCGGCTCGATTGGAGTATAGAGAAGAGCTTGCAGCAGCTCTCGCTATGTTATGCGAGCTCGGATTTTCTGATATTCGAGAAAAAGCAGAGAAGGGAGCCGATATATGGCAATCGGGGGTAGTATCCCGGCTCGGAACCTATATAAATTCCCTATGTCGTCTCCTGGATAATTGGCCTAAAGATACAGGAGAAGCAAAGAACGTGATCGATTTGCTCAAACCAAAGGAAAAAGAGGCTCAAGATGAGTGATTCTATCGACTATTCAACCGATTTTATAGCCTTCTTTCGTGATTTATTCCCGGTGGAGGGTGATTATGGCCCCCAGGCTATCATTCCTCCATTCCTGGAGGAGTGGCTCCGGTTATGCTTTCCTTTGCCGGATGGATTACCTGGGGCTCGAAATATATGTGATTTTAGAACCAAGAAGGAAGGCAAATCTACTCTATCGGGAGCGGTAGGGCTCTTTACAGCGAGCCGGAGGCCTTATTCCGAGGTGGTAATCGTCTCAAATGATAAGGATCAAAGCAAGGATCGAATTCTCAGAGCGATTAAGTATGCTATCTCTCATGGCCCCCTTGCTCCCCATGCAAAGGTTTATTCAAGCGTAATCGAGATCGATAACTCGAGCGTTATCCAGGCTCTCCCTGCGGATTGGCAGGGTAGCTCGGGTGGAAACTACGATTTGGTTTTGATCGATGAAATGCACTCCTGGGTATATGAAAGCCAGCGAAGGTTATTTGATGAGCTCCTCCCTCCCCCGAGCAAGCCTCATTCTTTCAGGTGGATAGCCAGTTATGCGGGATGGTTGGGGGAATCGCTTTTGCTCAAGGAGTGGTGGGATCGTGCTCTTGCAGGAGAGCGAATATCGAGCGAGCTCCCAATCTACAAGGATGAAAAAGCCTCCATGCTTGCGTTTTTAGATGTGGGCTCTGAGAGCTGGAGAATGCCATGGATGACAGGGGCCTATTTACAGCAAATTCGAACGACGGAGAGGCCTTCAACCTTCAAGCGGATTTGGGAGAATCAATGGGTATCAAGTGAGAGCCAATTCCTACCAGATGGAGCCTGGGATTTATGTTATTCGAAAGATGTAAAGCCTCTTATGGTTGGGGATGGAAGGCGAGTTGTTTTAGGGGTGGATGGAGCGACAACGAGAGATTTTGCCGCGATGGTTGGCACAAGCTTTAATCAAGAGACAAACACAAGCGATGTACTCTATTGCAGGGTATGGAAACCTGTAAAAGGAGCTCTCCGCCTGGGGAAACCTACCATCGATTTGAGAGAAGGTATTGGAAAGGAGGTAATCCGGCTCCATAAGAATGGTCAGCTCTCGGGAATAATAGCCGATCCCTACCAGTTGCATGATTTGATTCTCGAGTGGGAAAAAGCGGGGATTCGTGTTATGGAATTACCACAAACAACAGGGCGAATTGAGAGCGATCAATTTTTATATGATTCTGTTATCTCGAGAATGATCCGCCATTATGGAGATGAAATTCTAAATGAGCATGTTAGGAACGCGGTTGCTCTTGAAACTCCGAGAGGGCTCCGGATCACCAAAGAAAAAACAAGCATGAAAATCGATGCTTGTGTAGCTTTGAGCATGAGTCTCTATGGGGTTGGCAATTATCAAAGAGGCGGGGGAGTTACCTCCTTGCCGAATTTATTTTATGGAACATATGAGGGAGCCTCATTATCGGATTTTATCAATCCAGGTGGAGCGTGGGTATATGCTCCTGAGGCAAACCGGAAGAAGCACAAGCCAGGTATTACCTGGAGAAATTGTCCTCACCGGAATAAGGGTTGCCAAAGTTGCATAGATGAATTAACAGAAGAAGGTTTTTATCGATTAGATGAAGAAATGAACAAAAATATAATCCCGATGGGCGAGAGAGATGCTATGAAAGATTTTCTCAGCCGAATCGGGCAAAATATATCTCAAAAGGAGTTAGATGATGAATACAAGATTAAATCAACGTTTAGGCGGGCAATCAACCTCAAGCGCATGGAGGGATAACCTCAATCGAATCCAGGCAGCTAAGAATGAGCTTGCGAATTATGGTGGGCTCATGTCAGCCTATGAAAGAAATGTGATTGAGCGAGAAATCAAATCTCAAATCGAATCCCTATATCCCACAATTTACGCGGGAATTATGAGCGAATATAAGCCAGCGGTACAGGCATTAAAAAAGGCTCAAGAGAAAATTGCTCAAGCTCAAGTTAATGAAATTAATCGTTGGGATGCAACCCGACTCAATGCGGAGCTGCAAGCTACAAAAACCTTGGTTGATTTGGCTCTTGCCGGTGGAGGTGGTGGGTTTTTCGATGGTGGCTCTCCAGGGCCTTCAAATCGTATCGAAGCAATATTCCAAGATGCACACAAAAGCGATGATGTATATAAGAAGAGAGCAACCTTTGAGGTAATCAAAGCTCTTGCTCCTAAGGCAAAAGGGGATGATAAATTCCAGATCAATCATCTTGCTAAATTGGCGGATCAAGGGCTCTCCAGTATCAGGATTACTGATGAGATGAAGCAATCCGAACAACAGGCGAGCGAGGCATTCCAGGCATATTTAGAGAAAAGGAAAGAACTGGTAGAGGTTGCTAAAACTCTTGGCCAGGGTGATCCCGAAAATGTTTTTACCTCCGGTGATTTTAATCGAGCGATTCGAATGGTACAGGTTGATCGTGAAACTGGTAATATAAATATATATGAAGAGAATTCTCCTGAGGTGCTTGGAGTATGGATGAAAAACCAAGCAGAGGCGGAAAAGATAAAACCAGTTGAATGAATGGAGTATTGAAATGAGCGATCAAATAAAATATGATGAAGCCCGGGCCGAGCTTAAAAAATACAATCAAGCCCATGAATTAGCAATATGGCAACCTAACAAGAAATTAACCCAGTTGAGCAATCGTTGTGTATATCTATATGGTGAAGCTGGGTATTATGCGAAATATGATTTAAAGTTGAAAATTATCATCGAATACCAGGCTCCCGATGCCCCACGCTTGAGAGATTTTGTTCACAGGGATGGTGATTATGGTTATCCAAAAAAGAAGATTGTAACCTTTAATCAGGAGAATAATCAGCCTGCAAAGGTGAAAATATAGTATATTGTAGGTGAGGAATAGGCGAAATGAGCAAAACCGATCAATGGATCACCACAGCCGAAGCAACAAAGTTAACCGGATACAATAACGAGCATATCAGGCGATTAATCAGGAATGGGAAAATAAAAGCTCAAAAATTCGGGATCGTGTGGCAGGTTGATCGTGATTCGATCCTCGAATACCTACAAAACGAAGGCAGAGGTCCGAGAACTAAATAGCCTGGGGTAATTGCATAATTTCCTATTAGTGTTATAATTCTATGTAGTGAGTTGCTACATAAGTAAAGGAGAAAATATATGAGAGCTGCAATCTATATTCGAGTATCGAGCGAGAGGCAAAGTGAGGGAGCGAGCCCGGATGCTCAAGAGCAAGATGGGCGGGAATATTGCAAGAGCAAGGGCTATTCAGTAGTAAAAGTATATCGAGATACAGAGCGTTATCGAGTGGGTAAAAGATTAGTGGAGCCCTCGGGAACCCGGGCAGATAGGCCGGGATTTAGGGCCATGATTAGCGATGCTCGAAAAGATATTTTCGATATAATCATAGCCTGGAGAGCGGATCGGCTCTATCGTGGTTCTAGGGCCTTGTATGATATTGCAATTCTATTTGATGAAACCAATATTGAAATCGAGGGGGTGAAAGAGCATATCGATAAGAACACAATAGAAATCCAAGGTTGGGCAGCCAAGCAAGAGCTCAAAGCCAAAGCGGATCGATTCTTTATGGGGGTAGCTGGTAGATTGAGGGATAAGAAAAAGCCATGGTGCTCTGTGCCTCCCTATGGCTATAAATATGTTAATAAAGAATTAGTGATTAATAATCTCGAGGCTAAGTGGGTTAAAAAAATATATGATTGGCGGATTGATGGAAAATCATTAAGCGATATAAGGCATAAACTAATCACAGGTGGAGCCCCACAAAGGAAAGCAGCTAAAATTCCATGGGCAATAGCGGAGATCCGCAAGAAATTATTATACGAGCCTTATAGCACAGGGATTATGAAAGTCAATTGGGATGGTGATTTATATGAAATCCCGATCCCTCAAATCATCGATATAGAAAAAGCGGAGGCCATAAAAGAGATATGCAAGAAATATAAGGCCTATCCATGCGGGAATATGAGAGCAAAGGCTCTTGCTCCTGGGTTGGTATATTGTGCTCAATGCAATCGCTCCATGTCGGTATTAACTCTCCATAATAGTGGCCATGATTATTATTATTATGCTTGCAATATGAGGGGAAATATCCATGAGGCTCCCCCAGGGTGTGCTAAACACAATAAAATGGGCCGGGTAGATGCTATTATTTGGGAGAAGGTAGAACGATTTTTAAGCGAGCCCGCGAGAATGGATGAGGCTATTCTCAATCGAATAAAATACCTCCAGGCTCAAGAGATCGATGCAAAAGCAGAGGTTGAAAGATTATTAATCGAGCTCGATAACCTCACCATGGAGAGGCAAAAGGTAATCAGTTGGGCTCGAAGAGAAATCATCACCGAGGATGATTTGGAATTCCAGCTTGCAGCCTTGCAGGATACCGGGCGGGAGCTGCAAAGCGAGTTAACAGAAAAAAGGATGCTTGCAGAGAATAACTCGGAAAGATTGCTCGAGGTCGCCAATCAATTCATGGAGCAGATCAAAGATGGTTGGGAATTAGCAACCAAAGAGCCGGAAAATCACAAGGAGGCAGAGCTCCAATTCCAACTCCGAAAAAAGATTGTAGAAGTATTAGTAAGCAGGGTGGATATATACGAAGATAAATCCATCAAGGTGAGCGGTGAGATAGCCTTGCAAAACGATTTATGTGTCAGCAATCAACCATCCAGATGGTAAAATAGCCATCAATGAGAACGTCCCTGCAAAAACTGAAGAAATTTATTCGATTGGAAGCCCAACACGGCTACGATAACCGTTCCGTCATCGGCGGTTTTGAGCGTATGCTTGAGCCCTGGCTGGCAGAAGCACAGGCAGATTCCTTATCTGTTGACCTGATTACAGCTGTTCGTGATCGCATCCATGATTATGCAAATTTATCACCTAAATCTCGCTATGAAACCCTGAATGGTCTTTGGCTTCGCCTCCAACGGGAGACGGAAGAGACATTCCCTGCCCTCCCCCTCCCTGTTGAATCCCCCCAAAAATCAGCCGACACCGAACCATTGTCCCGGCAGTCAGATCAATCCAAGCAGGCTCCACCCTCTTCTGTTGGTCAACCAGATCACAAGCTGCCTGCCTCAAAACCTGTGACTCAACCAGCCGCCTTAACAGCACCTACCACAGTTTTACCCGGTGTAGGTGCTAAACATGCTCAGACCTTAGCTCGCTTGGGATTGCATAACCTCGGAGATATGCTATATAACTTCCCTCGCCGGTATGATGATTACACCCAGCTTAAGCCGATTCAACGCTTACGCTACGGTGAGGAAGTCACAGTTATTGGGACAGTTACCTCTATCGATTCACGTGCAATTCGCGGTGGATTTCGCCATATAACCGAAGCCATCATTACCGATGGTACCGGTTTCTTGCGCGTCACCTGGTTTAACCAACCCTGGATTGGAAAACGCTTGCTTGAAGGTGCACAAATCGTACTTTCTGGGAAAATCGACCAGTATCTGGGTCGACTTGTGATGAATAGCCCTGAGTGGGAACCATTAGAACAACAAAACCTGCATACGAATCGCATCGTGCCAGTCTATCCTCTCACTTCTAAAATCACCCAACACTGGTTGCGGCGTCTGATGTATGAAGTGGTTTCATATTGGTCTCCTCGTGTTTCTGACCCTCTTCCCGATACGATTCGCCAATCTGCCGACCTGATGAATCTGCCAAGTGCCTTGCTCCAGGCACACTTCCCATCATCCGCTGACCAGCTGAGAGCTGCGCGTCACCGTTTGGCGTTTGATGAAATCTTGTTGCTCCAATTGGGTGTGATGAGTCAAAAACGAAATTGGCAGAATCGCTCTGCCCGCATTTATGAGACACCTGATGATTGGTTAGATGCTCAAGTTGCGAGACTACCTTTCCAATTAACTGCTGCTCAACAACATGCCTTACAGGATGTTAGATCGGACCTTACTTCAGGTCGTCCAATGAACCGTTTATTACAGGGCGATGTAGGTTCTGGGAAAACGGTAATTGCTGGCCTTACCATTGTCATGTTGTCACGCCATGGCGCTCAATCAGCTATGCTAGCTCCCACCAGCATTTTGGCAGAACAACATTATACGAGCATGCTTGGACTGTTAGCGGAAAATGGCTCCAAATCTTTAGACAATGGTGCTGGTATTTCCCCCGCATTAAAACCAGATCAAATTCGCTTATTGATCGGCTCAACCCCTGAATCCGAAAAGCAAGAGATTCGTGATGGACTGGCTACAGGCAGCATTCTGCTTCTGGTCGGCACTCATGCATTACTAGAAGATCCAGTCATCTTCAACAATCTCCAGCTTGCAGTAATCGATGAGCAACACCGTTTTGGCGTTGACCAACGCGCCATTTTACGTTCGAAAGGGGAGAATCCCCACTTGCTTGTCATGACTGCCACTCCCATCCCGCGTTCATTGGCCCTTACCGTTTATGGAGACCTTGACCTCTCCGTCATGGATGAGATGCCTCCAGGTCGCCAGCCAATCCAAACCCAGGTCTTCTACCCACGTGAGCGTGAACGAGCCTATGTTTTTATTCGCAACCAGATAAATCAGGGACATCAATGCTTCATCATTTACCCATTAGTAGAGGAGACTGAAACAAGCGAGGCATTAGCAGCAGTTGAAGAGTACTCCCGCCTGCAAAAAGAAGTCTTCCCCAATTACACCGTGGGATTACTTCATGGGCGGATGAAACCTGATGAAAAAGATGCCACCATGTCCAGCTTTTGTAGTGGTGAGATTCAAATCCTGGTGTCTACTTCGGTCGTTGAAGTGGGGGTTGATGTTCCCAATGCCACAGTGATGCTTATCGAAGGCGCTAACCGGTTTGGTTTATCTCAATTACACCAATTCCGCGGCCGGGTTGGACGAAGCCAATTCCAATCCTACTGTATCCTCATTCCCGATACACCTGATGCAGCAGAAAATGAACGCCTGGCTGCCATGGTCGAGACAAACAATGGATTTATTCTTGCCCAACGTGATCTTGAGCAACGTGGCCCTGGTGAATTCCTTGGCACTCGCCAATCAGGTTACTCAGAACTACGCCTGGCAAATCTGACGGATATTCATCTGATCGAAAAAGCCCGACACTATGCGCACTCCATCTTTGAAGTCGATCCTGATCTGAAATCTCCAGATCACCAACTCCTTGCCCAATCCTTACAAAGATTTTGGAGTCTTGGTCAGGGAGATATTAGTTAACTGATGTCAAATCCATATATAAGGAGAAGCTGTTTACCTGATGATAGTTAAAGCTCTTTTTCCTGGTACTTTCGATCCCATCCATTATGGTCACCTGGATATTGCCCGGCGAGCTGCTCGCCTCTTCGACGAGGTCGTGATTGCTGTTTATGACCGCCCAATGAAAACGCTGATATTTCAGCCGGAAGAACGCATCAATCTGGTTCGCCAGTCAATCAAGGATGATCCAACCATTTCCGTCGTGGGGTATAGTGGTTTGACGGTTGATTTTTGCCATCAGATTGGGGCTCAGGTCATCGTCCGTGGCTTACGTGTTTTTTCTGATTTCGAATATGAGTTCCGCATGGCCTTGGCGAATCACCGTTTGGCACCGGATATTGAAGTGATCTCACTGATTACCAACGAAGAGCACACCTTTTTATCCTCTTCCACGGTCCGCGAAATTGCCTCCTTGAATGGTGATATCAGCAGCATGGTACCTCCTCATGTAGAGAAAGCACTTAAATCCCGCCTGAAAGAATTGGGTGATAGCGGCCAAATCGAACTATCAATTTCGATGCGCGATTGACGCAAGAAGTTTACATGCCTGAAAATGTTGACGTTTTTTGAATTTCGTTGTAATCTTGTACATATTATCTACATGATTACATCGAATCATCAGTGAGTTGATCGTTCTTTGTTAATGAAGGTAGGCTGAGTTTGGGTAAACTGGAGAATGCATATGGATATCCTGCAAATGATTGACCGACTGGAGGAGCTCTTAAACGAGAGCCGTCCACTTCCCTTTACCCATAATGTAATCGTCGACGAAGACCGCATGCTGGATCTAATTGATCAGATGCGTGTTTCGATTCCTGAAGAGGTAAAAAAAGCGCAACAACTATTAGCCCAAAGAGACCGACTGATCGCTCAAGCTCAAGAAGAAGCCAACCGTACCGTCAGTCTTGCCCGCGACCGGAGCACTGAGCTGGTTGAGCGCGATCAAGTCGTCCAGGCAGCATATTCCCAGGCAGAACAAATTAAGGCTCAGGCAACTGCGGATGGTGAAACCATCCGTAGAGAGGCGGATGAATATGTGCTGGAGACATTGCGTAGTCTTGAAATGGAAATGGAACGCACGATAAATCAGGTCCGTAATGGTATCCGTACTTTGCAAGAACAAAAACCAAAAGAAGCGGAATGACTTTATAGAAATTGTCAGCTAACTACCTTTTCATAAACAACTAGTGAGTGGACTTATCTGTGCCACTCACTAGTTGTTTTGAACTAGTTTTTGCCCCCACCCCTGCCTTTCCCATAAAGCCTCCCTATATAGGAAAGGCAGAGATGTGTTCCAAACCAGCCCTTCCCCTCATATGCTGGCCGGGGAAATATGCTAATCTAATTATATTAGCAATACGTCACATGAGCGTCACCAATAGCGTCACAATTATTGCATTTTCCCTAATTCTTGAGTAAAATTAATATAAGGTTAATAAATGTCGCACTTGCAGATTTTCTTACTCGGTAAGCCCCGGATCACTCTTGACGATGTTCCTATTCATATTTCTACAGCCCGTGCTATACCATTAATCGCCTATCTGGCAGTCACCGGCAAAAGCCAGACTCGTGAAGTTTTAGCTAACCTACTCTGGCCTGAAAGTACACAAAAACAAGCCCTGGCTGCCTTGCGTACTACACTTTGGAGGTTGAAAGATACCGGGCTGGATGAATGGATTACACTTGATCGAAATGAGATTGATTTAAATCAGTATAAGAATATAACTGTCGACCTGGTAAATTTCAGGACCTTGTTGGATAAATGCGCCACCCATGGACATCCCACATCTCAGATCTGCCTTCATTGCACTCCAATTTTAACTAATGCGATTGAACTATATCCTGGCGAATTCATGGCCGGTTTTAACATATCTAAAGCTCCCACTTTTGATGATTGGCGCATGCAACAAAGCGAATCACTTAATGCTCAATATCTCGATGCACTTGAGCGTCTGGTGAGATGTCATCGCACCTTTGGCGATTTTAATCTTGCCATCCATTATGCCCGCATTTGGCTTAGCGCAGATAAGTTTAATGAAAATATATATCTTCAGCTAATGCAGCTTTATTCAATCACAGGTCAGAGAACAGCTGGAATTTCTTTATACAAACATTATAAGGATATACTTTTTCACCAACTGGGAATTGAGCCCACGACAGAACTGACTTCATTGTACAAGCAAATAGTGATTGGGCAACCTGCCATATCCACCAAGCAAAAAGTCAAAACCCCTGTATTACTTATCGCCGACATTGAAAAAGCTGCCTTTTATTGGGCTCGTGCTGGTAACAAAAAGAACCGTATTCTTTCCACCTATATGAATATTGTTAAGGAGACAGTTCGGCGTTTTGGTGGTATCGTACTCCAAAAATCTGAAGACAGCATTACCCTGCTTTTTGAAAGCGGTCAGCCCTTGCACTGCGCTGTTACCATCCATTTAAAATTAAAGAAAGCCAATTGGGGGAATTTTGATCCTCCCAATATTCGCATGGTCTTATATTCGACCATTCTAGAAGGAGAAAATTCTAGTAATTTCGCCATACTTACACGCACTGCCTCATCGTTGTTATCCATCAGTTGGGGCGGACAGATTATATTTACTGAGCAAACCCTAAGGTTACTTGATGTACCCCTCGGATCGAACATAAAAGATCTGGGATTTCATTTCCTCAATGAAACAGATGGGGCAGTTCATGTTTATGAATTGCTGCACCCACATCTTTCAACAAATGAACACCCACCATTACAATCCAGTCCCCAACAGTTGGTCAATTTTCCAGTATTGGATCCCACTTTTATTGGGCGCGAACAGGATTTAGCTGAGCTCAAGCATTTGTTATTCTCTCCCGAGTATCGAAATATTACTCTGGTTGGTCCTGGAGGCGTTGGTAAAACCCGCTTGGCAGTTCAAATTGCCCACCATGTGACCGAATACTTTCCAGATGGGATATTCTTCATATCATTTACTTCAATCGAGGATCCAGAATTCATTCCAATCCTTATAGCAGATGTCTTGAAATTCAGCTATTCTGGTCAAATGAGCTATGCGGAACAGTTGGGGAGATATTTACATCGTTTGAAAGTGCTTCTCGTTTTTGATAACTTTGAGCACTTGCGGGTAGAAGGTGCTAAATTTCTGGCTTTGCTGCTTGCCCAGACTCAAAACCTAAAAATTCTTGTCACCTCACGCGAGCGGTTAAATTTAATTTCAGAGACGATCCAGGAGGTCCATGGATTGCCTATTCCTGCATCAACAGCACATGAAAATGTGGATGATTACAGTTCAATTAAATTATTTTGCCAAAATGCTCAAAGGACCTTTCAGAAATTTTCTTATCAAAATAACCGGGAAGCTATCATTAAGATTTGCCAGCTCGTTGATGGTATTCCGTTAAGTATCTTGCTGGCGTCCTCATGGGTAAGGGTTTTCAATTGCCAGGAAATTGCTACTGAGATTAAGCAGAATATCGAATTTCTCACTTCATTTGAACATGATATAAATCCCCGTCATCGTAGTTTGAAAGTAGTGTTTGATAATTCATGGAAATTGCTGTCTGAAGAAGAACAGCTTATCTTACGCCGTCTATCAATTTTTCAAGCTGCATTTACGGCAAACGCAGCTTATGAAATATGTGAGGCGACACCGCTCCTCCTAACATTATTAACCGATAAATCATTGCTTTACCGAAGGCCAGACGATCGGTTTGAAATGCTAGCGACTTTTCACCAATACGCCACCAGTAAGCTAGAAGAAGTAAAGGAAGAGCTGGCTTCTGTAAAAGTAAGGTTTTGTGAATATTTTGTCGATTATTGTACTAAAAGACAACCGGAGTTAAATACTGCAGCTCAAGGTAAAGCTTTAAGTGAATTGAGCTTGGAGATAGAAAATATCCGGACCGCCTGGGGTTGGATGGTCGATTCTGATCGTTGGGATCTGATCAATAAAGTAAAGGAGCCATTACTTACTTATCATGTTATCCTTGGAAATTATGTTCAAGGTGGAGAGTTTTTCCACCTGGCTTTAGTAAAACTGAATAAGCTGAACGCCCCTGAGCTGGAAATTATCCGCGGGTCCATGCAACAACTCTCAGCCTGGATGAAGTGCAGGAATGGCTTTGTTACTGAAGCCATCGAGGGATTAACAGAATGTCTCCAAACCTTCCGTTTGCATAATTCGCAATGGGATATTGCCATAACTTTGCAATTTCTGGCGGAAGCTTATCGTATTAAGAGGGAACCGAAACGTGCAATCATCTATATTGAGGAAGCACTCGAGTTGCTTCGCTTGGATTCTATCCCCAAGTCAAATTATTCCATTGCCATCATCGCTCACTGTCAATCCATCCTTGGAATTTTATTGACACAAATAGGCGATCACGAGCAAGCACGCCAGAATCTGCTAACCAGCCTGGCTACTCATGAACAACTTGGAACGCATTATGGATCCATCCGGCCTCTCATGGGGCTTGGCAGGCTAGCGTTTCTTCAGGGAGACTTCCTCGAATCCAGGGATCTATATATTCAGGCATTGGAAATAGCTACAAATATTAATGATCAACGCGATATGGCTCTCATCCACAATAACCTTGGAGCTATCTATGAAGTGATTGCAAATACAATAGAATCTTATCATCACGTGTTATCCGCTTTAAAACTTTGTCAGGAAACAGGTGATCATCGTCTTTCTGCCGTCACCTTGAATAATCTGGCATATCAGCAATTGAGATTTCTGAATCAGCCCGCAGAAGCCATCCGGACTTATCATGAAGCGATTGAGATTTTCACCAATCTCGGCGATCTACGCGGGATCACCTATTCATATTATGACATTAGCAAAGCATATATCAAGGTTGGATTGGTGGACGAAGCCTGGAATTATTGTGTGCAATCATTGAATACAGCTATGACCCTGGACAGTACACCATTGATATTACATACATTGCATGGGTTTGCCAATCTGTATGCCTCCATCAAAGAGTATCACCAATCGTTGAGATTATGCTATCTGATTATCAACCATCCTGATGTTGAATCGGATACACAAAAAAGGACGATTGTAACAAAAGTCGAGCTCGAAACCAAGGTGTCCCCTGAGATCGTCCAGGCATCTCGTCACTGGGGGGAGACTAACAATCTGCAGGATGTCATTGACCAAATCCTGACCGAAAACCTCGCTCAACGCCGAATTCCATAATTTCTATGAGAAATATAGAATCGATCTAGATTGTAGGAAATTCTGTTGACTTTTATTTTGTTTTAATCAATAATTAACAAAACCCGTCTGGGGAATTTTTTCTTTATAACCTATTTATGGTTAAAACTAGTTTATGGTTTTCAGCTTTTTATTAAACTCAATATTTACTCTTCATTTCAAGGAGAAGAAATCATACAATCATATTTCCGATTTAGTATGATCATCATGATTTTAATTTCGTTTTCGATGATTGGTGTCGGTTTCACCCAGGCTCAGCAAATAAAGAATGATCTTTCATCAACAAATGATATCTCTGGTACTGCCAATTATCCCTGGAAGTCTCAATATGTACATCGACAACTTGACCCACCATTGATTGTTGGTAAGTATCCATCGCTTACATTTGACCCCGATGGGCACATCAGGATTGTTTACTACAACCAGACAGTTGGGGATATATATGTTGCTGTTAATTTTCCGGGTAATTGTGGGGTGAATGGGAATTGGACATGTCAACAATACGGTCCTCCTAATCGCCAAGGTCTGTACCTCTCAACGGATGCATGGTCGGGTGATGTTGAATACTGGGAAAAAGGAATGAGTTACTATAACGCTACTAACAGGACACTAAAGGCATTAATTACAAAAGTTTATTACAATGGAATAGCTAATGATTGGGTCACGATAGATACCCCAGTTTCAGATGATTATTCTGTTGGTTTATTTACCTCCATAAAATTCTTTTCAGGTGGAACACCTGGAATTGCATATTATGTTGCAGCAGGCATAGATCGGGGTTACTTAAGATATGCTTATCCTGTAGCTGCTGGTGGGAACTGCGGCATTGGCGAAGATGATGGCTTGTGGCAATGTGATACGATTGATGGAGGAGCGGATCTGGGTCGATATGTTTCACTGGATATCAGTTGGGATGATATACCATATATTTCTTATTATGATCAGGAGTTTGGTAATTTAAAATACGCGTATTATGTAGGTGATGGTGGTAATTGTGGTGGTGCTAAATGGCAATGCATCACCTTGGACGGCACGGATGGATCCGATGTTGGTTTATATACTTCTATTTCAGCACCTCAATCACCAGGTGGCGTAGTTCGTATAGCTTACTACGACAAAACCAATGGTCAATTAAAATTCTATAACAGTGGCTTTGGTGAACCTATGGTTGTGGACGATATGGGGACCAGTATTTCGCCCATGGGGGTTTCCATGGGTATTGATAAAGACAACCTTGCGGTCATCGTGTATCAGCAAATAGAATCAGATTTCTCACCTCCAACATTGCGGCTTGCTCGCCCGTACTTTGCATATGATGACAGCGGATTTGGTAATTGTGGTGATGTTTTACCCGGGTTCGATTATCAGTATTGGCGCTGCAATACCCTCGATAACGCCAGTCAGTATACCGAAGAGGGGGATTACGTTTCATTGGCTGTTAACTCATATGGTCTGGTGGCAATTGCTTACACCGAAGATGATAATGCCTATTACACCACAAGTCTAAAAATAATCTACCAGGTCGCCCAAACCTTCCTGCCTCTGCTTTCTAAACAATGATGGTTTGTCCATAATCGGAGTTTCCCGTAGTTTTCAGGGTAACCCTGAGCAATTTTTACAGTGTTACATATAAAAATGGAGATAAACATATGAAAGCACCCATCCGTCTAAGTTCAGTGATTGTGGTCTTCATCTTGGTTTCCATGCTGGGAATCGGCCTCACTCAAGCGCAAGGATATCGTGACACCAAAACTCTCCAGCTAATTACTTCCCATGCCAATTTACCCTGGTCAAGCCAGTATATTCAACGCGAATCTGATCCACCCCGGGATGTCGGTCGTTATGTATCGATGGCCCTCCGGCCCTTTGATGGTTCTTTAGCTATCAGTTATTATGATGCCACGAATGCCGACCTGATGGTTGCAATTCCAGCTCCAAACCATAGCGGAAATTGTGGCACGAGCAATAATTGGCTTTGCGATTCTATGGACGGAGGTGGGGGTCTCAACACTGGAATGTTCACCTCAATCGATATCTGGGGTTCCTCCGCGAACAACTGGAAGCTGGGGATTAGCTATTTCGATGCCACCAATCGTGCCCTCAAAGCTGCGATCTGGACTTGTTCATTGGGATCCTGCGTAAAGGATATTATCACCGTAACCGCTCCCGATGCTCCCGAAGATTCTATTGGTCTTTATTCTTCATTCAAGTTTTCCTCCACCGGAAATGCTGCAATTGCATACTTTCAAACCTCATCTCCGTACTTGGATAGCGATTTATTCTATGCAGAACAAGTACCTAGTTTGGGCAACTGTGGTGAGGGGGCTGCTGTAGGATTGTGGAATTGTACGCTAATTTCCATCCTCAATGGTGAGGGGAGATATGCCTCGCTGGATTTTAATTTTGGAAATACACCTTATATTGCTTATTACTCGGTTTACGATGGACAGCTAAGGTTGGCTTATCACGAGAGCAGTGCCGCTTTTTGTGATGAATTTGACTGGACCTGTCTCACCCTGGATGGTGGCGCTGCGGATGTTGGATACTTTGCCTCATTGATTGCACCACAATCATCTGATGATCCCATCCGCGTTGCGTACTATGATAA